>JAPUEF010000137.1:0-2672 GCA_027492655.1 Alphaproteobacteria bacterium | reverse complement strand
ATGCCGATCGCCAGCGCCGCCACGAAGGCATAGCCGAACGCGAACAGGAAGATGGTAGGGGCGCTGGCATGGGCGAAACCCGCCATCAGGGCGACGGCGATGACGGCGGCGGTCAGAGCGGTCGCGGTCAGCCCGCCGAACAGGCTGATCCAGTCCACCGGCGCGTGCGGCAGGCGATGCAGACCGGGTTCGACGGGCGGCTGCGCCATCAGACTCTGAGCATCAGCCCGCCATCGACGTTCAGGCCATGTCCGGTGATGAACGCGGCGTCGTCGGAGGCGAGGAACAGGGCGGCGCGGGCGAGGTCGATGGGCTGGCCGTGGCGGCGCAGCGGCGATTTCTTCGCCCAGATATCGGCGACGTCGGGACGGGCGGCCCATAGCGGTCCGGTCATGCCGGTCTCGATCGCGCCGGGCAGCAGATAATTGGCGGTGATGTTGTCGCGGCCCAGTTCCAGCGCCAGCGTGCGGGTCAGGCCCGCGACGCCGGCCTTCGAGGCGCAATAGGCGGAGAGGCCGAGATCGGTGCCCTCGGCCATCACCGAGGCGACGTTGACGATGCGCCCGGCGGGGCTCTGGCGCAGATGCGGCACGGCGGCGCGCGCCAGCTTCATCTGGGCGGTCACGTTGACCGCCATGGTGCGGTCCCAGTCCTCGTCGGTGATCTGATCGATGAACTGGCGGCCCGAAACGCCGGCATTGTTCATCAGAATGTCGAGCCGGCCGAAGCGGGCGACGGCCTCGCCCACGATGTGATCGGGCGCGCCCGGATCGATGATCGACAGCGCCAGCGGCACGATGCCCGGAACGCCTTCGTGCGCGGTGAGGATGGCGCTGGACGGCACATCGACCGCCAGAACCTTCGCGCCTTCTTCCGCGAAAAGCTGCGCCGTGGCGCGTCCGATGCCGGAGGCCGCTCCGGTGACGATCGCCGCTCTGTCTTTCAGCCGCATGGCCGGTCTCTCCCTTCGATGACTTTATGACGCCATCTGGGGCGCGAGGCGGGGGGCGACGCAAGAAAAAACCGGAGGGCTTTGGGCCTCCGGCTGAAAGTCAGATCGTCTAGGGGGTATGTCTCAGGCCCGGCGCCGAAGCGATCGCAGGGGGCTGGGGGGCTATGAAGTGACCGCCCCGACACCGGGCCTTTTGACAAAGAGGAATATGATGGGGGGAGGCGGCGAAGACCTGTCCGAAACAAGGCGAAATCGCGACGGGGCCGTTTGCGTGACGAGCATCACAGGTTAATTTCAAGTCCTTGCACCGAAAGGAAAATCCGATGTCGAAATTCCTGACCCTGACCGATCCGCTGCTCGCTTATGTCGAACGTGTCAGCCATCCCGAAAGCGAGGCGCAGCGGCTCTGCCGGGCGGAGACGGCGTCGATGGGGCCGGTGGCCGGTATGCAGATCGGCTGCGATCAGGGCGCGTTCATGCGCCTGCTGGCCCATGTGACGGGCGCGAAGCTGTGCCTGGAGATCGGGGTTTTCACCGGCTATTCGGCGCTGAGCGTGGCCCAGGCGCTGCCACCCGACGGGCGGATCGACGCGATGGACGTCTCGGAGGCGTACACCGCACGGGCGCGCAGATACTGGAAGCTGGGCGGGGTCGAGGATCGCATTGCGCTGCATCTGGGGCCGGCGGCGGAGACGCTGGAAGGCTTCGTGCGCGAAGGCCGCGCCGGCATCTACGATTTCGCGTTCATCGACGCCGACAAGGGAAATTACGGCGCCTATTACGCGCTGTGCCTTGAACTGCTGCGGCCCGGCGGGCTGATCCTCATCGACAATGCGCTGTGGAGCGGGCGGGTGGCCGACGACAAGGACGCCGACGCGAGCACCGCCGCGATCCGCGATCTCAACGCCTATATCGCCGCCGATATGCGCGTGGAGGCGGCCATGCTGACGGTGGGCGACGGGCTGATGCTGGCGCGCAAGCTCTGAAGCGTCACGCAAGCGTCACAAGGGTTGCGGCGGGGGCGATCGAGGCGCATGCTTTGCGCCGCATGGACGATACGACGAACATAGTCGATCTCCGCGGGGCGATGCGCCAGCCGACGCGGATGGAGGATCCGGGCGCACCAACGGCGAAGGCGCAGCCGCTGATCGCCTTCGACCGGCGCGAACTCAGCGCCATTCTGAACATCTACGGACGCATGGTGGCGGCCGGCGAGTGGCGCGACTACGCCATCGACTGGCTGCGCGAAAGCGCGGTGTTCTCGATCTTCCGCCGGGCCAGCGAAATGCCGCTCTACCGGATCGAAAAGCATCCGAAACTGCGCGCCAGACAAGGCGCCTACGCGGTGGTCGGGACGGGCGGCCAGATCCTGAAACGCGGACATGATCTGAAACAGGTGCTGCGCGTGTTCGACGCCAAGCTGATCAAGGCGGTCGAGGGATAGATTCTGCCCTGACGGCCGGATCAGCTCCGGCCACAAACAAAAACCCCGGATGTTTTCATCCGGGGTTTCGTATTTCAGCCTGACGGTTCGATCAGCGGCGGTCGCCGACGAGGCGCAGCAGCATGATGAACAGGTTGATGAAGTCGAGGTAGAGCGACAGCGCGCCCATCACCTGCTTCTTCGTGGTCATCTCGGCGGCTTCGCCTTCGTAGTACGAGTTCTTGATCTTCTGCGTGTCGTAGGCGGCGAGGCCTGCGAAGATCACGACGCCGATCA
>JAPUEF010000136.1 GCA_027492655.1 Alphaproteobacteria bacterium | reverse complement strand
CATCGCCATCATCGCGGCCAGCGTGCTCTTCATCTCCATGGCCCAGCTCATCCATGTCGATGTCCTGCTCAAGCACTGGAGCGAGATCGTCTCGGTCTTCATCGGCGTCACGCTCATCCGCATGGCCAATCTCGGCCTCTTCGCGTTCATCAGCCGCAAGACCGACAAGATCCCCACCATCTCGCTGCACTGGTGGATGATCCTCACCGGCGCGGGCGTGAAGGGCGCCTTCTCGCTGCTGATGCTCCACATGATCCCGATGGACTATCAGTATCGCGAGCTGTTCGAGGCCATCGTGGTCGGCAACGTCCTGCTCTCCACCTTCCTCTATCCGGCCTTCCTGTTCGCGGTGATCGCCGCCTACAAGAAGGTCTTCGAAGCCGAATACCAGGCCGACCATCTGAGGTTCGAGGAATAGGATGACGCCGGCGCGCGAGCCCTGCAGCTATCGCGCCGACCCCGCCGTCCCTGCTTTTCCCGACGACAAGCCGCTGATCGTCTTCGACGGGCGCTGCGTCCTCTGTTCGCGTTTCGCGCAGCTCGTCCTGCGCCGCGACACGGCGCGGCGTTTCCGCATGGTCGCGATCCAGTCGCCGCTCGGCGCAGCCTTGGCGCGTCATTACGGCATCGACCCCGAAAATCCCTACACCAGCCTTCTGGTTCAGGACGGGCGGCTCCATCAGAAAGCCGATGCGGCGATCGAAATCCTCCGCCATCTCGGCTTCCCGTGGTGGCTGGCGCTCGCCGGCAAGGCCCTGCCGCGCTTTGTGTCCGACTGGCTCTATTTCCGCATCGCCCGCAACCGCATCGCCTGGTTCGGCGCGCGTGACGCCTGCCTGATGCCTGATCCCGCCGAAAGGGACCGCTTCTTCACATGACGGGCGCGCTCACCATCCTCATCGTCGGCGGCTACGGCACATTCGGCGGCCGCACGGTTGAATTGCTGGAAGGCGATCCACGCCTCCACCTCATCGTCGCCGGACGTGACGAGGCAAAAGCCAGATCGTTCTGCGCCGCGCGCACCGCGGCAAAGGCTCGCCTCACGCCCGCACGTTTCGACCGCAGCGGCGATCTTGCTGTTCAGCTCGCTTCCCTCGCACCCGCCCTCGTCGTCGATGCCAGCGGCCCCTTCCAGGCCTATGGCGCGCGCCCCTTCCGGCTGGTCGAAGCCTGCATCGCGGCCCGCATCGCCTATCTCGATCTCGCCGACGGCTCGGACTTCGTCGCCGGCATCGCCGCCTTCGACGCTGCGGCCCGCGACGCCGGCGTGTTCGTGCTCTCGGGCGTCTCCAGCTTCCCCGTCCTCACCGCCGCCGTCATGCGCGCGCTGGGCGAAGGGCTTGCCACTATTCAGACCGTCCATGGCGGCATCGCGCCCTCGCCCTATGCCGGCGTCGGCCTCAACGTCATCCGCGCCATCGCGTCCTATGCGGGGCGTCCGGTCGCGATCCGCCGCGATGGCGAAGACGCCACCGGCTATCCCTTCACCAGCCATATGCGCGCCACGATCGCGCCCCCCGGCCGCCTGCCGCTCCACAGCGCGCTGTTCTCTCTGGTCGATGTTCCCGATCTCCGCGCCCTGCCTGCGCTAAGGCCCGAACTGAAAACCGTCTGGATGGGGGCCGGTCCCACGCCGCTCGTGCTCCATCGCCTGCTCATCGCCGCCGCCTGGCTGGTGCGCCTGCGCCTGTTGCCGTCGCTGTCCTTCCTCGCGCCCGTGATGTCGGCTGTCATCAACACCGTGCGCTGGGGCGAACATCGCGGCGGCATGTTCATCGCCATCACCGGCGCCGATGCCGGCGGCGCGCGCCATGCCCGCTCCTGGCACCTTCTGGCCGAAGGCAATGACGGCCCGCTCATCCCGTCGATGGCGGTCGATGGCATTATCCGCCGCCTGCTCGATGGACGCCTGCCAGCCCCCGGCGCGCGTGCCGCGACGGATGATCTCGACCTCGCCGACTACGAGGCGCTGTTCGCCGAACGCACGATTTATACCGGCCGCCGCGACGACAGCGCCCCGCCGCAGGGCCTCTATCCCGACCTGTTCGGCACGGCCTGGGCCAGCCTCCCGCCCGCCATCCGCGCAATGCATGAAGGCCCCGGCGGCAGGGGCACCGCGCGTGTCCGGCGCGGCCGCAATCCTCTCGGGCGTCTCGCCGCCTGGCTGTTCGGCTTTCCCCCCGCCGCCGAAAGCGTGCCGGTCGAGGTCCGCTTTGAGCGCGCACCGGATGGCACGGAGACCTGGCGCCGCCGCTTCGGCCCGCACGCCATGACCAGCACACAGTCTGCCGGCGTCGGCCGCGCGGCCTATCTCGTCACCGAACGCTTCGGCCCCACCGCCTTCGACATGGCGCTGGTCGCCGACAATGGCCGCCTCGATCTCGTTCTGCGCCGCTGGCGTATCTTCGGCATTCCTCTACCGCTCTGGGCCGGCCCGCACAGCACCGCGTGGGAGGCAGACATCGACGGGCGCTTTCACTTTCACGTCGAAATTCGCCACCCCCTCACCGGCCTCATCGTCGCCTATGACGGCCACCTGACGCCCGGCGCTTGAACAATGCCGATATAGACTTATATTCCTTTTTTGTTCTCCCCCCGACCTTGGCGGCAGGAATGCGCCCGCAGCCGGCCGAAGGAGCGATCGGCATATCGAGATTTCGACGTTCAATTGCGGCCACCCAAAAAACGCGAAAACGAGTCGTTGTGGCCTGGACGCGATGGGACACTATACCTAGCCCGGAGACCCGTAGCGCCCCACCTGCAGTTTTCGACGCTCAAAGATCGTTCGTGTCGCTCTCGTGAAATTTTCTTTCGCACCCACCTGCGACTCGCCTGAATCGCTCCCCTCGGCTAGAAGCCCCGCATGAGCGCCAATTCGACCGAAATCACGCCGGAAATCGTCGCGGAACACGGGCTCAGCCCGGACGAATACGCGAACATTCTCCGCCTGCTGAACCGCACGCCGAACCTCACGGAACTGGGCGTCTTTTCGGTCATGTGGTCCGAGCACTGCTCCTACAAATCCACGCGCGTCTGGCTGAAGACCCTGCCGACCACCGGGCCGCAGGTCATTCACGGCCCCGGCGAAAATGCCGGCGTCATCGATATCGGCGATGGCGATGCCTGCATCTTCAAGATGGAGAGCCACAACCACCCCTCCTTCATCGAGCCGTATCAGGGCGCGGCGACGGGCGTGGGCGGCATCATGCGCGACGTCTTCACGATGGGCGCGCGCCCCGTCGCGATGCTGAACGCGCTGCGTTTCGGCGAACCGTCACATCCGAAAACGAAGCACCTCGTTTCAGGCGTCGTCGCCGGCATCGGCGGCTACGGCAACTGCATGGGCGTGCCGACCGTCGCGGGCGAGGTGAATTTCGACCCCAGCTATAACGGCAACATCCTCGTCAACGCGATGTGCGTCGGCCTCGCCCGCGCCGACAAGATTTTCCTCTCGGCCGCCTCCGGCATCGGCAACCCGGTCGTCTATGTCGGCTCGAAAACCGGTCGCGACGGCATTCACGGGGCCACCATGGCCTCCGCCGAATTCGACGACGACTCTGAGGAAAAGCGCCCCACCGTGCAGGTCGGCGACCCGTTCGTCGAAAAGCTGCTGCTGGAAGCCTGCCTCGAACTCATGGCCTCCGACGCCATCGTCGCGATCCAGGATATGGGCGCCGCCGGCCTCACCTCCTCCTCCGCCGAAATGGCCTCGAAGGGCGAAGCGGGCCTCGAACTCGACCTCGATCATGTTCCCCAGCGCGAGGAGAACATGACTGCCTACGAGATGCTGCTCTCCGAAAGCCAGGAGCGCATGCTGATGATCCTCAAGCCCGGCCGCGAGGCCGAGGCCAAGGCGATCTTCGACAAATGGGGTCTCGATTTCGCGATCATCGGCCGCGTCACCGACACCAAGCGCCTCGTCGTGAAGCACAAGGGCGTGGTGATGGCCGACCTGCCCGTCTCCGCCCTCGCCGACGAGAACGCCCCGCGCTACGAGCGCCCCTGGGTGCCGACGCCGAAAAAGCCCGAGCTGACGCCCGCCGCCTGCCCGGCCCCGGAAGATTACAACGCCACGCTACGCGCCATGCTCGGCTCGGCCGATCTCGCCTCGCGCCGCTGGATCTGGGAGCTGTACGATTCGACGGTGATGAACGACACCGCGCAAGGCCCCGGCGGCGACGCCGCCATCGTCCGAGTCCATGGCTCGAACAAGGCCTTGGCCGTCACCGCCGACTGCACGCCGCGCTATTGCCTCGCCGATCCGGTCGAAGGCGGCAAGCAGGCCGTCGCCGAAACCTGGCGCAACATCACCGCCGTCGGTGGCACCCCGCTCGCCTATACCGACAACATGAACTTCGCCAACCCGCAAAAGCCCGAGATCATGGGCCAGTTCGTCGGTGCGGTTCAGGGCCTGAAAGAGGCCGGACTCGCGCTCGGCTATCCCGTCGTCTCCGGCAATTGCTCGCTCTACAACGAGACCAACGGCCAGGGCATCATGCCCACGCCCGCCATCGGCGGCGTCGGCCTGCTGAAAGACGTGACGAAGAACGCCTCCATCCCGCTGAAGCGCTGGGGCGATCAGGTTCTGCTCATCGGCGAGACCAAAGGCTGGCTGGGTCAGTCGATCTACGCCCGCGACGTGCATGGCCTCAAAGACCACGCCCCGCCGCCGGTCGATCTCGCAGCGGAAAAGCGCAATGGCGATTTCGTCCGTGGCTATATCGAACGCGGCGAGATCGACACCGTGCACGATCTTTCCGACGGCGGCCTCATCGTCGCCCTCGCCGAAATGATCATGGCCTCCAAGGTCGAGGATATCGGCTCGCAGATCGACCTGCCGGAAGGCGTCGAACCGCATGCCTTCCTCTTCGGCGAAGATCAGGCCCGTTACCTCATCGCCGCGCCGGAAGACGTCTCGAAGAAGATCCTGGCCGAAGCAAAGACCGCGGGCGTTCCCGCCATCCGCCTCGGCATCGCCGGCGGCCGGCACTACCGCATCAACGATCTCGTCTGGCTCGATATCCCGCAAATGCGTGCGGCTTCCGAAGGCTTCTTCCCCAATCTCATGGCCGCCCCGCTGAACTAGCTGCCCATCCCTCCCCTTCAGGGGAGGGTGGATCGCGCGAAGCGCGAGACGGGTGGGGCAATCGCCTCTATATTAGGTCGAAGGAGCCATTCCATGCCCATGAACGCGGCGGATATCGAACACCTCATCAAGGCGGCGCTGCCGGATGCGGCCGTCACCATCACCGACCTCGCCGGTGACGGCGACCACTACGCCGCCCACGTCGTCTCGGCCGCCTTCGCCGGGAAAACCCGTGTCGCTCAGCACAAGCTGGTTTTCGAGGCGCTCGGCGGCCGTATGGGCGGGGAACTGCATGCGCTGGCGCTCACCACGGCCGTGCCCAAATCTTGACCGTCGCGCCCGTCATCCCTAGCTCTAGAGCACCTTTGGAGAACCGCCCATGAGCACGCCCGTTTTCGACGCCATCCAGTCGACCATCGATGGAAACGACGTGGTGCTGTTTATGAAAGGCACCCAGAATTTCCCCCAATGCGGTTTCTCGGCCACCGTCGCCAAGATCCTTCAGCATGTCGGCGTCGATTTTCACGACGTGAATGTCCTGGCCGACGCGGAAATCCGTCAGGGGATCAAGGACTTCTCCCAGTGGCCGACCATCCCCCAGCTCTACGTGAAGGGCGAGTTCGTCGGCGGCTGCGACATCGTGCGTGAAATGTTCGAAACCGGCGAGCTGAAGGCTTTTCTCGCCGAAAAGGGCGTGAAGCTCGAACAAGCGGCGTAACGCCGCGCTTCCAGCGCCGGAAATAGGCTTAGAAAGTTCCCCGGATGACCGCTGAGGGTCATGCCTTCGCCTGGGGACTTCAGATGTTCAGAATTCTCTCACTCGCCGGTGCGCTCATCTTGGGCGCATCCATCGCCGCCGCCGACATCCCGCCGCCGCCGGCCGAAACCGTCGCGCCGGACGTTTTCGTCAAAAGCCTTTACGACACCAAGCTGGAAGCCGAGGCCGTCAGCCCCGAGCTGGGCCGGGCGACCACCGATTCCCTCATCCTCACGCATTTCAGCGCCGACCTGCTCGCCCGCTACAAGACCATCTATTACGTCGATGAGCCGGTGATCGACGGCGACGTCTTTATGATGGCGCAGGAGTGGGAACCGACCGACGTTGCGACCAAGACCACCGCGCAGACGCCGGAAACCGCCACCGTGGAAGCCACCTTCAAGATCGGCGCCGAAACGCGCGTCGTGACCTATTCGCTGAAAGCGCTCCGCAACAGCTGGGAGATCGACGACATCGCCAGCCCCGAAGGCAGCATCCGCAAGTGGATCGGCGATGCGAAAATTCCCGCGCAGCCGGATCTGCAGCCTGTGCCGCCCCCGCCTTCGCCGGGCTGAACGGACAGGGCGAAGAAAAACGGCCGCATCGCACGATGCGGCCGTTGTTTTTTTTTATACTTCGCGGAGATCACGCCCCCAAAAAAGACCATATCAGGTTCGGGTTCATCTGAACCGGATACGGCACGTCCGAAAGCTTCGGCGTACGGGTCAGCTTCACCGTGCCCTTGGCGTGATCGACTTCCAGATAATCCGGCACGTCGCGCTCCGGCGACTGGGTCGCGGCGATGACCGGCACCATCTGCGTCGCCTTCGCGGTCAGCTCGACCACGTCGCCTTCCTTCACCAGCGCCGAAGCGATGTTGAGGCGGCGGCCGTTGAGCTTCACATGGCCGTGGTTGACCAACTGACGGGCGGCGAACGGGGTGGCGGCGAACTTGGCGCGGTACATGACCGCATCCAGGCGGCGCTCCAGCAGGCCGATCATGTTTTCGCCGGTGTCGCCGCGCAGACGGTTCGCCTCGGCGAAGATCTTGCGGAACTGGCGCTCGTTGATGTTGCCGTAATAGCCCTTGAGCGTCTGCTTGGCGCGCAACTGCACGCCGAAGTCCGAAATCTTGCTCTTGCGGCGCGCGCCGTGCTGGCCGGGGCCGCTTTCGCGCTTGTTGACGGGGCTCTTCGAGGTGCCCCAAAGATTCTGGCCGATGCGGCGGGAAATCTTGTGCTTGGCGCTCAGGCGCTTGGTCATGACGGTTCCTTGTCGTCTCGCGTCAGGTTCGGAAACGCCCCTCCTCTGCCCCTTGCGAGGCCGACAGACAGCGAACTGTCACGGGTGCATGCTCCGCCGGGCCTGACCCCATGCGAAGGCGGCGCAACATACGGATGGCCTGCCCCGAGTCAAGCGATTGCGCGTTTTCTAGCGCCCGGAACTCCGGTTTCACTGGGAATCGGATCGCATTTCTGGGATTTTAGCCCGACCTCACCCGGAGCTGACCGATGCGCCGCCTGTCCCTTGCCTTCGCCGCCGCTGCCGCCGCCCTCACTCTCGCGGCCTTCACCCATTCCGAAACGCAATATACCATCGACTTCCCCGAAGGCTGGGACGTCACGCCCGCCGATGCCCAGAACCTCGTCACGGCCAAGCCCAAGGACGCCGCCAGCGGCAGCAACTGCAACGCCCAGTTCGTCGATCGCCCGCAGCTCTCGTTCACCCAGGACCAGATCAACGAGCAGTTCTCCCAGCCGCTGACCCGCGAAGGCTGGGCCTCGTTCATCGCCATGAACCCCACCGAAATCGAGGTCAGCGAGGCCGAAGCCATCGATATCGGCGGCAAATATCTGCAGATCGCGACGATCCATTTCACCGCCGAAAGCACGCCGGTCGCCGCCCGCATGGGCTTCGTCGCCATGACCGGCAAGATCATCAATGCCGGCTGCTACACGAAGGCCGGCAATTTCGAAGCCGAGAAGGCGCTCTTCGACGCCACCGTGAAGTCGCTGAAGCCGCTCTGATCACATCATCCGCGCGCCGTTGGGCACCGGAAAATCCGGTCCCAGCAGCACCACATGACCGTCGGCGTCGTGATGTCCGAGGACCAGCACCTCGGACATGAAAGGCCCGATCTGGCGCGGCGGGAAATTCACCACGGCGATGACCTGCCGCCCGGGCAGGTCTTCCAGCCGGTGCCGGACCGTGATCTGGGCCGAACTCCGCCGCTCGCCGATCTCCGGCCCGAAGTCGATCCACAGCTTGAAGGCGGGCTTGCGCGCTTCCGGGAAGGGTTCGGCGCGCAGCACCGTGCCGGCGCGGATATCCACTTTCAGGAAGTCGTCGAAGCCGATCAAAGGTTCACCCATGCGCCGTCGGCGCGCGCCGAAGCCAGCGCCGCCTCGATGAAAGCCATACCCGACACGCCCTCGGCGATTCCCGGATAGACCGGCGCGCCGGCCTCGATCGCTTCGGCGAAGCCGCGATAAACGGCGGCGAAGGCGGCAAGGAATCCGGGCGGCGGCCCCTTGATGCCTGCATAGGGATCATCGTCAGGCACGATCACAGGCGCGTCGGCTTTCCCTACGCCAAGCTGCTTCAACTGAAACGGCGCATCGAGCGACCAGGAAAGGCCGCCTCTGTCGCCCATGATCGACAGCCTGAGACCGCCGCCGCCGCAGGCCGCAGCCTGCGTCACCGCGATCTGCCCGCGCGCCCCGCCCGCATAACGCAGCCTGACGAGGCCCGTATCGTCGAGCGCGCGGCCGGCGACCTGCGCGGACAGATCGGCGGAGACCGCCTCCGGCTCGACGCCGGTGAGCATCGAGACAAGCTGCCAGAGATGGGTGCCGAGATCGGCCGTCGCGCCCGCCGGACCGCTGCGCGCCGGGTCCATGCGCCACGCCGCGAGCGACAATCCGCTGTCTTCCAGACGTGTCGTCAGCCAGTCCTGAAAATATTCCGCCTGCACAAGACGCAGCGTGCCGATCGCGCCTTCCGCGACCCGTTTCGCCGCATGCCGCAGGGCCGTGAATCCGGCATAGGTATAGGTGACGCCCACCTGCTTCCCGGCGCGCGCCGCCGCCGCCGCGATCGCCTCGGCTTCCGCACGGCTTGTCGCCAGCGGCTTGTCGCAGACGACATGAAGGCCGGCATTCAGCGCCGCGATGGCCGGCGCGGCGTGAAGGTGATTAGGCGTGGCGATCACGATGACATCGAGACCCAGTGCGGCGGCATCGGCGATCAGCGCTCGCCAGTCGGCATAGCCGCGCTCGGGCGGCAGACCCTGAGCTTCAGCCTGCTGGCGCGATTTCGCGGGGTCCGAGGAGAACGCCCCCGCAACGAGGGTCCAGCCCGCAGCGCGCGCCGCAAGGCGATGCGCGTCGCCGATCATCGCGCCCGGCCCGCCGCCGATCATCGCATAGGCGAGGCTCATGCGCCCTCGCCGTACAGCGCTTTCAGACGCGCCATTTCCGTGGCGATTTCGTCGCGGAACGCCGGACTGCTCCACACACGATACTCGCCCTTCGCATAGCTTTCGGCATTGCGGCGGTAGAGGAAGGCGTTCAGCGCATTGGCGGCGGCGTTATTGCGGGTCTTCGTCACCTTGCCCGGCTGGCCCATGACGATGGAGTTCGGCGGGATCACCGAGCCTTCCTTCAGGAATGCGCCGCCCGCCACGATGGAATTCTCGCCGATCACGCAGCGGTCCATGATCGTCGCCCCGATGCCGATGAGGCAATTATCCCCGATCGTGCACCCATGCAGCGTGACGTGGTGGGTGATGGAGCAATTCGCGCCGACGATGGCGTCGGCTCCGTCGCCGACATGGATCATCACGAAATCCTGGATATTGGCGTTCGGTCCGATGTCGATGCGGTACATCTCGGCCCGCATCACGACATTCGGCCAGACGCTGCAGCCGTCGCGCAGCGTCACGTCGCCATATATCAGCGCGGAAGGATGGATATAGGCCGGATTATAGAGCTTCACGTCCGGGCCAAGCAGGGGACGGTTCATCGCGCGCCTCCTGCGAACGCCGCGATCTCGTGCGCCACGGCTTCGCCCTCCTCATGCACCAGCCAGTGCGAGGCTTCGGGGAATGTCTTCAACGTCAGATCCGGCACCCACTGGTCGAGACCGTCGATGCAACCCGGCAGCAGCGACTCGTCCTTCAGTCCCCACAGAACCAGCGTCTTGACGCGCACGGTCAGCGCCGCGTCGTCATAGACCTTGGGCGTGCCCGCTTCGCCCCCGCCTTTGGGCTTCACCCGCATCGCGCGATACCAGTTCAGCATCGCGCGGACCGCGCCCGGCTGCGACCAGGCGGCGCGATACCGCGCAAGCTCGTCAGGTCCGAACAGGCCTTTCGCTTCGATCTGGCGGAAGGAATGGCGCAGCCGTGCGAAATCGTCCGCCGCAAACGCCGCGTCGGCGTCCTCAGCCTGCATATCGACGATGTACTGGCTGGCCTTCGCCTGATCGGGATTGCGGCCCAGCTCGCGCTGGAAGGCGGCGGGGTGCACCGCGTTGACGATGACCAGCCGCTCCAGCGTCTCGGGATGTTTGAGCGCATAGCCCCACGCAATCGCGCCGCCCCAATCGTGCGCGACCAGCGTGAACTTGCGGCGCGGCGGGAACGCCTCGACGAATTCGCACACGTCCTCGATCAGTGCCTTGGCGCGATAGCGCGCGACATCGTCCGGTTTGTCGGACAGATCATAGCCGAGCTGATTGGGCGCGACGCAAAAGAAGCGGTCCGAAAGCCGCGCCATCGTCGCGCGCCATGCGCCGGCATATTCCGGGAAACCGTGCAGGAAAAGCAGCATGGGCTTCGCGGGATCGCCCGCTGCGAGATAATGCAGATTGGCGTCGCCGACCGAAGCGAACCCTTCGCGGATCGTCATGACGTCTCCTTTGCGGCATCGCGTTCGGCGTTGCGTTTGGCGTGCGGGCGATGGACCAGCGCCGTCACGATGCCGCGCAGCGTGCGCACGTCCTGTTCCGACAGCTGGGCGCGATGCCAGATATTGCGCATGTTGCGGATCATGGCGGGCACCTTGGCCGGCGGAAACAGGAACCCGGCCTCGTCCAGCTCGCGCTCGATCTGCGAGAAGAACCCCACGAGGTCTTCCTTCTTCGCAAGATCGAAACGGCCAAGATCGAGACTGGCGGCGGGCGTGGTATCGGCCGCCTTGTGCCATTCGTAGAACGCCAGCAAGGCGGCCTGCGCCAGATTGATCGAGGTGAAGCGGCTGTCGGTGGGGATGGTGATGATGGCGTCGGCCAGCACCACGTCCTCGTTGACGAGGCCCGCCCGTTCCGAGCCGAACATCAGGCCGGTACGCGCGCCGGCCGATGAAACTTCGCGCAGGCGCTTCGCCGCTTCCGCCGGAACCAGAACCTCTTTCGCCATTTCGCGGTCGCGGGCGGTGGTGGCGAGAACCAGCGTCAGATCGGCCAGCGCCTCCGCCGTCGTGTCGAACACTTTCACCCCGTCCAGCACCCAGGTCGCGCCGGACGAGACCGCATAGGCCCGGACATTCGGCCACCCGTCGCGCGGACGCACCAGGCGCAGCTCGGTGAGGCCGAAATTGGCCATCGCGCGCGCGACGGCCCCGATATTGTCGCCCAGCTGAGGTTCGACCAGAACGACGGCCGGGGGCGGAAATTCGTTGGATTGAGCGGTCATCGGTCCTTCACGGGCGCGGCGGGGCGCTGTTATACCCTGCCCAGTCCGCAGGCAAACGCCCCGCCCTATTCGAGGAAAACATGGCCAAGATCAAAGTCGCAAACCCCGTCGTGGATCTCGACGGCGATGAGATGACCCGGATCATCTGGGCGCTCATCAAGCAGAAGCTGATCCTTCCCTATCTCGACATTCCCATCGAGGTTTATGATCTGGGGATCGAGCATCGCGACGCGACCGACGATCAGGTCACGCTGGACGCCGCCGCCGCCATCGCCAAATACGGCGTCGGCGTGAAATGCGCGACCATCACGCCGGACGAAGCCCGCGTGAAGGAGTTCAGCCTGAAGAAGATGTGGAAGTCGCCCAACGGCACGATCCGCAACGTGCTGGGCGGCGTGATCTTCCGCGAGCCGATCATCTGCCAGAACGTGCCGCGCCTGGTGCCCGGCTGGACCCAGCCCATCGTCGTCGGCCGCCACGCCTTCGGCGACCAGTACAAGGCGACCGACTTCCTGGTGCCCGGCCCCGGCAAGCTGACGATGACCTTCACGGGCGCGGACGGAAAGACCATCGAGCATGAAGTCTATGACTTCAAATCGTCGGGCGTCGCGATGGGCATGTACAACCTCGACAGCTCCATCGAAGAGTTCGCGCGCACCAGCATGGTCTATGCGCTGAACCGCGGCTTCCCGCTGTACATGTCCACCAAGAACACGATCCTCAAAGCCTATGACGGTCGCTTCAAGGACATCTTCCAGGCGGTCTTCGACAAGGAATTCGCCGACAAGTACAAAGCCGCAGGCCTGACCTATGAGCACCGCCTGATCGACGACATGGTGGCGTCGGCCATGAAGTGGTCCGGCGGCTTCGTGTGGGCGTGCAAGAACTACGATGGCGACGTGCAGTCGGATTCGGTCGCGCAGGGCTTCGGCTCGCTGGGCCTGATGACCTCGGTGCTGATGACGCCGGACGGCAAGACCGTGCTGGCGGAAGCGGCCCATGGCACGGTGACGCGCCATTTCCGCGCCCACCAGAAAGGCGAGAAGACCTCGACCAACTCCATCGCCTCGATCTTCGCCTGGACGCGCGGGCTGCAGCACCGCGCCACGCTGGACGGTAACGAGGCGCTGGCCGCCTTCGCCCAGAAGCTGGAAGACGTGACCATCGCGACCGTCGAGAACGGCTTTATGACGAAGGATCTGGCGGTTCTGGTCGGTCCCGATCAGTCATGGCTGACCACCGAAGGCTTCCTCGACAAGGTTTCGGAAGACCTGACCGCCGCCGCGTAAGCGGGGTTTGCGCGAACGGAAAGGCCCCGCTCCGGCGGGGTTTTTTTGTTTCAGGCATGACTGAATTTCGCGCGCTCGCGCTCTTCCTCGATCCGCGCCGTCACCTGCTCCTCGGTGAAGCCGAGCCCGTCGAGCACATGAGCGGCGAGCTGAAGACTGCCTTCCACCGCCTCGGGGATCACGTCGTCCACGCCGAGACTGCGCAGGTGATCGGCGTGCTTCCAGTCCTTCGCCCGGGCGAACAGCTTCGCTCCCGGCCATTCGCTGTGCACTGCGCGCACCATGCGTTCGGCGAGCTGCGGGTTCGACAGCGTAACGACGAAGGCAGGCGCGCGATTGGCGCCGCCCCGCATGAGAATCTCCTTGCGCGTGGCGTCGCCGAAGAAAACCGAAGCGCCTTGTTTGCGCGCGGCGTTGACGGCGACCGGATCGGCCTCGATGGCGATCCACGGCACGAATTCCGCGTCGAGTACCTGGGCGATCATCTGGCCGACGCGGCCATAACCGCCGATGATGACCGGACCGTCACGGTCGTCGGTCTGCAGGCGCGGACGTTCGGCCCTGCGGCCTTCGACGAAACCGCCGATGCGCCGGCCGATCTCGTCCATCGGCGAGGTCAGCGCCATGGAAAGCACCACGGTGGCGATGAGGATTTGCTGCGCGCCGGGTTCGATCAACCCGGCCGCCCCCGCCGCCGCCAGCAGGATGAGCGCGAATTCGCCGCCATGCGCGAGCAGGAACGACACCTGGATGCCGGTGGCGAGCGGGATGCGGAAAAGGCTGGCGAGCGCCAGAAGCGCGACCGCCTTGATGGCGACCAGTCCCGCGAGCGAAACGAGAATCTGGCCGATATTCGCCCACACGAAAGGAATGTCGATCGACATGCCGACATAGACGAAGAAGAGACCGAGCAGCAGCCCCTTGAAGGGTTCGATATCGGTTTCGACCTGATGCTTGAAGGCGCTTTCGGCGAGCATGACGCCGGCGATGAAGGCCCCGAGCGAAGTGGGCAGGCCGGCATAGCCGGTGACGACGGCGCTGATCATCGCGACCAGCAGCACGACCGCGACGAACAGCTCGTGGCTTTGCGCCTGCGCCGCCGCCCGCATCGCGGCGGGCACCACGAAGCGCCCCGCCAGCAGCAGCAGACCGACCGCGATGGCCCCGACCCACAGCGTATGGAGGATCTCGTCGGTCATGTCCGTCGCGCTGGACGCACCCAGCGCGCCCACCAGGAAAAGGATGGGAACGACCGTGAGATCCTGCATCAGCAGGATGGCGAACGCTGTTTGTCCTTCGGTGGTTGCAAAGCGATGCCGGGCGATCAGCACCTGCATGGCGACGGCGGTGGAGGAAAGCGCCAGTCCAAGGCCCGCGACGATGGCTGCGCCGAACGAGATGCCGGTGGCGAACAGCGACAGCCCCAGCAGCAGGGCGGTCAGCACCACCTGCGCCGAGCCGAGCCCGAACACCAGACGGCGCAGATGCCAGAGCCGCCTGAACGAAACGTCGAGACCGATGGTGAAGAGAAGGAAGATGACGCCGATCTCCCCCAGCCCCTCGAACTCCTCCACATCGGCGATCGTGAGGTAGCGCAGCCAGTCGTACTCACCGACGAGACGGCCGAGCCCGTAAGGCCCGACCGCGATGCCGGCCAGCATGAATCCCAGGACGGGGTTGACCTTGAAGCGCTGGAGCAGCGGCACGCCGACGCCGGCGGCCGCCAGGAACACCATCGCATCCTTGAACTGCCAGAGCGCGTTGGTTCCGGCAGCCATCCGCTCAGGCCGCCGCTGCGCTGGAGAGCGCGGCGCGGATGGCGTCGAGCGCCGCCCCGGCCTGCGCTGGATCGGGCCCCCCCGCCTGCGCCATGTCGGGCCGCCCGCCGCCGCCCTTGCCGCCGAGCTTCTCGTTCGCGACGCGCACCAGCGCGACCGCATCGAAACGTGTGGTGAGATCGGGCGTAACCGCGACGACGATGGAGGCCTTGCCGCCATCGTCGGTGACGAAGGCCGCGACGCCCGAGCCGAGCTTCGCGCGGGCTTCGTCGGCCAGCGACTTCAACTCCTTCGCCGGCACGCCCGCGACCGATTTGAGGATGACCTTCACGTCGCCCAGTTGCTCGATCTCCTCGCCGCCGGCGGCAGCCGGTCCGGCGAGCGCCAGCTTCTTCTTCGCTTCGGCCAGTTCGCGCTCCAGACGGCGGCGGTCTTCGGCCAGCGAGACGACGCGGTCCACCAGCTCGGCGGGCTGGCTCTTCAACGCCGCTGCGGCTTCGCGCGCGATGCCGGCCTGATGCTCAAGCCAGAGGCGCGCCGCCTCGCCGGTCAGCGCCTCGATACGGCGAACGCCGGATGCGACCGCGCTTTCCGAAACGATCTTGAAAAGGGCGATATCGCCGAGGCGCGCGACATGGGTGCCGCCGCAAAGTTCGACCGAGAAGATGCGGCCCGCGCCATCGCTGGCGCTGGGCATCGAGAGAACGCGGACCTCGTCGCCGTATTTCTCGCCGAAGAGCGCGAGAGCACCGGCGGCGATGGCGTCATCCGGCGTCATCAGCCGGGTGGAGACCGCGTTGTTCTCGCGGACGACGCGGTTCACCTCGGCCTCCACCGCCGCGAGCTCGGCGGGCGTGACGGCCTTCGGATGGCTGAAATCGAAGCGCAGCTTGTCGTGCGTGACCAGAGACCCCTTCTGCGTGACGTGCTCGCCCAGCACGCGGCGCAGCGCCTCGTGCAGGAGATGGGTCGCAGAATGGTTGGCGCGGGTGGTGCGGCGGCGGGCGGCGTCGATGGCGAGCGTCACCTCGTCGCCCACCTGAAGGCGGCCGGCGGCGAGCTTGCCCATATGGACATGCAGCGCGCCGAGTTTCTTGGCCGTATCGCTGACGATGAATGACGACGCGCCCTCGGCGATCGTTCCGGTATCGCCGGTCTGACCGCCGCTTTCGGCATAGAAGGGCGTCTGATTGACGATGACGGCGCCTTCGTCGCCGGCTTCGAGCGACGGCACCTCGGCTCCGTTCTTCACGAGCGCGACAATGCGACCCTGTGCGGTATCGGCGTCATAACCGAGGAATTCGGTGCCGCCTTCGCGCTCGCGGATGCCGAACCACACGGTTTCGGTGGCGGCCTCGCCCGAGCCCGCCCACGCGGCGCGGGCCGCCGCCTTCTGCGCCGCCATGGCGGCGTCGAAGCCGGGAAGATCGACGGTGAGGTTTCTGGCCCTCAGCGCATCCTGCGTCAGATCGAGCGGGAAGCCGAACGTGTCGTAAAGGCGGAAGGCGACGTCGCCCGGAAGCTCGGCCCCGTGCATGTTGCCGACCGCTTCGTCGAGAAGGCGCAGGCCGCGCTCCAGCGTCTGGCGGAAGCGGATTTCCTCCAGCTTCAGCGTTTCCTGGATCAGCGCCTCGGCGCGGATGAGTTCGCCATAGGCCGCGCCCATCTGGGCGACCAGAACCGGGACGAGACGATACATCAGCGGGTCTTTCGCGCCCAGCAGATGAGCGTGCCGCATCGCGCGGCGCATGATGCGGCGAAGCACATAGCCGCGCCCCTCGTTCGAGGGCATCACGCCATCGGCGATCAGAAACGACGAGGCGCGCAGATGATCGGCGATGACCCGGTGGCTGGCCGCCTGCGGCCCGTCCGCCGCCACGCCGGTCAGCGAGGCCGAGGCTTCGATCAGGGCGCGGAAGAGATCGGTGTCGTAGTTGGAGGTCTTGCCCTGCAGGATGGAGGCGATGCGCTCCAGCCCCATGCCGGTGTCGATGGAGGGCCTGGGCAGGTTGATGCGTTCGCCGCCCGGCAGCTGCTCGTACTGCATAAAGACGAGGTTCCAGAACTCGACGAAACGATCGCCGTCCTGGTCTTCGCTGCCCGGCGGTCCGCCGGCGACGGAGGGGCCGTAGTCGTAGAAGATCTCCGAACACGGGCCGCAGGGGCCGGTATCGCCCATCGACCAGAAATTGTCGGACGTAGGGATGCGGATGATCTTGTCGTCGGAGAAGCCGGCGATCTTGCGCCACAGGGCGGCCGCATCCTCGTCCTCGGAATAGACGGTGACGAGCAGGCGATCCTTGTTCAGGCCAAACGTGCCGGAGACGAGATCCCAGGCGAGCTTGATCGCCTGTTCCTTGAAATAGTCGCCGAAGGAGAAGTTCCCCAGCATCTCGAAAAAGGTGTGGTGACGGGCGGTGTAGCCGACATTGTCGAGGTCGTTGTGCTTGCCGCCGGCGCGGACGCATT
>JAPUEF010000135.1 GCA_027492655.1 Alphaproteobacteria bacterium | reverse complement strand
AGACCTACGCCGACAATTATGCCGAGGCCTGGCATATCCCGACCATTCATCCCGGCCTCAACGCGTCGATCGACATGTCGTCCTATTCCATCGAAACGGTGGGCGACACGGTGCAGATCCACAAGGCGGCCGCCCGCGATGGCGGCGTAACCGATGGCTTGTGGGTGTGGCGGCTCCCGGGCCTGTTCATCAACATGTATAATTGGGGCATGAACGTCGCGCAGCTTGAGCCTGCCGGCCCGCGCAAGATGCGTCTCACCTACCGCTATCTTCTGACCGACATCGACGAAGACAAGCGCGCCGAACGCGAGGCGCTGATCGATTGGGGCTATCAGATCGCCAGAGAGGATCTTGAGATCTGCCATCGGGTGCAGCGCAACCTGGAAGCGGGCATCTATGATACGGGGCGTCTGTCGCGCGTCTTCGAAGGCGGCGTCATCCAGTTTCAGGACATGGTGCGCGCGGCCTATGCCGGTCTTCGCCGCGCCGCGTGATGCGTGTCCCATGCGGGCTATAGGCGCGTGGCGGAACCCGTCTGATCATGGCGTCATAAAAGATGATTATCCGGGGGAGTTCCATGAGGCGTAACGTGCGGGCGCTGGCCGCGTTTCTGATGATGGGTACGGCGGCGTATGTCCCCGGCGTCGCCATGGCGCAGCAGGCCGCGGCGACGGACGAAGCCGAAGAGGAAGTCGTCGTCACCGCGACGCGCCGCTCCGAGGGCGTGCAGAAAGTCCCCTACAACATCTCCGCCTATACGGGCGTCGCGCTGGAGAAGAGCGGCGTTTCCGATTTCGGAAATCTCGCGCAGTTCGTGCCGGGTCTCACCTTTGTCGATACCGGCCCGGCCGTCATGGGCAACAACAACAATTTCATCCTGCGCGGGCTCAACGCCAACCAGACGGCGAATGGCGGCGGCAACCCGAACGCGGCGGTCGCCCCGGTGTCGACCTATCTGGGCGAAACGCCGGTATTCTTCCCCATGCATCTGAGCGATCTCGATCGCGTCGAGGTGCTGCGCGGCCCGCAAGGCACGCTTTACGGTTCGGGCTCGCTGGGCGGCACGCTGCGCTTCATTCCCAGGCGCCCGGCTTATGACGAATATTACGTCCGCGCGAGCGGCGAGGTTTCCGCCACCGCCCATTCCGACGCGCTGAGCGGCGGCGGCGAGCTGATCGTCAATCTGCCGATCGTCGAAGGCAGGATCGCGGCGCGCATCGTCGCCGGCGTCGAGCATCTGGGCGGTTTCGTCGATGCGCCCAACATGGTGGCGCTGGACGCGAATGGCATCCCCATACCGGCGGTCGCGGGCGATCTGGCCAGCGGCTTCACGCTGCGTCCGGTGCAGGAGGACATCAACGACTCGACCAGCAGCTATCTGCGCTTCGCCGTGCGTGCCGATCTCGGCTCCGGTTGGGAAGCGCAGCTGAACTATATGTATCAGCACGACGACGTGTCGAACCCGCAGACCGTGAGCAGCGGGTTCGCAGGTGGACTGGTCGATCCCAGCGAGGTTCACTATCCCGGCTCGCTGTTCCCCAACGCGTCCGGCATTCCCGGCGGCCTGTGGCCGAACGGCGGAACGGTCTTCCGTCCCGTCCGCGATAATGAGAGCGGCGCCTTCCTGGAGCAGCCCTATAGCCGAACGGTCAACGTCGTCGGTCTCGATATTTCGGGCGATATCGGGATCGGGCGGCTCAGCTCCACCACGTCCTATTACATCAACAAGTCGGACCAGGTGGCCGATCTGTCGGGCAGCTATCTCGTGGGCCTCGGGCCGGGCCTGCCGAATTTCGCCTCGTATTACGGGTTCTATCCGCGTCTCTCGATCGCCGATGTGGCGGCCTACCGGAACGAAGGCTGGTCGCAGGAACTGCGCCTCGCCTCGTCGGGCGAGGGCAACGTGATCGATTATGTCGTCGGCGGTTACTATTCGTACCAGAAGTCCGACGGACGCGATGCGCTGATCATCGCGGGCCTCAACGCATATGATCAGAATGTCCTGCCGCTTCTGGGCGGTCCGTTCGGCCAGAACCCGCAACTGCCCGATATCGATTACACGCGCGAACGCGGCTATCGCTTTACCGATCGCGCGATTTTCGGGGAACTCACCTGGCATGTGACGCCGGAATGGCAGATCACCGGCGGCCTCCGTCACTTCTGGCAGGACTTCGACGTCTATTACACGCAGACCCAGCCCTTCTGCGGCGCGGCCTGCGCCGAAGACGGCGTCGATCCGCTCGGCACCACCACCATCGTCGGCAACACCAACAAGGTGCGCGATACGATCTTCAAGCTGAATACGTCCTACGACATCAGCAAGACCCTGAAGGTTTATGCGACATACGCCGAAGGCTTCCGGCGCGGCGGCGCGAACGGCGTGGCGACAGGCGGCATCTATGCCTCGCTGCCCGAATTCCTGACCTAT
Source organism: Alphaproteobacteria bacterium (assembly GCA_027492655.1). GTDB lineage: Bacteria > Pseudomonadota > Alphaproteobacteria > Micropepsales > Micropepsaceae > JADZAI01. The sequence goes on along the minus strand of JAPUEF010000135.1, from coordinate 14,903 downwards.
GCGCCGGACAAGTCGGCGAACTACGAGATCGGCGTGAAGGGCAAGGTCGACGGCCATGTCTTCACGGTGGCGGCGTTCTATATCGACTGGGACAGCTTCCAGTTCGACGATTTCACGCCCTCGCAGCTCGGCGTCGTCATCAACGGCAGCGCCGCGCATTCGCAAGGCGTCGAGTTCGAGGTTGCGGGCTCGCTGACGGAAGGCCTGCGCTACAATATCGGCTACACTTATACCGACGCGGAGATCGACGACTCGTTCGTCGTCGCCGATTTGCCGGCCTACGCGCTGCTGACCGGCGATGCGCCGGTGGTCAGCGTCATCGGCAACAAGGGCGACCGCTTGCCGGGCGTGCCGAAGCACTCGCTGTCCATGGTGCTCGATTACACCATGCCGGTCGGCAGCAATGGCTGGGATCTGAACTTCCACGTCAATGGCTCGTATCGCAGCAGCGCTACGTCGGCCTTCAACCCGATCACCCAGAGCGGCAAGACCTTCTACAAGATCGATGGGTTCTCGGTATGGGATGCATCGGTGACGCTGGAGAGCAATGCGACCTGGTCGGCGACGCTGTTCATCGACAATATCGGCGACGAAGCCGGCGTCACCGGCGGCGGACCCGCGCCGATGCTGGGTCTGCAGAACTTCCAGTTCGTCACGCGGCCGCGCACGATCGGCCTGCGGCTGAGCTATGAACTGAACTGACCTGCGCGGGGGCGTAAACGCGAAAGGGCGGCCGAAAGGCCGCCCTTCGTCGTTTCGGAAAGAGCGGTGCGCGGCCTACTCGGCGGCCTGCGCGGCGACCGCCTTGGCGGCATCCTCGGTCGGATAGCTTTCATCGACCGGAAACTGGAAATAGCGCGGCGCCTCGCCGACATTCTCCGGCCCGATAATCTGATCCCACAGCGCGATCTCCGGCCCGATCGGATTGTCTGCGAGACGGATCTCGTCGCCGAACATCATCATCGCACGATTGCGCTCGTCATAGGGCCGCCAGGCCGGAAGCCCGGCGTGATGCGGGTCGCCCGTTCTTGCGAAGGCCAGAAATGCGCTCTGGAAGGCTTTAAGCATGCGCCGGCGCGCCGGCGTGTCGTCGGCGGCGACCATCTGGCCCCACGAGATATCGAACGTGTCGAAGACGAAAGGCAGCTCGGCGGCATGCGGCGTCCCCAACCGCCCGTCCATCGTCGTCGTCTGCCAGTCGAAGCGATAGACGAAGGTGCGCGGCGTATGCGCAGCCTGCCCCGCAGCCTGCCGATCGGTCATGTAGCCGAAAATAATGCTGGCGATGATGGAGCATGCGCGCTCGGGCAGCGTCTCGGCGGGCCGCGCGCGCGCGAAAGTCTCAAGCACCGCGCCCGCCTTTTCGCCGAACAGCTCATCCGCCCATGCCGTTACGGCGCTGTCCGGGCGGTCGAGAAGATCGGGATAATAGAGCGTCCAGAAGCGCATCTCGTCTTTGGTGTAGCCGGTCATCAGATCGACGCCGGCAGCCGAGCCGGATGCAATCGCGGCGATGGGATCGGCGGGCAGGACCGGGCTGACGCCGAGCACGGGAATGAAGGTGCCCTCCGCCAGGCCGAGATTGGCGATCGCCCAGGCCTGAAGATCCAGAACCTCGCGCATGGAGAGCGCCTGAAGCTCGGCGGTGGTGGTGATGTTGCCATGCGCCAGGATCGCGTTGGTGACGTCGATGCCGGCCGTCGCGCTTCGCCCACCGGCCGATCCGCTCATCGCGATCACGCGCCGGAAGAGACCTTTGCCCAGCGGCGAGGCCATGAGATTGGAGACCGAAAAGCCGCCGCAGGATTCGCCGAAGATCGTCACGTTGTCCGGGTCGCCGCCGAAGGCCGCGATATTGGCCTGGACCCAGCGCAGCGCCTCGGCCTGATCGGTGACGGAGAGCACGCCGCTGTCGCGGAAATCTTCGCCGCCGATCTCGCCCAGATGAAGATGGGCGAAAATGCCGAGCCGGTAGTTGAGGGTCACGACGACGACGTCGCCCGCGCGCGCGAGCGCCGTGCCGTCATAATCGGCGTCGTGGCTGGAGCCGTAGAGATATCCGCCGCCGTGAATCCACACCATGACGGGGCGTTTCGCGTCGTCGATGCCCGGCGTCCAGACGTTGAGTTCGAGGCAATCCTCATTGCAGAGGTGCTCGACGCTGGAACCCGAAAGCGCGTAGGCCACATCGAGAAGCTGCGGCGCGACGGCGCGCGGCTCAAGGCAGGCGCGCACGCCGGTCCAGGGCGCCTTGGGCCGGGCCGGCTTGAAGCGATAGGCGCCCGCAGTCGACTCGCCATAGGGAATGCTGCGGAAGACGTGAAGCCCGTCGCTCGTGCGGCCTTCGACCGCGCCCGCTGTCGTGTTCACGATGGTCATCGGCTGAAACCTCGCCTCGCCTCTATCTGCCAGCCTCAACCCTAGGCCGCGATGCCGCCGCGCCGCGATGGCCTGTCTTAGATATGGCGTGGCTTCTCCGGCCGGAGCAAGGTGGCGTGGGGAAGAAGGGGCGACGATATGAATGCTGCGCCGCAAACATGCGCAGACGCCGTCGATGCGGGGCGTGGCGGGCGATTGATGCCGCTGTTTCTCGTCGCATTGGCCGGGTGCTACGGCGCCATGGCGGTGTCGATGCTGCCCTCGCTGGTGAACAGCTGGATGGTCTATCGCGGGCTGGACAGCGGCGCGGCCGGGCTTGTCGCCATGGGCAATGTTCTCGGCGCGACCGGCGCACTGGCGCTCAGCACGGCTCTGGTGACGCGCATCGGTCTGGTGAAGCTGCTGGCTGCCGGACTGTCGATCGCCGCAGCCTGCGATATCGGCTCGATATTTGTGGAGAGCGTCGCGGCGCTGGGGTTGCTCCGCGTGGGGTGCGGTTTCGGGCTCGGCCTCATGGTGGCGGCGACCACCAACTGGATCGGGCGGGATGCGCAGGCCGATCGCGGCTTCGGCATCTATGTCACCCTGCAATTCGTGCTGGCGGCCGTGTTGCTGATCCTGGCGGCCAGGCTGGAGCCGATGCTGGGCTATGCCGCCGTGTATGTGGCGCTTCTGTCGCTGGCCGGCGTCTCCCTCGTTCTGCTGCCGGTATTGGCGCGCCTGCCGGGCGGCGCGCCGGTCTCCGCGCCGGTGCTGGATCTCGAACGGCAGACCGGCGGCGCGTCATGGGGCGTTGTGGCGCTTAGCCTCGCGACGATGTTCCTGTTCAACACGGCGGCGGTCGGCCTGTGGGCGTACATGCTGACATTCGGCGTGTCGGTGGGATTGACGGTCGAAGATGCCTCCAGCCTTCTGGCGCTGTCGTCGCTTTGCGGCATTCCCGGCGGATTGCTGGTGCTGCTGATCGGCGTGCGCTTCGGGCGGCTCATGCCCATTCTCGCAGCGCTTGCGGTCTTCATCGCCACGCTCCTTGCTTTCGCTGCTGGCGCCGCGACGGCGCTCGCCTTCATCGTCGGTCTGGTGCTTCAGAATATCGCCTGGAATTTCGTCTATCCCTATTTCCAGGGCATGCAGTCTGCGCTCGATCCGACGGGGCGGCTGCCGGTCTGGGGAATTCTGTGCGCGTCTGTGGGATCGGCTGCCGGGCCTGCGCTGCTCGGCGCGCTGGTGGACGACGGCGGCTACGCCGATGCGTTCTGGCTGGGCGCGGGGCTGCTGGCCGCATCCGGCGCGGCGGCGATCGTGCCGGCGCTGCGCGTCCGCAGCCTCGGGAGTTGAACGCTGTCGGACATTCCCTCACAGTCGTCGTCCCATCGTCCGGTAACGGCAGACATCGACTCTATGAAGAGTTCAGCGCCCTTGTCCGGCGGCCTCCCGCTCACCGCCTTCGCCGGGTTTCTCGAGCATTTCAGCGGCGCCCTCACGGCGGGCGACACCGATGCCGCTTTGAGCCGCACCGCCGCGGCGCTCGGCGCGCTGGCGGGCGAGGGCTCGGTGTATGTCGGCTTCTACCGCCGCGAGGCGCCGCCGATCGTGCTGGATTTCGCAGGGCCGGATGAATGGAACCGCGTCTATCCGAACGGGTATTATCTGCTCGATCCCACATATGAGGCGTTCCTGACGGGCGGCGAAAGCGCCTGCCTGCTGCCCGCCAAGGTGTTCCCGAGCGACTTTCGCAACAGCGAGTACTACCTCACGTATTATCGACCCTATGGCATGGTCGATGAGATCTGTTTTCTGCTCTATCTCACGCCCGATCTCGCCGCCTATATTTCGATGATGCGCCTTGATAACGCGCCCTCCTTTACGGCGGCCGAAACCCGCCGCATGAACGCCGCCCTCCCCGCGATGCAGGCGGTCGCCGCGCATGTGTGGAAGCTACACGCCGGCGGCAACGAGACCTCGGATGCTCAGCGCGAGCTGCACAGTCATCTGGCTGCCGCCTACGAATCCTTCGGCCGCGACCGCCTGAGCGACCGTGAAGCCGACGTGACGCGCCTTCTTCTGAAGGGGCTGTCGCCGAAGGCCGTCGGCCGTCTGCTCAAAATCGCGCCCGGCACCGTACGCAATCATATCAAGCGCATTTATGTGAAGCTGGACGTGCGCTCGCAGGCCGAGCTTCTGGCCTATTTCTTTGAAGTGCTGGGCGATTCCGCCGCGCGTCGCCCGAGTCTCTGACTAGCCTTTCTGGGCCACAGATTCCGCCCGCGCATCCGGCCTAATATTCCGCTGCCGCCCGATAGCCGGGCGTTTTGGCGGAGCAAGTGCCGTGCGTGACTCGAGCTGGGACGCGAAGATGAACGAGACCGAGCGGCAGGATCGTCGCCATCTCGTGCACCCTTTCACCGATCTGAATTTCATGGAGCGCAGCGAGCGCACGGTGATCGTCCGCGCCAAGGGCAATTACGTCTTTGACGAAGCAGGCACACGCTATCTGGATGGGCTGGGCGGCATGTGGTGCTCGAATATCGGGCATGGCCGCGACGAGATGGCGAGCGCCGTCGCCGACCAGATCGGTACGCTCGACTATTATTCGCCGTTCGACGACCTTACGAACCCGGTCATGTCGCAGCTCGGCGAAACGCTGGCGGCGCATGCGCCGGGCGATCTGAACCGGGTGATCTTCACGACCGGCGGATCGACGGCGGCGGACTCCACCATCCGCATGATCCATCACTACTGGACACGTCTCGGCCAGCCCGGACGTCGCCACATCCTGACGCGCGATCACGCCTATCACGGCAGCACCTATCTGACGGCGAGCCTGAGCGACATCTCATATTGCGAGGGCTGGCTGCGCGAGGAGGGAATCATCCACCACCTCTCGGCACCGTATTCCTACCGCGTCGGTGTCGGTCTATCCGAGGCGGAGTTCTGCGATTTCCTGATCGCGGAGATGAAGGCGAAGATCGAAGAGATCGGGCCGGAGAATATCGCCTGCTTTATCGGCGAGCCGATCCTGGGTTCGGGCGGCGTAATTGTGCCACCGGCCGGCTATCATAAGCGCTCCTTCGAGCTTTGCCGCAGCTACGGCATTCTTTACGTCAGCGACGAGGTCGTGACGGCGTTCGGGCGGCTGGGGCATATTTTCGCCTCGGACGAGCGCTTTGGCATCGTTCCGGACGTGATCACCTGTGCGAAGGGGCTGACATCCGGTTATGTGCCGCTGGGCGCGGCGATCTTCTCGGATCGCATCTATGACGTGTTGGCGGGGCCGGGCGGGCGCTTCAATAACGGCTTCACCTATAGCGGCCATCCGGTCGCCTGCCGTGCCGCGCTGAAGAATATCGAAATCATCAAGCGCGAGCGGCTTTGTGAGCGCGTCCGCACATTGGGGCCGGTCTTCGAGCGCCGTCTGGCCGAGCTTTCCGCTCTGCCGCTGGTGGGCGAGGTGCGGGGCAGCCATTTTATGATGTGCGTCGAATATGTGGCCGACAAGCAGCGCCGCACGCTGTTCGATGACGACGCCCGCATCGGCAAGCGTATCTGGCGCAACTGCCAGAAACGCGGTTTGCTGGTGCGACCGCTGTCGCATCTGAACGTGTTGTCGCCGCCGCTGACGCTGTTCGAGGAAGAAATTCACCGCATCGTGGACGTGCTGCGGGAAGCCATTCTTGAAACCGCTGACGATCTGACACGCGAGCGCACCCGCGTCGCCTGACATGTTCGCGCGGCCAGCCGCTTTGAGAAAAAGCGGCTGGCAAAACGGTTCGTCTATCTAATAATTTGACTGACCAGTAAGTAATATATATGGGAGATGCCGCCGTACAGGCGGTCGGAACCGGGCGGGAAGGCGCATGCGTCAGACACAAGGGCTGCAGAGGGCGGCGCAGAACGAGCCGGATCGCATCGGCACCGTCTTCAACGCACGCCGCCGGACCTATGCCGATATCATGGAGCGGGTGAAGCGCTTCGCCGGAGGACTCAAAGCCGAGGGTGCGAAGAGCGGCGATCGCGTCGCCATCATCGCGCTGAATTCCGATCGCTATTTCGAGGCCTACTACGCCGTGTTGTGGGCGGGGTGTGTGGCGGTGCCGGGGAATACGCGCTGGGCGGCGGCCGAGCATGAATTCGCTCTGAACGACGCCGAATGTTCGATGATCCTCGCCGACCGCGCCTTTCATGCGATGAGCGTAAAGCTGGCTGCGGAAAGCGGCGCCAAAGTCATCCTTCTGGATGACGACGCGGCGGTGCCGGGGGCGCTGTCGCAGGATCAGCTGATCGCGCGCGCAGCGCCCGCGCCGGACGGGTCCGGCTCGGGAGACGACATGGTCGGCATTTTCTACACCGGCGGCACGACGGGATGGCCCAAGGGCGTGATGCTGAGCCACGTGGGGTTCATCACGAACTTTATGAGCACGGCGGCGGTCTCGCCCTATCCCGAGCACACGATTTTCCTGCACTCGCCGCCGATGTTCCATCTGGCTGATGCGGCGGTGATTTTCGGTCTGACGCCTTACGCCGCGACGCATGTGATCGTGCCGGGTTTCGACCCCGCCAACATCGTCAGGACGATCGTTGACGAGAACGTCAATGCGGCGGTGTTCGTGCCGACGATGCTGAACATGCTGGACCAGTATCTGCGCGAAAATCCCGCCGATCTCGGCGGCGTCGAGCGCGTGACCTATGGCGCGTCGGCGATTTCGGATGCGGTTCTGCGCCGGTCCATCGCCAATTTCCCGAACGCGAAATTCGCGCAGGCCTACGGCCAGACGGAGTTGTCGCCGGTCGCCACCGTTCTGGAGCCGCGTTTCCATGTCACGGACGGCGAGGGCGCGCGGTTACTGCGTTCGGCCGGGCGGGCGGTGCCGAACGTCGAAATCCGCATCCTCGACGCCGACCTGAACGAGGTGCCGGCGGGTGAAGTGGGCGAGGTTGCGGTGCGCGGTCCCAATGTGATGCTGGGCTACTGGAAGAAGCCGGAACTGACCGCCGCGACCATCGTGGGCGGCTGGCTGCGCACGGGCGACGCCGGCTATCTGGACGAGAGAGGCTTTCTGTTCCTGGTCGACCGGGTGAAGGACATGATCGTCTCGGGCGGCGAAAACGTCTATTCTGCCGAGGTCGAAAACGCCCTGTCGCGCCATCCGGCCGTGCTGGAATGCGCCGTGATCGGCGTGCCGGACGAGACATGGGGCGAGCGGGTCCACGCCATCGTCCGCCTGCGTGACGGGATGGAGGCCTGCGAGGCCGATCTTTCGGCGCATTGCCGCGACCTGATCGCCGACTACAAGCGCCCGCGCTCCTATGCCTTCCGCACCGAAGCGCTACCGCTGTCTGGCGCGGGCAAGATCCTGAAAACCGAGCTGCGCCGTCCCTACTGGGACGGCCACGACCGCAACGTCGCCTGAGCCGGAGACGCGCCATGACCTCGCCCTGGATGACCGAAGAGCTGACGCTGCTGGCCGAAAGCACGGCGCGTTTCGCGGCGCGGGAGCTCGCGCCGCACGCCGAGCGGTGGCGGCAGCAGAAGATCGTGGACCGCAGCGCCTGGCTGAAAGCCGGCGCGGCGGGACTTCTCTGCGCTTCGATCCCGGAAGCCTATGGCGGGGGCGGCGGCGACCGCCGGCACGAGACGGTGATCGGCGCCGAACTCAGCAAGGCCGGCCTCGGCGGCGGCTTCGGCACCGGCATCGGGGTCAGTTGCGGCCTGGTCGCGCACTATCTGCTGCGCTACGGCACGGACGCGCAGAAGCTCGCTTGGCTGCCGGGCATGGCGCGCGGCGAGATCGTCGCCGCGATCGCGATGACCGAACCGGGCGCCGGCTCCGATCTGCAGAACATCCGCACGACGGCGCGTCGTGACGGCGATGTCTACGTGCTGAACGGCCAAAAGACTTTCATCTCCAACGGGCAGAGCGCCGATATCGTGGTGGTGGCGGCGAAGACGGGCGGCGAGGGCGCGAAGGGCGTCTCGCTGATCGTTCTGGAGGCGGCGAAAGCCGAAGGGTTCCGGCGCGGGCGCAATCTCGACAAGATCGGCATGCACGCGCAGGACACCTCGGAGCTGTTCTTCGACGATGTGCGCGTTCCCGCCGAAAACCTGCTGGGCGGCGAGGAAGGACGCGGCTTTGTCCAGCTGATGCAGGAGCTGGCGTGGGAGCGCCTATCCTGCGCGCTGAGCGCGGTGACGAACACCGAGCGCGCGGTCGAGATGACCGCCGCCTACGTGAAAGAACGCACCGCCTTCGGCAAGCCGCTGATGGCCTTTCAGAACACCCAGTTCCGTCTGGCCGAATGCAAGTCGAAAGCCGTCATCGCGCGCACCTTCGTCGACGATCTGATGATGAAGATGCTGGACGGCCGGCTCGATCCCACCGCCGCCGCGATGGCGAAATGGTGGACGACCCAGACGCTGAACGAGGTCGCCGACGAATGCCTGCAGCTGCATGGCGGCTATGGCTACATGAACGAGTATCCGATCGCCCAGCTCTGGGCCGACGCCCGCGTGACCAAGATCTTCGCGGGCGCGAACGAGATCATGAATATGCTGATCGCGCGGTCGTGGTGTCGCGCCGGACATCCCACCAAAACCCGAACATCCAGGAAGGAAGCGGACAATGACGAAAGTGCGCGTAGCGGGGGTCGGCATGATCCCCTTCACCAAGCCCGGCCAGAGCGAAGACTGGGACGTGATGGGCGAGAAGGCCATCCGTCTGGCGCTGGAAGACGCCGGTATTTCCTATGACCTGATCCAGCAGGCCTATGCCGGTTACGTCTATGGCGATTCCACCGCCGGACAGTCGGCGCTGTACCGCGTGGGCGTCACCGGCATTCCCATCGTCAACGTCAACAATAACTGCTCCACGGGCTCGACGGCGCTCTATCTCGCGCGCCAGATCGTGGCGGCGGGCGGCGCGGACTGCGTGCTGGCATTCGGCTTCGAACAGATGGTGCCGGGCGCGCTGGGCAATGTCTTCAACGACCGCAAGGCCGTTATGGAAAAGCATCTGAACGTGCAGGCGGAAGCGCAGGGCTTCGACGCCAATGTGCCGTTCGCGGCGCAGATGTTCGGCGGCGCGGGCCGCGAGTATCAGGAAACGCACGGCACGCCTGACGATGTCTTCGCGATGATCTCGGTGAAGGCGCGCAAGCACGCCGCCAACAACCCGCTGGCGATCTTCCGCGATCAGCTGAGCGTGGACGAGGTGCTGGCGTCCAAGAAGCTCTATGGGCCGGTGACGCGCTTCCAGGCCTGCCCGCCGACCTGCGGCGCGGCGGCGGCGGTGCTGGTGTCGGAGGCCTTCGCGAAGAAGCACGGCCTCGCCGCGACCGTCGAGATCAAGGCTCAGGCGATGACTACCGACTTTGCGTCCAGCTTCGAAGGCGCGTCGATGGTCCGCATGATCGGCTACGACATGGCGAAAGAGGCCGCCCGCCGCGTTTACGAGGAAGCCGGCGTCGGCGCTGCCGACGTGCAGGTCGTCGAGCTGCACGACTGCTTCACGCCGAACGAGCTTCTCACCTACGAGGCGCTGGGCCTGTGCGGCGAAGGCCAGGCGGAGGCGTTCATCCGCGACGGCCAGAACACCTATGGCGGCCGCGTCGTCACCAACCCCTCGGGCGGTCTGCTGTCCAAGGGCCACCCGCTCGGCGCGACCGGCCTCGCCCAGTGCTACGAACTGACCCATCAGGTGCGCGGCACGGCGGAGGCGCGTCAGGTGGACGGCGTGACCCACGCCCTCCAGCACAATCTCGGCCTCGGCGGCGCTTGCGTCGTCACGATGTACGGACGGGCCTGAGCCATGGCCGTCGATCGCAAATTCATCGGCCAGGCGTCAGAAGACCGTTTCGTGGATGTCGAGGCGGGGCAGCTTCGTCTGTTCGCCAAGGCGACGGGCGAAACCAACCCTGTCTATACCGACGAAGCCGCCGCGAAAGCCGCGGGCTACCCGGCGCTGCCCGCGCCGCCGACCTTCGCCTTCTCGCTGGGGCTGCTCGCGCCCGCTGAGAAGGGTTCGATCGCCGAGATGGGCGTCAATATCGGCAATGTCCTGCATGGCGAACAGCGCTTCGACTATCACGCGCCGATCCATGCCGGCGACCGCGTGCGCCTGAAGACCACGACGGTCGATATCTACGAGAAGAAGGGCGGCGCGCTGGAATTCATCGTCCAGGACACCACCGCCCATAATCAGAACGATGTGCTGTGCGTCTCGGCGCGCACCGTCATCGTTGTCCGGCATTGAGGAGCGCCCCATGAGCAGTCTGAACGTGGGCGACAAGCTCAATCCCGTCGTCACCCAGCCGATCTCGCGCTACACGCTCGCTATGTTCTGCGGCGGATCGGGCGATCACAACCCGATGCATGTGGACATCGACTTCGCGAAATCCTTCGGCATGCCGGATGTCTTCGCGCACGGCATGCTGTCGATGGCCTATCTGGCGCAGGTGCTGACGACGTCGTTCCCGCAGACGGCGATCCGGTCCTATGGCGTGCGCTTCGCATCGATCACGCCGGTGAAGGCCACCGTCACCTGCAACGGCGAAATAACCGAGATTTTCGAGGAGGCGGGCGAGAAGCGCGCGCGCCTCGCCCTCACCGCCACCATCGATGGCGGCGTCGTCACCCTTCAGGGCGACGCGGTCGTCGCTCTTTCCTGACAGGATATTCCCATGAGCAAACTTTCGGGCAAGGTCGCCCTCATCACCGGTTCGGGGCGCGGCATCGGCCGTGCGCTGGCCCTGAAACTCGCCGGCGACGGCGCCAGCATCGTCGTCAGCGATCTCGACGAGACGCCTGCGGAAGAAACCGCGAAGGAAATCCGCGACGCCGGCGGCAAGGCCGTCACATGCATCGGCAATATCACCGCGCCCGATTTCGGCGATCGGCTGGTGAAGACCGGCCTGGAAGCCTTCGGCGGCCTCGACATCATCGTCAACAATGCAGGCTACACGCTGGACGGCGTCATCCAGAAGATGAGCGACGACCAGTTCCAGACCATGCTGGACGTGCATGTCGTCGCGCCGTTTCGTATTTTGCGGGCGGCGGCGGAGCCGATCCGTATGTTCGCCAAGAAGGAGGCGGCGGAGGGGCGTGAGGTCTTCCGTAAGGTCGTCAATGTTTCGTCGATGGCGGGCACGAACGGCAATGCAGGCCAGGTGAATTACTCATCCGCCAAGGCGGCGATGGTCGGCATGACCAAGACGCTGTCCAAGGAGTGGGGCCGCTTCAAGGTGAACGTGAACTGCGTCGCGTTCGGCTTCATCCAGACGCGGTTGACGACCTCGTACGACGATCCGGCGTCGAAGATCACCATCGAGGGCAAGGAAGTGCAGGCGGGCGTTCCCGGCTCGGCGCTGGCCGCGCTGCCGGTGATGGTGCCGCTGGGCCGGGCGGGGACGCCGGACGAAGCGGCCGGCGGCATCTATCTCTTCTGCATTCCCGAAAGCGACTATGTGAGCGGGCAGGTGCTCCTCGTCGGCGGCGGAATCAGCATATAGACGGCGCATGAGACGCGCACGATGACGGCAGCGGCGGCCACCCGCCCGAGAGGACGCCCGCCCCGGTTCACCGACCGGCGGCAGGACGTGCTGCGGATGGCCGCTCGCATGTTCAGCCGCCACGGATTCCGGCAGGCGACGCTGGAAGATATTGCGCAGTCGCTGGATATGACGCGGCCGGCGCTCTACCACTACGCCCGCAGCAAGGATGAGCTGCTGGCCGAGTGCGCGGCGATAGCCGACGCCGAGCTGAGCGCGGCGCTGGAAGACGCGAGGAGCGCGCCGACCGGACGCGCGCAGTTGCATAGCTTCTTTCTGCGCTATGCCGAGATCGTGACCGACGATTTCGGCCGCTGCTTCGTGTTGACCGACGGGAGCGAGATGACGCCGGCCGTGTGGGCGCGGATGCGCGCCTCGCAGCTTCATCTGGGGCGGGCGATCGCCGCCATGGCCAGGCAGGGCATGCGCGACGGATCGGTCGCGGCGCGCGATCCGGTCGATATCAGCCTGGCGCTGTTCGGCATCTTCAACGGCATGGCGCGCTGGTATCGCCCCCGCAGCCGCCGCAAGCCCGCCGCGCTGGCCGCCGATATGCTGGCCGCCGTGATGGACGGCATCGGCGTCGCCGCGAAACGCTGACGCCGCGCGATCCGGCTCCGCGTCTATGCCTCATGCGGGACATTCGCGTGCGGGCGGCGGCGTCGCACACTGATCGTCTTCAAAGCGCCCATTTGAGAACAAGGGCGCGCCAGGGACGGATACGGCCATGAGCGCACAGAGAGTTATCGTCGGGCGCGACGGCCCGCTCGGGATCGTGAAGTTCAACGATCCTGCATCCATGAATGCGATGGACGAGACGCTGTGCGATGCGTGGGCCGCGATCGTCGCGCAGCTGCTGGACGATGAAGGCGTGCGCGCGATCCTGCTGACCGGCGAAGGCGACGCTTTCTGCGCCGGCGCGAACCTGAAAAGCATGTCGAAGCAGCAGGCCGGCGGCGCGGGGCCGGATGTCGGCCATATGCTGCGGGGCGCGATGAACCCGGTTCTGGAGCGGATGCGCGTCTCGCCCAAGCCCGTGGTCGCCGCCGTGAACGGCGCGGCGGTGGGCGTGGGATGCGGCATCGCGCTTGCGTCCGACATCGTACTGGTCGGGCGCTCGGGCTATTTTTCCAATCGTTCATCCGGCTGGGCGTGGTGCCGGATGGCGGCAGTTCGTGGACCATTCCGCGCCTCGCCGGCGCGGGCCGCGCCGCCGCCATGATGATGCTGGGCGAGAAGATCGATGCCGAGACGGCGGTGGCGTGGGGCCTCGCCTACCGCCTGTATGAGGACGACGCGCTTTACGCCGCCGCGCACGAGATGGCGCTGCGGCTCGCGAACGGGCCGACGCTCGCCTATGGCCGCATCAAGAAAATGCTGGAGGCCAGCCGCGACAACAGCTTCGGCGCGCAGATGGAGCTGGAGGCCGAGTGCCAGGTGGCGTCGTTCGCCACCGCCGACTGCCGCGAAGGCATCGCCGCTTTCGTGGAGAAGCGCCCGGCGCGCTTCAGCGGCCGCTGAGGCGGCGAACTGAACAACAAGGGGACGGACGGATGGACGGCGAGCGGATTTCGACCGAGGCGCGCGACAAGGCGGCCATCATCATGGGCGGCAGCGGCGAGGTCACGACCTTCGGCCAGCTCGACGCGCGCTCCAGCCAGGCGGCGCATCTGTTCCGCAGGGCAGGGCTGAAGGCGGGCGATGTCGTGGCGTTCTGCCTGGAGAATTCGTCGGAACTGCTTGAGATCGCCTGGGGCGGGCTGCGCTCGGGGCTGGTCGTGGTGCCGGTCTCATCGAAGCTGACGGCCGGCGAGATCGCATATATCGTGCGCGACAGCGGCGCGCAGCTTCTGGTCGTTTCGCGCAAGCTGGGCGCGGAAACATTCGCCGCTATTCCCGGCGTATTGACGGGGGTGCGGCTCTATACGCTGGGCGCGGCCGCACCGGGCTATCGGTCGTGGACGGACGAAGCCGCCGCCGAGCCGTTGACGCCCGTTGCGGATGAGCGGCTCGGCGCGAACATGCTCTATTCCTCGGGCACGACCGGGAGGCCCAAAGGCATTCGCTGGGAGGCGACGGTCGATTACAGCGATACCGCTTAGGCGCTGCGCTCGCCGGAGAAGTTCGGGCTGACGGACAGGACCATCTATCTTTCGCCCGCGCCGCTGTATCACTCGGCGCCGTTCGTGTGGACCATCGCGGTCCTTCGCTGCGGCGGTACGGCTGTGGTCATGGAGAAGTTCGATCCCGAGCAAGCGCTGGCGCTGATCGCGCGCTACAGGGTCGATATCAGCCAGTGGGTACCGACGCATTTCGTGCGGATGCTGAAGCTGCCCGAAGAGGTGCGCCATCGCTACGACACCTCGTCGCTTAAGCTGGCGGTCCATGCCGCCGCGCCGTGCCCTGTGTCGGTGAAGCGCGAGATGATCGCCTGGTGGGGGCCGGTCCTGCTGGAGTATTTCGGCAGCACCGAGCAGACGGCGATGACGATGATCAACTCGCAGGAGTGGTTGAGGAAGCCGGGCTCGGTGGGCAAATGCCTGCTCGGAACGATCCGCATCTGCGACGAGAACGGCGAGCCGGTGCCGGCGGGAACGATCGGCACGATCTATTCCGAGAACGGCAAGCGCTTCCTTTATCACAACGATCCCGACAAGACCGCGCAGTCGCGCAACCGGCATGGCTGGAGCACCGTCGGCGATGTCGGTTACGTGGATGACGAGGGCTATGTCTTCCTGACCGACCGCAAGAATTTCATGATCATCACCGGCGGGGTGAACGTCTATCCGCAGGAGATCGAGAATCTTCTGGTGACGCACCCGAAAGTGTCCGATGCGGCGGTGATCGGCCTGCCGGATCTGGAGATGGGCGAGATCGTCACCGCCGTGGTCCAGCCGATGGACATGGCGGATGCGACGCCGGCGTTCGCGGAAGAACTGCGCGCCTGGATGCGGCAGAGCCTTTCGGGCGTGCGCGGGCCC
>JAPUEF010000134.1:11801-17530 GCA_027492655.1 Alphaproteobacteria bacterium | reverse complement strand
GGTGACATTCCAGACCTTCGTGATGCAGGCCATGGACTGGGTCGTGAAAGCGGTGCCGAACCTCGTGGCGGCGGTGCTGCTGCTGGTCGGCGGTTATCTGGTGGCGGGATGGGTGTCGAAGCTGGTGTCGCGGGTGCTGGCCGCCCGCCCGCAGATCGACCAGACGCTGACCCCGGTGATCGCGACGATCCTGCGTTCGGGCATCCTGATCGTGACGATCATCGCGGTGCTGGGGCAGCTGGGCGTGCAGATCGCCTCGGTTCTGGCGGTGCTGGGCGCGGCGGGTCTTGCGATCGGTCTGGCGCTGCAGGGCACGCTGTCGAATATCGCGGCCGGGATCATGCTGTTGTGGCTGCGGCCGTTCCGGGCCGGAGAAAGCGTGGAGACCAAGGACACCGCCGGCACGGTGACGGAAGTGGGTCTGTTCGCGACGACGATCCGCACCCCGGACGGGTCTTTCCATTTCGTGCCGAATTCGTCGCTGTGGAATACGCCGATCCGCAACACCACGCGCAATCCGACGCGGCGCGTCGAGGTGGTGGTCGGGATCGATTACGGCGACGACATTTCGGCGGCGCGCGATGTGCTGGTCGCGCTGATGGATGCCGACGCCCGCGTGAAGCGTCCGCCCGAGCCGCAGGTGCTGGTGACGGGCCTGACCGACAAGGCGGTCAACCTGACGATGCGCTGCTGGACGGCGTCGGTCGATCATGCCCGCGTGACGGCGGACCTGACCGAGCGCGCCAAGATCGCGCTGGATCGGGCCGGCATGTACGCGCCGTACCCGCGCAACGTGGTGCGGTTGCAGGACGCCGCGACGGACTTGGAGCCGTCTCCCGTTTGATGGTCTGCGATGCGGACATCGAGGAGAGATGGAATGAAGACGATTTATGCCGCTGTTGCGGCGCTGCTGGTCGCGGCTCCGGGTGCGGCGCTGGCGCATGACGGCGGCGAGGATCATCGCGGCCATCGCGGCCATGGCGACCGTTTCGAGCGTCTGGACACCGACAAGGACGGCAAGATCAGCGCCGGGGAGGCCAGGGCGGGCGGGGCGAAGGGCTTCGCGCGGCTGGACAAGAACGGCGATGGCGCGATCACCCCCGACGAAGCCCCGCGCCTGTTCATCAAGCTGGACGCCAATGACGACGGCAGGATCACGGCGGAGGAAATGGACGCGGCGCGGGCGCAGCGGCTGATGCTGGCCGACGCCAATGGCGACGGGTTCGTCACCAAGGACGAGTTGAAGGCCGCCCGCGAGCAGATGAAGGCGAAGCACGGCAAGCATCGCGGACACGGCGACGACAAGCCGGCGGGCATGGATGCGCCGCCGCCGGCCGGTGAAACCCCGACCCCGCCGCCGGCCGGAACCCCGTAGGCGGCAAAGCGGGCCGCCGGCCGGCGCGACCCGCGAAACGCCCGACATCCTGCGCAATCATCCCCAGGCCGGTGCGCCGCAACGCGCCGGCCTGCGGCTTTTGTCGCAAATCCGACGCGCCGTTGCGCTGGCGCTTCGACATTCCCCCGCTATGTTGCGCGCTATGAGAATCGTGCTCGTGCGCCATGGACGCCCCGCGATGGGTCGCAGCCGCTGGATTGGCCATGCCGCGTTCGCGCGTTTCATCGATGCCTATCAGGCGGCCGGGATCGAGGCCGATCCGCCGCCGGCCGAGCTGGTGGAGCTGGTCGGCGAGGCCCCCCGGGTGTTCGCGAGCGAGCTGAAGCGGTCCGTGGACAGCGCCATGGTGCTGCTGCCCAAAGCCGAGCTGGTCTCCACCCCCGTCTTCACCGAAGCGCCGCTGGCCTCGCCGCGCGTGCCGGGCCTGAAGATGAAAGCCCCGGCCTGGGCGATCATGTCGCGCATCGCCTGGCATGGCGGCTTCAAGCCGGGAATCGAAAGCTATGGCCAGTCGAAGCATCGGGCGCGCGTCGCCGCGCCGATGCTGATCGAGGAGGCCGAGCGCAGCGGCCTCGCGGTGCTGGTGGCGCACGGCTATTTCAACGCCATTCTGGGGCGCACGCTGCGGCTGCATGGCTGGCGGCGGGTGGCCGGGTCGCACCGTGCGCGCTTCTGGAACACCGTGGTCTATGAGCGCGATACGGCGGTCGCCCCGCCGCCGCCCCGCCGCAGCGCGATGCGGCGGCTGATCGGGCGCAAGGGCGGCGTCAGCGCCAGCGCGTGACGATGCTGTCCAGCGCCGGGCGCGGGCGGTCCTCCAGCGGCGCGGCAGGCGTGCCGAGATAGACGAAACCGGCGATGCGCTCTTTTTCGGCAAGACCCAGAACCGGCTTCACCCGCTCGTCATAGGACGGCCATTCGGTCAGCCATGAGGCCGTGAAGCCGAGCGCGTGCGCGGCCAGCGAAAGCGCCATGCAGGACGCTCCGGCGGACAGAACCTGTTCCCATTCCGGCACCTTGGCGTTGCCGGCCGCGCGGCTGACGACCGCGACCACGACGGGCGCACGTTCAAAACGGCGGCGCTCCAGCGCGACGATCTCGTCGATGGCGTCGGGGTTGGCCTGTTTGAAAAGACGGGCCATCTCCGCGCCGAAGCGGCCCCGCGCTTCGCCTTCCAGCACGATGAAGCGCCACGGCGTCAGCTTGCCGTGATCGGGTACGCGGGTGGCGACGGTCAGGATGGCGTCGAGCTGGGCGGCATCCGGGCCGGGGCCGGTCATCGCCTTGGCGCTGCCGGAGCGGCGCGTGAGCAGCAGATCGAGGGCCTGCGGTACCGGGGTGTTCAAGCGGTCGGGGGGGATGAGGTCGGTCATGGCGGGTATTTAGAGAGCCGCGCCGGACATTTCTCATTTTTCATCGATTGTCGGCATTTAGGTGCTGGATTTGTAACATTTTGTGCGTATCGTCATTGCACTGCGAAGCAACAGAGCGGGGGCGCTCGATGGGCTGGATCGCTTTAGGGTGTTTTACGGCGGCGCTGATTGGAATCGCCGCTCTTTCGAGCCGCAACCATGCGGTGCGCCGGAGTTCGCGTCTGGAAACGGCGTTTTTCCGCGCGCGTGGCCAGCGTTTGACGACGACGGACAATCGTTCGGTTCGTTTCTGAGGTTTCAGGGTTTCAGGTCCGCATCATGCCCAAGAAGCGCGGGCCGCTTACCGTTCACGGCGAACAGCCGGTTTTCGGCAATCCCTGGATCATCGCCGTCAATTATCATGTGAGCGCGCCGTCGGGCCGCGAGTTCACCTACACGCTTGTCCATTTCCGCAACTGGGCGACCGGGATCGTGCCGCTGCACGAGGACGGGACGGTGACGCTGGTGGGCCAGCATCGCTTCGCGCTGGACCGTTATTCCTGGGAAATCCCCGAAGGCGGCGCCTCGGAAGAGGAAGGCCCGCTGGCCGGGGCGCAGCGCGAACTGGCGGAGGAGGCGGGACTGGCCGCCGCCGACTGGCGCGAGATCCTGCAGCTGCATCTTTCCAACTCGGTGACGGACGAGCACGCATTCGTCTATCTGGCGACCGGCCTCAGCCCGGCCGTGGCGACGCCCGACGACACCGAGGACATCACCGTGAAGCGTCTGCCCTTCGCCGAGGCGCTGGCCATGGTGAACAGCGGCGAGATCACCGATTCCATCACCGTCGCCGCCCTGCTGAAGGTGTCGCATATGGCGCGGGCCGGCGAGCTGCCCGGCGGCCTTAACGATCTTCTGGCCGGAACCGGCTAGTCTCGCCGCCGTCTCCGCCCCTTTCGGGCGGCGCGCGCGATGCCTACATTGTCCGGAACGAAAGAATACGGGGGAGCATCATGGCCCTGGCCGCCGAAAAACTGCCCGTGGTCGATCCGGTCTGGACGACGCTGCGCAGCGAAGCCGAAGCGATCGCCGCGAGCGAGCCGGCGCTGGCGAGTTTCGTCCACGCCTCGGTGCTGGCCCATGCGCGGCTTGAGGATGCGCTGGCCTTCCACCTCGCCAACAAGCTGGGCGACGCCGACCTTGCGGCGATGAAGGTGCGCGACACGTTTCTGTCCGCCTTCGCCGCCGATCCCTCGATCGCCGCCTCGGTGCGGGCCGACATGATGGCGATCCGCGAGCGCGATCCGGCCTCGCGCGGCTTCGTGCAGCCTTTCCTGTTCTTCAAGGGCTTTCAGGCGCTGCAGGCCTATCGCGTGGCGCACTGGCTGTGGAAGCAGGACCGCATCTGGATGGCGCTGCATTTCCAGAGCCGCATCTCGGAGACCTTCGGGGCCGACATCCATCCCGCCGCGCGGATCGGGCGCGGGGTTTTCATCGACCACGCGACCGGCGTGGTGATCGGCGAGACCGCCGTGGTGGAGGACGACGTTTCGATGCTGCACGGCGTGACGCTGGGCGGCACCGGCAAGGAGCGCGGCGACCGCCATCCGAAAATCCGCAAGGGCGTGATGATCGGGGCGAGCGCTTCGATCCTGGGCAATATCGAGGTCGGCGAATACAGCCGCATCGGCGCGGGCAGCGTGGTGCTGACCGCCGTGCCGGCGCATTGCACGGCGGCGGGCGTGCCGGCGAAGGTGATCGGCTGCGCGGGCTGCGACAATCCCAGCCACGACATGAACCAGAACTTCCTGGCGCAGATCACGGCGGATTTCGAGATCTAGCGCCGGGCGGCGCCAGGCTCGGTCAGAGCCGGTCCTTCAGCGCGTACCAGGCCATGCCGAGGGCCATCAGCGGGGTGCGCAGCAGGCGGCCGCCGGGGAAGGCGCGGTGCTTCAGTTTCGCGAAGACGTCGAAGCGTTCGCTCGTTCCGGCGACGGCTTCGGCCATGAGCTTGCCGGCGAGCGTGGCGAGCGCGACGCCCTGACCCGAGAAGCCGTGCGCGAAGACGGCGTTCGGGCCTTCCCAGCCGAAATGGGGGAGGCGCGAGATCGTGACCCCCACAGGGCCGCCCCAGGCATAGTCGAACGGCACGTCGTTCAGTTGCGGAAAGACGCGGGCGACGGGTTTCGCCACGAAGGCCTTGAGGTCGGCGGGATAGCGCGGGGTGTAATTCTCGCCGCCGCCGAAGAGCAGGCGGTCATCGGGCGTGAGGCGGTAGTAATCGACGACGAATTTGGTGTCGGCGACGGGCAGATCGGACGGGATCAGAGCCCTGGCGCGCGCCGCGCCCAGCGGAGGGGTGACGGCGATGAAGCTGTTGATCGGCAGGGCATAGCGGCCGGCGCGGCGGTCGAGGCCGCCGAGCCAGGTGTCGCAGGCGAGGACGAGGTGGCGGGCGGAGACGGTGGCGGATGGCGTGACGGCGTGCGCGCCTTGCGTGTCGATGCGGGTGACGGGGCTGCGTTCATGGATCGCGACGCCGGCGGCCTCGGCGGCGGCGGCGAGGCCGCGCGCGTATTTCAGGGCGTGAAGCTGGCCGCCGCCCGGATCGAGCACCGCGCCGTGATAGCGCCCGGTCGCGACATAGGCGGGCACGTCCTTCGCCGCGATGAAGGTCTGGGCGTAGCCGTAGCGGGCGGCCATGTGATCGACATAGGCGCTGAGCGGCGCGGCGTCGGACGCCTTCCAGGCGGCGTGGAGGATGCCGTCCTTCAGATCGCAGGCGATGGCGTGATCGGCGACGAGGCTGCGGACCAGCGCCTTGGCCTCTTGCGCCAGATCCCAGAGCCGGCGGGCGTGATCGTCGCCGAGCGTTTTTTCGAGCGTCTCCTGTTCCTGGCGCTGGCCGGAGTGGATTTGTCCGCCGTTGCGGCCCGACGCGCCCGCGCCGATTTCGAGCGCTTCCAGAAGAACCGTCCGGT
>JAPUEF010000134.1:0-11791 GCA_027492655.1 Alphaproteobacteria bacterium | reverse complement strand
TCCTGTAGCCGCGCTGCGCCAGATGAAGCGCGGCGGAGAGGCCGGCATAGCCGCCGCCGATCACGCAGACATCGGCGGCGATCGCGCCCTGGGCGCGCGGGCGCGGCGGCGCGGCGGGCGCGCTCGCTTCGTACCAGGTGGGGCCGAGCGGAACGGGCGGCGTCATGCGCGTCTTGACCCGGATGGCCTCTCGCGCCAAATGCTCGCGCCCGGCGCGTCCGGCCCCCACGAAGGAGACCAGAAATGGACCGCAAGGACACGCTGCGCGTCGAAGCCTATCTGCGCGATACGTTCCGCAACGAGGCGATCAATCTGCGCCCGCGCCCCAACATCAAGGATTCGGTCGAGGTTTATCTGGGCCAGGACTTCATCGGCGTGGTGACGGAAGACATCGAGGACGGCGAGACCTCGTACCAGTTCAACATGGCGATCCTGGACATCGACCTGAAGCCGTAAGGTTTCGCCCTCGAGCGCGGCGGCCTTCGCGGCCGCCGGCTCCAGCCGCGTGAGCAGCGCCTTCACGGCGGCATCGATCTCGCGCCAGTCCTTCAGACGGCCGCCGCGTATGCCGTAGATGACGGTGAGGTTCGGACCCCACGCCATCTCGCGCAGGCACAGGCCGCCGATCTGGTGTTCGTTATCGTCGGCGGTGCACAGATAGAGCGTCAGCTCGCCGTCCGCGCCCTCATGCGTGAAGAGCTGCTGGCCGGCATAGCCTGAATCGCCGGCCATCGGCCTCGCCGTCAGGCCGGCATAGTCGAACGGCGTCTTCGTCTTGTCGAGCTCGCGGGTATAGATGCGTTCCAGACGCTGGCGCTCGGAGAGTTCGGGCGCGCCGGCCTTGATGGCGATGGAGACGAGGCTGGAGCTGCGCGTCACGTCGCGGATTTCGTCTTCCTCGCCGTCCGCGAAGCCGTGCAGGTCGGGCAGCAGCGCGTCGAGCTGGATGTCGCGCGCCGGGCCGGAGCGGCGGGCGGCGGGCAGGCGGATATAGTTTCCCGGAATGTCGAAGCGGCGTTCGCCCAGCGTCACCTGAAATAGCTCGGCCTCGGCGGTGGGGCGCACCGCAGCGCCGGTGAGGTCGTCGAGGCTGGGGCCGAGATAGAGCCAGAGAATGACCGCGCCGATCACCGCGGTGATGCCGGCGAGGATGAGAGGATAGAGCCAGCTCGGCTTTTCCTCGGGCTCGTCGCGATAGGTCATGGGCGCGCGCCTGTGCCATGGCGGGACAGAGCGGATGGTCCTGCGCTTGCAACCGAAAGGCGGCAAGCCTGTTTCAATCCGGTGAAGCCCATGCGTGTCGTCGCTGTCCTTATCCTCGCCGCTCTGGCCGGCCCCGCCTTCGGGGCCGTGAACAAAGACGGCGGCAAGCCTTCGGTCAACCCGTGCGACGATGGCCGCACGAGCTGCGCGGGAAGCGATCCGCAGGCCGCAGCTGCGCCCGAGCCGCAGGGCGTGACAGAGCCGGTGATCATCTATCTGGACGCCGAGGGCAATACGCTGGCGCGCGTTCCGATCTCGCGTTTCCGCGAGATTCATCCCGACGCCAAGCTGCCGGCCGAGCTGAATACGCTGAAATAGAATCCCGAAACGGGACGCAGGCGCACGGCGCGGAATCTGCATCGAACGCCCCGCCGGGAGATTTTCGGGAAACGCGGGGGCTGGGAATGCGCGAAGCGATATTGCTGGTGATGATCGTCGCCGCCGGGTTCGTCGCCTCGGGCCTCATCGCCGCGATCTATCGGGTGCTGAGCGGCAAGGGCGAATACGCGTTGAAGCCGACCACCGAGGCGGGACGTCTGGCGGCGGTGGGGCTCACCATCTTCACCGGCCCGGCGGTGCTGACCTTCAATGCCCTGAAAGCCGACCAGAGCGGGCAGCCGCGCGCCTATCTGATGATCGTGATCGTGGTGGCGGGGCTGTGGAGCTATGTGCTGGGGCTGTTCATCGTGGGTCTGGCGATCAAGCTGCCCTCGCCGTTCTGAACGCGGGGCATTTCGCGTTCGTCGCCGGCCGGCCGGTGTGGTTTCCGCCGCCGCGCTTGTCTAGAGTGGCGCGACCTTCATCGCATGGCGGAATCCATGAGCGCCCATCTTACGACCAACCAGCTTGAAGCCTTCTGGCTGCCCTTTACGCCGAACACCGAGTTCAAGCGCAACCCGCGCATCCTCGCGCGCGCCGAGGGCATGTATTATTTCGACCAGGACGGCCGGCGCGTGCTGGACGGCGCGGCGGGGCTGTGGTGCGCCAATGCCGGCCATTGCCGCAAGCCCATCGCGGACGCCATCGCCAAGGCGGCGGCGACGCTGGATTTCGCGCCGACCTTCCAGTTCGGTCATCCGGCGGCGTTCGAGGCGGCGGCGCGGATCGCGGCGCTGGCTCCCGGCGACCTGAACCATGTGTTCTTCACCAACTCGGGATCGGAATCGACCGATACGGCGGTGAAGATCGCGGTCGCCTGGCACCGCGCGCGCGGCGAGGCGACGCGCACCATGATCATCGGCCGTGAGCGCGCCTATCACGGCGTCGGCATGGCCGGCATCTCGGCCGGCGGCATCGGCAACAACCGCAAATGGTTCGGGTCGCTGGGTTTCCGCGCCGACCATCTGTCCGCCACCTATAACCGCGCCGAACAGGCTTTCACCAACGGCCAGCCGGAATGGGGCGCCCATCTGGCCGACGAGCTGGAGAAGATCATCGCGCTGCACGACGCATCGGCCATCGCGGCGGTGATCGTGGAGCCGATGGCGGGTTCGACCGGCGTGCTGCCGCCGCCGAAGGGCTATCTGGAGAAGCTGCGGGCGATCACCGCGAAGCACGGCATCCTGCTGATCTTCGATGAGGTCATCACCGGCTTCGGGCGTCTGGGCGCAGCGTTCGCGGCGGAGCGGTTCGGCGTGACGCCGGATCTGCTGACCTTCGCCAAGGGCGTGACCTCGGGCGCGGCCCCGATGGGCGGCGTGCTGGTGGACAAGCGCATCTACGAACAGTTCATGACCGGCCCGGACCACGCCATCGACATGTTCCACGGCTATACCTATTCCGGCCATCCGCTGGCTGCCGCCGCCGCCTGCGCGACGCTGGACCTCTATCGCGACGAGGGCCTGTTCGAGCGCGCGAAAGAGCTGGAAGTCTATTTCGGCGAGGCGGCGCACAGCCTGAAAGGCAAGCCCGGCGTCGCCGACATCCGTAATATCGGCCTCGCCGCCGCGATCGATCTCGATCCGATCGCCGGTGCGCCGGGCAAGCGCGGTTTCGAGGTGATGAAGCATCTGTTCTTCGAGCGCGATCTGATGCTGCGCGTGGCCGGCGATACGCTGGCCTTCTCGCCGCCGCTGATCGTCGAGAAGGCGCATATCGACGAGATGTTCGGCAAGCTGGGCGAGGCGCTGGCGGCCTGAGCCGATGCGCCGCGTCTTCTACCTGACGCATCCGCAGGTGACGATCGATCCGGGCGTGCCGGTGCCGCATTGGAGCCTGAGCGCCACCGGCCTGGCGCGCGCCGCCGTCGCCGGCCGGGCGCGCTGGGCGCGGGGCGTCCGGACCATCGTATCGTCGGACGAAACGAAGGCCGTGGAGACCGCCGCGATCATCGGCGCGACGCTGGGCATCGCCCCGCGCGCCCGCGCCGACATGCACGAGAACGACCGCTCGGCGACGGGCTTTCTGGAGCCTGCCGCATTCGAGGCGGTGGCGGACGCCTTCTTCGCGGCGCCGGATGAGCGCGTCCGGGGCTGGGAAAGCGCCCGCGCGGCGCAGGCCCGGATCGTCGCGGCGGCCGGGGCGGAGATCGCCCGGGGCGAGCCGGGCGATCTGCTGTTCGTCGGGCATGGCGCGGTTGGGACATTGCTGATGTGCCATCTGCTGGGCGAAACGATCTCCCGGGCCTTCGATCAGCCGGCCGGCGGCGGGCATGTGTTCAGCTACGATGCGACGACGGGGCGCGTCCTCAGTCGCTGGCGGGCGCTGGAGGACGATGCGGGGCTGATGCTAGGCTGAGTTCAATTCGGGCGGCGTCCGGCCGTCCCTTCAGGAGAACATCATGCTCATCGGCGTGCCGAAAGAGATCAAGGTTCACGAGTATCGCGTCGGGATGACGCCCAGCGCCGTGCGCGAGCTGATCGTGCATGGGCACAAGGTTCTGGTGCAGAGCAATGCCGGCGCGGCGATCGGCCTGACCGACGATTTCTATCGTCAGGTGGGGGCGGAGATCGTGGGCGGCCCGGAAGAGATTTTCGCGCGCGCCGACATGGTGGTGAAGGTGAAGGAGCCGCAGCCGAGCGAGACCGCGATGCTGCGCGAGGGACAGGTTCTGTTCACCTATCTCCATCTGGCGCCGGACCCCGAACAGACCGAAGCGCTGATCAAATCGAAGGCGGTGTGCATCGCCTATGAGACCGTGACGGATGCGCGCGGCGGCCTGCCGCTGCTGGCGCCGATGTCGGAAGTGGCGGGGCGCATGTCGATCCAGGCAGGCGCGCATTGCCTTGAGGTGACGCAAGGCGGGCGCGGCATGCTGCTGGGCGGCGTGCCGGGCGTGCCGGCCGCCAAGGTGGTGATCATCGGCGGCGGCGTGGTGGGCGCCAACGCCGCCCGCATGGCGATGGGGCTGGAAGCTCATGTGACGGTGATCGACAAGTCGCTGCCGCGTCTGGCGGAGCTGGACCAGCAGTTCGGCGCGAAGCTGAACACGATCTATTCCACCTATGACGCGATCGAGAGCCATGTTCTGGAAGCCGATCTGGTGGTCGGCGCGGTGCTGGTGCCGGGCGCGGAAGCGCCCAAGCTGGTCACGCGCAAGATGGTGAGCCAGATGAAGCCGGGATCGGTGATCGTCGATGTGGCGATCGATCAGGGCGGCTGCTGCGAGACGGCGCATGCGACGACCCATGCCGATCCGACCTACAAGGTGGACGGCGTGGTGCATTACTGCGTCGCCAACATGCCGGGCGGCGTGGCGCGCACCTCGACCTTCGCGCTGAACAACGCGACGCTGCCCTTCACGGTGGCGCTGGCCGACAAGGGCTATCGCAAGGCGATGCTGGACAACCCGCATCTGAAGGCCGGCCTGAACGTGCATCACGGGCGGCTGACCTATGCCGCGGTGGGCGACGCGCAGAACCTGCCCAGCATCACGGCGGACGAGGCGCTGGCGGGCTGAGAGCGCCGCGTTAAGGTTCACGCGCGTCGGAGATTGCCGCAGGTTCGGGCGTCCTGATAGCTCCGTTTGCGCGGAGGGACAGGGCGTGCGCTTCGTCATCGCCATCGGCAATATCCTCAAGGACATCCGGTACGCCGTCGCGCGCGCGATGGCGTTCAAGCTGCGCTGGGCGTTGATCATTTTCGGCGCGGTGTTCGCGTATGGGGCGTTGCCGCCCGTGGTGATGCCGCTTTGGGCGGAAGCGCGCTATGCGCCCGCCGTGGCGACGGTGAAATATGTCGGATGGGCCTGCCGCGATGGCGTCTCCAGGCCGCGTTGGTGTTCGGCGGCGGATATCGCAGCGAGCCGCGAGGCCAAGGCGAAGCTGACCAAGACGCATCTTGTCGTCTTCACCTATACCGACGCCGATGGGACGGTGCACCGGCAGGACTGGCTGTACACCCGGACCGGGCTGCGCGAGCGCGAAGCGGTCCGGGGCCATCGGTTCAGCATTCTGGTCGATCCCGCCGATCCGCGCCGGGTCAGCATGCGCTTCGGCGCGGACCTGCGGAACACGCTGATTTCGGCGGCGGCGCTGCTGTCGTTTTTCCTGGGCGTCAGCTGGTGGGTCGCCGCGTTCCGGCGCGACCGGCGGCGCGCGGCGCAGGAGCGCTTCGTGCCGGTCGCCGGGCCGGTGTTCACGCCTGACGGCCGCCGCATCCGGCCGCTGGAGGGACGGGCGGCGTTCGGCCGCCGCGCCCCGTCGCGGGTCTAGGGTGCGGCTTCGAGGGTTTCGACCAATAGGGCCAGCGCCGCTTCGGTGAAGAGCCACATATTCTCGACGCGATCGGAGAGGCCGGTGCGGATGGTGCGCACCGCATGCGCGCGGCCGGCCACCGCGATGCAGGTATGGCCGGCGGGATCGCCATAGCCGTTGCCGTGCGGGCCGGCGGCGCCGGTTTCGCTGAGGCCCCAGGCGACGCCGCCATGTTTCTGGCGGATCGTCTCGGCGAGGATTTCGGCATAAGGCTCGGACGAGGAGCGGATGCCTTTGGCGCGCAGTTCGTCGAAGGTGAGATCGAGCAGGCCGCGCACGGCGCGCGGCGAATAGGTGACGGCGCCGCCTGCGAAGTATTCGGAGGCGCCAGGCACCGCGAGCAGGGCGGCCGAGATGAGGCCGCCCGCCGAGGTTTCGCCGACCGCGATTTTCTCGCGGCGGGCTTTCAGCAACTCACCGGCGCGCGCGCCGAGGCTGAGAAGATCGCGCATGGCTCAGCCCGGGAAGGTCTGGACGCCGACCTTGTAGAGGCCGTTTTCGGGATCGACGGTGAGGCAGGCCATGCTCTCCATGCCCTGCACGTAGCAATAGACCGGCGTTTTCGCGGCGCGGACCTTCGCCCAGGCTTCGCGATCGACGCCCTCTTCGGGATAGAACGCGAACTCGCCCGACATCGGCATGTCGGCCCCTTCGGCCCATTCAGGCAGATTGGCGGTGGTTTCAAACTGCGGATTGGAAGCGTCGATCCATTCGGCCAGCGCCTTGCTCAGCGCGGCGCTGTCCTCGGCGCCGGCAAGCAGCATCACCTGCCCGGCGACATAGCTTTCATGCCAGACGGGATTGTTGTCGGCGTCGCGGATGACGAGAAGCGCCACCGCCCTGCCGCAGTCAGGTCCGCCGGCGATGGCGCCGACCGTATAGCCCTTCATGGCGGGCCAGCTGGCGCCGGCGATGCCGGAGCAATCCTTGGCGCTGGCGGCGCCGGTGAAGGCGGCGATCGCGAAAGCGGCGGCGGCTAGATAGGTTTTCATGTGCGACTCTCCCATGCAGGCGGCGGTCATATCACCCGAAGCCGGGCGTGCACGCACGCGGCGTCTTGGCGAAGTTCCGGGGCGGAATGATAGATTGCGGGCGTCGTCAGGGAGGATCGCGATGGATCGGCGGACTGTGCTGAAGGCCCTGACGGCGGCGTCGCTGACGGGGTTGGCGCCCGTGCGGGCATGGGCCGCAGCGCCCGACTATGCCGCCGAGGCGCTGGCGGCGAGCGGTGCGCCTGCAGTGGCGGGCGCTGTGTTCTCGGGCGACGCGGTGCTGTGGCAGGGCGTCGCCGGGGTGCGCAGGGCCGGGTCGGAGGACAAGGCGCTGATCGGCGACAAATGGCATATCGGATCGAACACCAAGGCGATGACGGCGGCGGTGTTCCAGCGGCTGGTGGAGCAGGGCATCGTCAAAGCCGGCGCGACATTGGCCGAGCTGTTCCCCGGCATGGCGATCGATCCGGCGCTGGCCGGGCTGAGCGCGGACGATCTGTCCGGCCACCGGGCGGGCTTGCAGGATGCGCCGGTGATCGGGCGGCCCTGGCTGATGACCGCGCGGGACGACAAGCGCCCGCTGAACGTGCAGCGCGCAGACCTGGCGGCGTTGGCGCTGGGCGCGCCGCCGCCGGGCGCGGTGGGCGCGTTCGCCTACGCCAATATCAATTTCATCGTGCTGGGCGCGGCGATCGAGGCGGCGACGGGCAAGACCTGGGAAGCGGCGATGCAGGCCGAAATGTTCGCGCCGCTGGGCATGGCGAGCGCCGGGTTCGGTGCGCCGCCCGATCCCGCGCCGTGGGGGCATATGGGCGGGCAGCCGATGGAGCCGGGGCCTTACGCCGACAATCCGGCGGCGCTGGGGCCGGCGGGGACGGTGCATGTCAGCCTGGCCGATTACGGAAAATGGCTGCAAGCGATCCTGAACAAAGGCGCGGGATGGCTGGACGCGGCAAGCGTCGCCGCGATGACCGCGCCGCCGGCGGAGGGCGAGGTCTATCGGCGGGGATGGGGTCTGATCCCGACGCGGCCCTGGGCCGGAGGTCCGGTGCTGGCGCATGAGGGATCGAACACGATGTGGCACGCGACGGCGTTGATCGCGCCGGTGCGCGGCATCGCCATCGCGACGATGTCGAACGACGAAACCTCCGGCGCGAAAGCCTGCCAGCATCTGGCGCAGATGCTGAGAGACGAATTCGCCGCGCCGAAATAGGGGCGCGAGCGGACGGGCGAAGCAGAAGGCCGCCGCGTTTTATTCCGCGCGCCGCAGGCGCGTCGCGTTTCCGCTGGCGGACAGAATATTGGCCGCCTCGACCTTTCCGTGCGTGTCGCGATCGAACTGCACACGCCAGTAGAGCGCGTCGGCGAAGGCGAAGAGATCGGCCGAAACGGGCTTGAGCGTGACGGGGGGGCGGCGGCCGCGCGTCAGGACCAGCCCTTTGTCGCTCTCAGTGATGACGGCGTCGCCGAACGTACCCAGATAATCGGCGGCGGCGAAGCTGACGGCCGGTGCGCGCAGGGCTTCGAGAGTCCAGCGGGCCTCGGTCTTCTCCGCGTCGGGAAGGTCGAGCTTGAGCACCGCTTCGAGCGCCGCTTCGTAGCCCGCGTCGAGCGCTGCGCTTGCTGCGACCGCGATGTCGGGCGTGACGCCGACGCCTTCCCAGTTGCCGCCGGTGAGCGGATTGACCGGCGAGGCGGTGGAGACGAAGACCGAGAAGCCGGATGCGACGTCGAACGGGCGGCCCGGATTGGCGGCGCCGCGCGTCGGCTCGCCGATGATGACCGCCCGGCCGGCGGCCTTGAGCGTGTAGGGAAACGCTTCGGCGGCTGAGCCGGAGCGGCCGGAGACGAGGATGAAGAGCGGCAGGTCGGGCCGGGGCGCGGCATAGGGTTCGCGCGGGGCCTCGCTTTCGATGCCGTCTCGCGCATGCATCGCGTTGTAGCCGGCGAAGTCCTTGCCCATGAAGGCGCTGACGAGATAGCCGACCATGGCCGGCGAACCGCCGCCGTTCTGGCGCAGGTCGATGATGAGCGCATCGACATGGGCGAGCGACTGCAGCGCGGCGTCGGCGGCGCGGCGGGCGGGGTCTTCAGCCGTGTCGAAATCGGCGAAGACGTTGAGCTGAAGCACGCCGACATTGCCGGTGAGGATCTCGATGCGCTGGAAGCCGTAATTGGTGCGCCGTTCCTCGCCGCCGCGATCGCGGCGCACGGTGGGCGCGCCGGTCGCCGGATCGGCCCCGCCTTCCCACTGGACGCGGAAATGCGCGTCTTCGGGCTTCAGACGCTCGGTCAGCTTCCGGGCGAGGTCGCGCGGGTCGGTGAAGGCGTCATAGGCGCCGCCCTCGGCTTCCGCGTTAAGGCCCGCAGCGATGGTTCGGGCTTTGTCAGGATCGAAATAATTGCCGGCGATGGCCGCAGCGATCTCGGCCACGGCGGCGCGGGGTTCGGGCGGCGGCGCCGCAGCGGCAGCCGCAGCGGCAGCCGAGGCGGCGGCGAAGGCCGCGATGAGCGCGGCCAGGACGGTCTTCATGCGGGAACCCCAAGGATGGGCGTCCCGCGATGCTTTCTGCTGACGGCCGCGTTGCTCAAGTGACGGATAAACGCCCGCGTCAGAAACAGGCCATCGCGGCGATCAGCCAGTCGCGCGCCGCGTCCTGCCGCAGGGCGGACGCTTCGTTCGTGGACTTGCCGTGGCGCACCAGGATGAGGTCGCGGTGCGGGCAGCAGGCGACCCACTGGCCCTCATAGCCGTTCATCGAGAAGCCGCCGGGCGAGAACATGTTCAGCCACCATTGCGCGCCGTAGCCGCGTCCGTCGTCGGGCTGGGCGGGGCCGGAGGTGCGGGCGAAGTCGATCCACGATTTCGGCAGGATCTGCTGGCCCCGCCAGTTTCCGCCGCGCAGGGCCAGAAGACCGATACGGGCGAAATCCTCGGCCCGCATGAAGCAGTAGGACGAGCCGATGAAGGTGCCGGATGTATCGAATTTGGGAACGGTCTTCTCGATGCCGAGCGGGCCGAACAGACGCGCCTGCATGAAGGCGCGCATCCCGGCCTCGCCGCCGCCGACCAGAGTCCTGAGGGCGCGGGCGATGATGTTGGTGGTGCCGCTGGCGTAGTTGAAGCGGGTGTCGGGCGCGGCTTCGAGAGCCTTGGCGGCGGCGAAGGCGCCCATATCGTCCTTGCCGGATGCGAACAGCATCTCGATCACGTCGGAAACCGCGCCGTCGATATAGTCCTCGCGGAAGGCGAGGCCGCTGGCCATGCGCAGGAGATGGGTCCAGGTGATCGCGGCGCGCGGATCGCCGGGCTCGCGCCATTCCGGCGCATCGAAGGGCGCGGCGACATCGACCTTGCCCTCGGCGGCGAGGAAGCCGGTGAGGAGCTGGGTGATGGATTTCGCCATCGACCACGAGGGATAGGTCGCGTCGGCCGTGTAGATGCCGCCCATATAGCGCTCGGCGACGATGCGGCCCCGGTGGATGGCGAGGAAGGCATGGGTTTCGCCCATGCCGCCATGGCTTTCGGGCGAGAAGGCATGATCGAGGAGGCGGCGCAGGGTTTCGTGATCGGCGCTGCCCGGGAGTTCGGCGCGCGCCCAGTCGCGATCGGGCCAGGCGGCGTCGGCCCCGATGGCGGGCAGCGGCGGCAGGAAGCTGGTCGGGGCGTTCATGGCGGGCGTCTCAGCGATGGTCGATGACGTAATCGATCATGATCTTCGGTCCGAGATAGTACTCGTTCGCGAGGATCTCGTAGAGCGTCAGCAGGCCGAGCGCGGAGCCGTCGGACGACGCCCAGATGGAGACGCGGGCGGCGTAGTTGCCGAGCCGTTCGGCGACGCGGCTCTGCAGCGGCGCGAAGCTGTGCGGCGGGGCGCTGACGAAGGCGGCGATGGCGTCGATGACCGATTTCTCGTCGATGGTGAGCGCGCTGACCTGGGTGCGGCAGGATTTGCGCGTGGCCTCGGGCGGCAGGATTTCGACCTTGCCGCGCGCGGTTTCGCGCTGGAACACGGCCCCCGACGCGGTGAAGCCGAAGATCGTCGCGGCGTCGGCGGGGGCGCGGCCCTCGGCGATGGACATGCACATGCGCACGCCGTCGGTGGCGATCTGGTCGAGGCCGGGTTCCTCCTCGGCCATCGCGGGAAGGGCGAGGGCGGCGGCGAAGGCGAGGGCGATGAGGCGCATCAGGCGGTCTCCTCCGCCGCGGGGCGCGGCGCGAACTTGATCCAGGCGATGACGGTGAGCAGCAGGAAGGTGATGGCGTTGGCGAGAATGACGGGGAGCGAGTTCAGCCAGAGGCCGTAGACGAACCACAGCATGATGCCGGTTCCGAACAGCACCAGCCACAGGCTGGAGATGTCGTCGGCCGAACGGCGCTGGAGCGTGTGCATGACCTGGGGGACGAAGGATCCCGTCGTCAGCGTGGCGGCGACGAGGCCGGCGATCTCGAAAGCGTTCATTCCCTGATCCTGCCCTTAACAATCGGCTTTTTGGAGGCTAAGCCCTTGAGCGATCCATAGCCGAAAAAGGGGGCGATGACATGGCGGTTTACGGCCTGGGCGCGGTGCGGCCGCAAGTGCCGGAGGACGGCGACTACTGGATCGCCCCGACCGCGACGGTGATCGGCAATGTCAGGCTCCTGAAAGGGGCGAGCGTCTGGTTCGGGGCGACGATCCGCGGCGATAACGAGCTGATCACCATCGGCGAGAATTCCAACGTGCAGGACAATTCGGTGCTGCATACCGATCCGGGCGCGCCGCTGACCATCGGGACCAACGTGACGGTCGGGCATCTGGTGATGCTGCATGGCTGCACCATCGGCGACGGCTCGCTGATCGG
>JAPUEF010000133.1:467-17647 GCA_027492655.1 Alphaproteobacteria bacterium | reverse complement strand
CTGGGCACGCGCCACATTAAGGTCGCGCTGCGCCGTCAGCCCAAATGGGCGCGCACCGGGGCGGAGACCGAGCTCGACCTTCCCGGCACCATCAGAAACACGGCGAACAAGGGCTATCTCGACGTCACGCTGGTGCCGGAACGGCGCAACACAGTGAAGGTGCTGCTGTTCTTCGATATCGGCGGCTCGATGGACAGCTACATCAAGCTTTGCGAGGAGCTGTTCTCGGCGGCCCGCACCGAGTTCAAGCACATGGATTTCTTCTATTTCCACAACTGCCTCTACGAGAGCGTGTGGAAGGACAACAAGCGCCGTCACAACGAGAAGCAGCCGACCTTCGACGTGCTTCACAAATACGGCAACGACTACAAGGTTATCTTCATCGGCGACGCGACGATGAGCCCCTACGAGATCACCTATCCGGGCGGCTCGGTGGAGCACTGGAACGAGGAAGCGGGCGCGGTGTGGATCGAGCGGGTGAAGGACATTTACCCGCATATGGTCTGGTTGAATCCGGTCGCCGAGAAGCACTGGGAATACACGCCCTCGATCCAGCTGGTGAAACAGCTGATCGGCGACCGCATGTTCCCCCTTACGCTCGACGGTCTCGACCGCGCCATGAGGGAGCTGAACCGCTGATCCGCCGTCTCGCGCTCGCCGTCTATCTCATCGCCGCGCCGTCCGCGGCGGCTGAGGATTCCGCAATGCCATCGACGCCGGTCGCGCCGTCCGTCACTCTCCAGGCCGATGGGTTCCTTCGTCACGATCCGTCGGGGCTGCGGCTGCCGCGTGAGATCGCGGGGCCAACGCGCACGCATCTCGTAACGCTCACCGCCATCGCGCCCGACAGGGTGGTGGCGGTCTATGGGCCGATCACCGTCACCATCGGCGCGCCGACCATGGCCGCCGATCCGCTCGCCGTGCCGCCGGGTTGGCTGGCCGATCCCGATGCGCCCGCCTTGCCAAGCTTGCTCTTCTGGGGTGACGGCATCACGCCCGTCACGGTCAGCTTCCTGCACGGCGAAGGTTCTGCGGCGGCGGATTGGGTCAGCTTCGCCATCGTTTCGGGCGGCTGGCAGATCGAATTGTCGGCGCTCTATCCGCCGGAAAGCCGCGATACGGTGCTGCGCACCGCCGAGGCGGTCTGGGCGCTGCTGGCGTCCGCCAATGCAGAGCCGCCTAAGGCGCCGCCATCGCCCTGATCCGGTTGACCACCTCGTCGCGTTCGGCGGCGGTCAGCGGCGACGTGGCGAACATCTCAAAGAAGCACAGCCCCTCCACCGCCAGCCAGGCAACCATGCTGGCCACCCGGTCGCCGTTCTCCGCCTTGATCTCGTCCCATATCCAGGTGTGCGCGGCGCGGATGGGGTCGAGCAAAGTCGGGTTTTCGGCGATGGCCGCCAGCATCGAGTTCGAGGCGCGCCGGTTCTCGGGCTGCGTGGCCAGTTTCTGAAGGCGGATTTCCGCAACACGCGCTGCAACCGTCCCCTCGCGCGGCGCGTTCAGGGTCTCGACGAAACGCTCGATCATCCCGCGCAGCAGGGCATCCTTGTTAGGGAAATTGTAGAGAAGGCCGCCCTTGGACAGGCCGGCGCGCGTGGCCACCGCATCGAGCGTCATCCGGTTGACGCCCGATTCGCGGATCAGAGCCTCAGCAGCGTCCAGGATCGCTTCTCGTGATCCTCGCCGGTGGGCGGGCGCAGCGCACATCTAAGCTATGACCGTTGTTCCTTGACTTTACCGTCCAGACGGTACAGTTTTCTGGCCAGAATGCAAGGATAAAGTCAGGCAGCGACACGCGCCTGAGGGGATTTCGATGAAAACGAGAACGCGCGGCTTCCTGCTTGTCGCCATTGTCGGCGTTTTGAGCGCGCTGCTGATTTTCTACCACTTCTTCATGCAGGGTATGATCGCCTCGATGATGGCGAGCCAGCAGCGGCCCGCCATCGCGGTTTCCGCCGTCAAAGCTGTTTCCGGCACATGGACGCCCGGCATCGACGCCGTAGGCACGGCCAAGGCGAGTCTCGGCGCGGATATCGCCGTCGAGGCGTCCGGCGTCGTAAAGGCTGTCGCGTTCGTCGCCAATCAGAAAGCCACCGCCGGGACGCTGCTGGTCCAGATCGACGACACGGTCGAACAGGCCGATCTCATCTCCGCCGAAGCCAACATCAAGCTCGCGCAAGCCGAAGTCGATCGCGTCCAGGCGCTGGTGCGTCGCGGCGCCTCGCCCCAGGCGACGCTCGACAACGCCATCGCCAACAGCGAAACGGCCCGCGCCACATACGCCAAGCTGAAGGCGGTGCTGGATCAGAAGGCGATTCAGGCACCGTTCGACGGCGTCGTCGGCGTGCCGCGCGTGGTGGTCGGTCAGTATGTCACGGTCGGCACCGTCGTCGTGACGCTGCAGGACGTCGATCGTATCCTCGTCGATTTCACGGTGCCGGAACAATCTGCGGCGCTGCTGCAGAAGGGGCAGGTCGTGAAGTTCGGCGTCACCGCCGAAGCCATGGACTTCACCGGCACGCTCACCGGCTTCGATCCCAAGGTGAACCCGCAGAACCGTCTCATCTCGGCGCAGGCGCTGATCGATGCGCCCGACGGCAAGATACTTCCCGGCCAGTTCGTGCGCGTTCGCGTCGAGTTGCCGCAGGAACAGAACATCGTCTCGGTGCCCGAAACGGCGGTCGTGCCGAGTCTTTATGGGGACTATGTGTTCAAGATCGTCAGTGAGCCGCCGCAGGACGGGGCTCAGGCGCGTGAGATCGCGCGTCAGACCTTCGTGAAAGTGGGGCGGCGGACGGCGAATCGCGTCGAGATCGTGGAAGGTCTGGCGGCAGATGACGTCGTGGTGGTGGCGGGCCAGAACCGCATCCAGAGCGGCGCTGCGGTGACGGTCGCCGACGACGTCGTGCCTTCCAAGCCCAAGAGCAACGGGTCGGCCCCGTGAGCTTCTCGGAAATCTTCATCCGGCGGCCGGTTCTGGCGACGGTCGTCAGCCTGCTGATCCTGCTGCTCGGCGCGCAGGGCTTCTCCTCGATGGCGATCCGGCAATATCCGGAAGTCGAGGAGACGACCATCACCGTCACCACCGCCTATCCCGGCGCGAGCGCGGATCTGATCCAGGGTTTCATCACCGACCCGATCGCCAAGGCGGTGTCATCGACCGAAAACGTCGATTATGTCACCGCCTCGAGCCGCCAGGGCGCGAGCGTCGTGTCGGTGCGTATGCGTCTCGGCTCCGATCCCGACGCGGCGCTGACCGAGGTCATCACCAAGACCCAGCAGGTCCGTCGTCAGCTGCCCACCGATGCGGAAGACCCGATCATCGTGAAGGGCACCGGCCAGACCTTCGCGCTGATGTATCTCGCCTTCGCGTCCGATCGCATGACGCCGCCGGAAATTACGGAATTCCTCACGCGCGTGATCCAGCCGCGCATGGCGACCGTGCCGGGCGTCGCCTCGGCCGATATTCTGGGCGGCCAGAATTTCGCGATGCGCGTGTGGATCGACCCGCTGCTGCTGGCGGCGCGCGGCCTGACCGCGACCGATATTTCAACCGCGATCCGCAATTCGAACTTCCTCGCATCGCCCGGCTCGACCGAGAACGAGCTGGTCGCGGTGGCGATCCGCACCGACACGACGCTGCAATCGGCGGAGGCGTTCGGCGCTCTGCCGGTCTCGGGCTCGGGCGACAATGTCGTTCGCCTGCGCGACGTGGCGCGCGTCGAGCTGGGGGTCAGCAGCGACGACATCCGCGCCTCGTTCGACGGTAACGAGGGCGTCTTCGTCGGTATCATGCCGACGCCGGCCGCCAACCCGCTCACCACGGCGGGCGTCGTGCGCGATATGCTGCCGGATATTCAGGCCGGCCTGCCGGAAGGCATGAAGGTGGTCGTCACCTATGACGCGACCGTCTTCATCCAGGCCTCGATCGACGGCGTGTTCGAGACGATCGCGGAAGCGGTGATCATCGTGATCATCGTGATCTTCCTGTTCCTCGGGTCGATCCGCTCGGTGATCATTCCCATCGTCACGATTCCGCTGGCGCTGGTCGGCGTCTGTTTCGTGCTCTTCGCGCTCGGCTACTCGATCAACCTGCTGACATTGCTGGCGATGGTGCTGGCGATCGGTCTCGTGGTCGATGACGCCATCGTGGTGGTGGAGAACATCCACCGGCACATCCAGGACGGCATGAAGCCGTTCGACGCGGCGATCCAGGGCATGCGCGAAATCTTCGGCCCGGTGGTCGCCATGACGATCACGCTGGCCGCCGTGTATGCGCCGATCGGCTTCACGACGGGCCTGACCGGCGCGCTGTTCCGCGAGTTCGCCTTCGCGCTGGCCGGGGCCGTGGTCATCTCCGGCTTCGTGGCGGTCACGTTGTCGCCGATGATGTCGGCGCGCCTGCTGAGGCCCCATCCGCCTAATGGCGGCGGACTGGCTGGGCGCATCGATCGCATTTTCGAACGCTTCAGCGCCGGATATGCGCGTGTTCTTTCCGCCGCGCTCGACATGCGTGCGGCGATCTATCTCGCGGTGGCGTTGCTGCTCGCCACCACCGCCTTCATGTTCATCAACACGCGCTCTGAACTTGCGCCGGCGGAAGATCAGGGCGCGCTGTTCACCATCGTGAACGGCCCACGCTATGCGACGGCCGACTACACCGACTTCTATGTGCGCCAGTTCGACGAGAAGGTCGGCAAGATTCCAGAGTCGAATTCCACCTTCTCCATCGTCGGCGCCGGCGGCGGCCCCAACAGCGCCATCGCGCTGTGGCGCTTCGTGCCGTGGGGCGATCGCGAGCGGTCGGCGAAGGAGATGTTGCCGATCATTCAAGGCGGCCTTTCGCACGTCACCGGGGTCGAAGCCTTCGTCGTCAATCCGCCGTCGCTGCCGGGCTCGGCGGGCGGTCTTCCGATCCAGTACGTGATCCGCTCCATCGGCTCGCCGTCGCTCGTTTACGAGGTCGCCGAGCAGATCAAGCTGAAGGCGCTTCAGTCCGGCCAGTTCATGGTGGTGCAATCCTCGCTCGCCTTCGACAAGCCGCAGGCGACGGTGTCCATCGACCGCGAGCGCGCTGCAGCGCTGGGCGTGCCGATCTCGACGATCGGCACGACGCTGAACGTCATGCTGTCCAACGGCTGGGTTTCGCGCTTCGACCGCGACAGCCGCAGCTACGATATCGTGCCGCAGGCCGCCGATCCGTTCCGGATCAACCCGGACAGCATGAACGGCTATTATGTGAAGAGCCAGTCGGGAGAGATGGTGCCGCTGTCGGCTGTGGTGAAGATCACGACCCAGGCCGGCCCCGTGGCGATCGAGCAGTTCAACCAGCTGAACTCGGCGACGATCTCGGCCATGCCGATGATCGGCGGCTCGACGGATGCCGGTCTGCAGACGCTGCGCAGCATCGCGGCCGAAGTGATGCCGGATGGCTTCTATGAGGACTATGCCGGCGAATCCCGTCTTTCGATCCAGGAGGGCAACTCGCTCGCCATGGCGTTCGGCCTCGCCGTCGTCGTCATCTATCTGGTTCTGGCGGCCCAGTTCGAGAGCTTCCGCGATCCTCTGATCATCATGGTCGCGGTGCCGCTGTCGATCTTCGGCGCGGTGATGTTCCTCTATGTCGGCCTTGGCACGTTGAACATCTATACGCAGGTCGGCCTCATCACGCTGGTCGGCCTCATCACCAAGCATGGCATCCTGATGGTGGAGTTCGCGAACGAACAGCGCCATCACGGCATGGAGAAGCGCGCGGCGATCACCAAGGCCGCCGAGGTGCGCTTGCGGCCGATCCTGATGACCACCGCCGCGATGGTGCTGGGCGTTCTGCCGCTGGTGACGGCGTCGGGCGCGGGCGCGGCGGCGCGGTATTCGATCGGACTCGTCATCGCGACGGGCATGTCGATCGGCACGCTGTTCACGCTGTTCGTGGTGCCCAGCTTTTACATGCTGATCGCCAAGGCCGACGCGCCGGGCGAGGCGACGGGCGGCGGGGCGGTGGCCGCCCGGCCCGTGTGAGGCGCGCCGGCGGCGGGGCGGCATTGAAGCGGAACCGGGAACCCCCTACACAGGGGCCATGAGCTCGTATGTCGACAAAGCGCTGGTCGAAGGCGAAACGGTCATCGCCCGGGCGCATTACCACTGGCTCAACTGGGTCGTGCCCTGCCTTGCGCTGCTGGGGCCGATCCTCATTCAGATCCTGAGCTGGGTTTATGTCGGTGCGGGCACGCGCGCCTGGCTGAACTACATCACCATCGGCCTCATCATCGCCGGCGGCCTTTACTGGCTGTGGCAGGTGATCCGCATCCGCTCGACCGAGATCGCCGTGACCGACCGCCGCTTCATCCGCAAGACCGGGTGGATCGGGCGCGACACGGCGGAGATCGAGCTGCGCAGCATCGAGGAAGTCGGGCTGAAGATGACCGTGATGGGCCGGTTGTTCGGCTACGGCACGCTGACGATCCGCGGCACGGGGGCGGGAATCGTGGAATCGCCCGGGCTCGATGACCCCAAGATTTTCCAGAAGGCGATCCAGACCGCGCAGGAGCGTCTGCGCGTGCGCCTCGGCACTGCCGCGCCGGGGCCGGTGACGCCGACCGGCGGCTGAGCCGCCGGCCGGTGGGCGCGGCGCCGCAGCGGTCGCGGCGCGCCAGGAAGGCGAGGCGTTCGAACAGATGCACGTCCTGCTCGTTCTTGAGCAGCGCGCCGTGGAGCGGCGGGATCAGCTTGGTGGGGTCTTTCTCGCGCAGCATCTCGGGCGTGATGTCTTCCACCATCAGCAGCTTCAGCCAGTCGAGCAGTTCGGAGGTCGAGGGCTTCTTCTTGAGGCCCGGCACGTCGCGGATCTGGTAGAACGTGTTCAGCGCTTCGGCCACCAGCTTCTGCTTCACTTCGGGGAAGTGCACATCGACGATGGCCTGCATCGTGTCGCGGTCGGGGAACTTGATGTAGTGGAAGAAGCAGCGGCGCAGGAAGGCGTCCGGCAGCTCCTTCTCGTTGTTCGAGGTGACGATCATCACCGGGCGGACCTTCGCCTTGATCGTCTCGCCGGTTTCGTAAACGAAGAACTCCATGCGATCGAGCTCCTGCAGGAGGTCGTTCGGGAATTCGATGTCGGCCTTGTCGATCTCGTCGATCAGCAGGACGGGGCGCTGCTCGGAGGTGAAGGCCTCCCACAGCTTGCCCTTCTTGATGTAGTTCTTCACGTCCTTGACGCGCTCGTCGCCGAGCTGGCTGTCGCGCAGGCGCGTGACGGCGTCGTATTCGTAGAGGCCCTGCTGGGCCTTGATGGTCGATTTGATGTGCCAGGTGATCAGCGGCGCGTTCAGCGCCTTGGCGACTTCGTAAGCGAGGACGGTCTTGCCGGTGCCGGGCTCGCCCTTGATGAGCAAGGGGCGCTCCAGCGCGATGGCGGCGTTGACCGCGATCGAGAGGTCGCCGGTCGCGACGTAATCCTTGGTGCCTTCGAAGCGCGTGCTCATTCTGATCGTTTCCGGCTGTTCTTGAATGATCGTTTGTCGTGATTGTTTGTCAGGCGACCCTAGGGGGCAGGGATAGGGGATTCAAGCCGCCCCGCCTTCCGCCGGCGTCAGCGCCAGCCCAGGTTGACGTAAAGGAAGATATTCGTTGTGCAGAGTCGGCGGGGCGCATTCATTTGTCGCTTAGCTGCGAATTGAACGTCGAAACCCGCCCAAATCATCGGTCAGCCCGCCGCCCCTGTTGCAGGCCGCGCCCGTTGCGGATCGGAAAATAGGAATACGGGCATATATGGCCAGGTTGGCAAGCGCGGCAGTCTGTCTGGAAGCGCATCGCGCGGACCGCAGGTCATGGCGGGCGATTTCTCGTGCCGCCAGGTTCGGTCCGGCGATGCATGATGCGGCTGTCAAACAAGCGCGTGCGGAAAAGGAAAGGGCCGCTCGAAAGAGCGGCCCTTTTTGTTTCTTCTCGTGATCGACGATTAGTCGAACCAGATGATGCCGAGATTGCTGACCGTGGGCTCCAGCGTCGAGGTGCGGTGCTGGTTGGCGAGAGTGCCTTCGGTGCCGAAGTAGAATTTCAGTTTGGCGCCGACCGTTAACGTGTCGAAGTCGGACCCGAACGCATTGCCGGTGTTGTAGCCAAGGGTGCCGGTCAGCGAGAGGTTGTTGTCGAAGAGGTATTCGACGTCGGCGGTGATATCGAGATTGTACTGGTCGTTCGAATTGCCGTTGAACGAATAGTCCTGGTAGTTGCCGCGCAGCGAAACGGCCATCTTGTCGCTGGTGTAGAACGTCGCCGAGAGGCCGCCGCCGACGGTATCGAGATCGACCGTATAGAAATCAGACGGCGCCCAGTAGATGCGGCCGCCGATGGTGTAGGCGGCGCCGAAATACTCGCCGCGCAACGCGAGCAGATAGCCATCGTTGCTTTGGCTGGCGAAATCGACGTGCGTATAGTTCACCTCGACGCCGAGCAGGCCCTTGGACGGGTCGCGCCAGAAGGCGATGCCGCCGAGGCTCAGAGCATCGACCCCTTCGTCGACCGCGAAGTTCGACCAGTTGTCCCTGGTGAAGTCGGCATTGAGCTGAAGGTTCCAGTTCGGCGTCAGGTCGAAGCCGACCGCGCCCTGCACGTCGTACTGCCAGCGGTCGGTATCCTTGCCGCCGAAAAAGATGTCGTCGACGCTGAGATAGTTCACGCTGCCGGCAATGTGGCCGAACGTCTTGGCTTCGGCCGAAACGGCGCCGAAAGCGATGACGCTGACGCCCACCGCCAGGATCGATTTCATCATTGGATGTCCCTCAAAGGAGGCGCGGAAAACGCGCCGGTCTTATTGCTCTTGCAATCCTGGCGGGGCGATAGGCCCAAACCCGGCCCGGGACAATAGGTGCGAACCCTGAACATCCATTCCCCTAACGGCTGTCACTGCGGCACAACAGGCGGGCTCGACATTTGATCGGATGCAGGCCGGCTGCGACAGCGCGATGCGGGCGCGGTTCCTCGGCGTGCCGCTTCCCCGGCTGGCGCCGATCGGCAGGGCAGGGCGGCAGCCGGTCGTCATCCCGCAGCGCAATAAACCCTTGCGGGGCGGGGAAATTGCGGATTTCATCCCCTTCAGATGATGAGCGAAGACCACGCCCTGCCGCCAGATTTGGATGACGGCCCGGATGACGAGCAGGCGGGGGGACGTTTCGCCCGGCCAGGCATCGACGAGCCGTTCGACGCTTATGTGCTGGATCACACCTATGACGAGTGCTTCCTGTCCAATCGCTGGTCGCGGCCGCACTACGCGCCGCTGCACGAGCTGCTGAGCTCGCTTCCCGTCGAGGAAATCCAGCGCCGCCAGATCGCCTGCGAGCAGAGCTTCCTGCATCAGGGCATCACCTTCACCGTCTATGGCGACAGCAAGGCGACCGAGAAGATCATCCCGACCGATCTTCTGCCGCGCATCATCACCAGCGCGGAATGGGATGCGGTCGAGCGCGGGCTGAAGCAGCGCATCCAGGCGCTCAACCTGTTCCTGAAAGACATCTATCACGACGCCAAGGTGGTGAAGGACGGCGTGGTGCCGGGCGATCTGGTGTTCGGGGCCAAGCATTTCCGCAAGGAGATGGTGGGCGTCGAGGTGCCGCGCGGCGCTTACGTCTCGGTGTGCGGCACCGACCTCATCCGCGACGAGCACGGCCGCTTCGCCGTTCTGGAGGACAATCTGCGCGTGCCCTCGGGCGTCAGCTATATGCTGGCTAACCGCGAGGTGGTGCGGCGCGCCTTCCCGGCGCTGTTCCGCGCCAGCCGCGTGCGGCCGGTCGAGCGCTATCCGCAGATGCTGCTGGAGACGCTGCGCAGCCTCGCGCCGCCCAGCCGCGAGAACCCGCGCATCGTTCTGCTGACCCCGGGCGTCTATAACTCGGCCTATTACGAGCACACCTTCCTGGCGCGCCAGATGGGCATCGATCTGGTCGAAGGCCGCGACCTCGTGGTGCATGACGGCAGCGTCTGCATGCGCACCACCAGCGGGCTGGAGCGCGTCGATGTCATCTATCGCCGCATCGACGACGATTTCGCCGATCCGCTGGTGTTCCGTCCGGATTCGGTGCTGGGCGTGCCCGGCCTGTTCGAGGCCTACGCCAAGGGCAAGGTGGTGGTCGCCAATGCGTTCGGCAACGGCGTCGCGGACGACAAGGCGGTCTATGCCTATGTGCCGAAGCTGATCAAATACTATCTCGGCGAGGATGCGATCCTCGACAATATCGAGACCTATCTGTGCCGCGAGCCGGCGGCGCTCGACCACGTTCTGGCCAATCTCGACAAGCTGGTCGTCAAGGCGGTCGGCGAGAGCGGCGGTTACGGCATGCTGGTCGGCCCGCATGCCAGCGCCGAGGAGCGCGCGGCGTTCGGCGAGAAGGTGAAGGCCGAGCCCGATAATTATATCGCCCAGCCGACGATCAGCCTCAGCCGCGCGCCGTGCTTCATCGAAGGCAAGTTCGAGGCGCGGCATATCGATCTGCGTCCCTTCATCCTGACGGGGGCGGAGACTCAGATCGTGCCGGGCGGGCTGACGCGCGTGGCGCTGCGTCGCGGCAGTCTGGTGGTGAACTCGAGCCAGGGCGGCGGATCGAAAGACACATGGGTGCTGAGCGAGTGACATGCTGAGCCGCGTCGCAGACAGCCTCTACTGGATGGCCCGCTATGCCGAGCGGGCGGAACACGGCGCGCGGCTGATGCGCGTGCGTCTGGAAGCGATGATCGAACAGGGCGAGTTGGAATCCAGCGAAGGCTGGCGGCGCACGCTCTACGGCATGTCCGACGCCGACCCCGAAGACCCCGCCGCCGATCCGCGCGACATCACCTTCCGCGTCGCCTTCGACCGCACCAATCCGTCCTCGATCATGTCGTCACTGGCGGCGGCGCGCGATAACGCCCGGCAGGTGCGCGAGCAGATATCCTCGGAGATGTGGGAGCACATCAACCGGCAGTATCTGCGCATCTCGCAGCTGGATTACGACTGGATCTGGTCGGGCAATCCGGCCCAGACCTTCATCGATATCGGCGACGGCATCTGGATGCTGCAAGGCATCACGCAATCGACGATGCGCCACGGCGAAGGCTTCGATTTCATCGACCTGGGCACCTATCTGGAGCGCGCGCAGCTGGTGGCGCGGCTGCTCGACGTGTATCTGTCGCCGCCGCAGGACGATGGGCCGAAATTCGCGCAGCCGGGCTATTTCGACTGGATCAGCCTGCTGAAAAGCGTCACGGGGTTCGAGGCGTACTGCAAGGTCTATACGGCGCAGGTCTCGCCCCGGAAGATCGCAGAGTTCCTGATCTTCGACCCCGAGTTTCCCCATTCGGTGCGCTTCGCGGTGGATAAGCTGCAATCGGCCTTGCAGCAGATCGCGCCCGGCGCGCCGCAGATCCGCCGCGCCGCCTGCGCCCGCATGGCGGGCCGGCTGAAGGCCTTCGTCGATTTCGGCTCGATGGACGAGGTGGTGGCGACGGGCATCCAGCCCTTCCTCGCGTCGGTGCTGAAGCAGTGCGAGGCGATCCACGAGGCGGTCTACAAGACCTATATCTCGTACGGGCTTGAGGACGTGATCTCGGCCTAGCCGACGGCGACGCGCGCGAGAAAGCTGATCTGCTGCGTTTCGCGCGGGGAAAGCGTGCGGCGGTTGGGATTGGTGGGCCAGGGATCGCGGATGATCATCTCGCCGATCTGCGTATCGCCATAGGCGTTGCGTCCGAACGTCATCGCCGTCAGCAGCACCGCATGGCCTCCGGCCCCCAGAATGAGCGGGCGGCCGTCTTCAAGATCGCGCGCCGCGACGAGATGCGCGTCAGGCCGCCAGACGCCATACTGGGCGTCGATCACCACTTCGCAATTGGCGCGAAAGTCGCGGCCCTTGCGGTCGCGCCAGGCGCCGCTGACGGCGTTGGCGATGGTGGGGCCGTCGGCCGTGGTGCAGACCGGATCGCCATAGACCCGGGCGACGATGTCCTGCTGCGGCACCCTGTGGCCGGAAATCGCGAAGATCGTCTCGATGCAGGCGGCCCAGCACCAGAACTGGCATTCCTGCTGGGCGGTCTGCATGTCGGGATCGAATTTGAGGCCGACCTCGCAGACTTCCTGTCCGTCGCCCCAGGGCCGGCACGCGATCTCGGCTCGCGCGGCGCGCGGCAGGACGAGGACGGCGGCGAGGCCGGCGAGCAGATGGCGGCGATGCAGCATGGCGGTCGGTTCCCCTGCGCGTTGGGGCAGGGGAGCTGAATGATGCGCGCCCGCGGCGAAATTACGGCAGGGCGCGGGCCTTCAGCGCGGCGGACAGTCGCGGCATGACCTCGTCCCAGTCGCCGAACAGGGCCGGCGCGAAGCAGCGGCTTTCGCGGTACCAGGGGTAGTGATCGGTGCCGAGCTGCGGCCAGACCGGGCCGGCGGTGAGGAACCAGACTTCGGTGCCGACCGCGCCGGCGAGCGCGGCGGCGG
The DNA here is from genome assembly GCA_027492655.1 of Alphaproteobacteria bacterium. Taxonomy (GTDB): domain Bacteria; phylum Pseudomonadota; class Alphaproteobacteria; order Micropepsales; family Micropepsaceae; genus JADZAI01. The sequence goes on along the minus strand of JAPUEF010000133.1, from coordinate 5,184 downwards.
CCGTGGGGGCGCTGACGACGAGGTCGCAGGCCGCCGAAAGCGCGGCCGCGCCGTCGAGATCCATTTTGAGATCGAGGCCGTCGATCGTCTGGATGTCCGTGCCGAACAGCGCCTTGGCGCGGGCGATTTCCCCCGCAGCGTCGCCATACTGGAGATTGACGAAGCTGACGCCCGGCACGGTGAGCACGTCGCGCCAGGCGTCGATGGCGGAGAAGTATTTCTGCCGCTGGGCGTTGATGAGCATCGAGCGCCAGCAGATGCCGACCTTGAGGCCCGGCCGGGCGGCAAGGGCGTCCCGGAACGCCGCGACGCGGTCTTTATCGGGCGTCAGGAAGGCCTTGCGCGGAAAATCCTCAAGCGAGGTGCGCAGGTGGGCGAGGGCGCTGCCCATCGGCATGACGAAGTCGGGCTTGCCCGCCCACGGCACCAGCCGCACGTCCTTGGCGTTGTGCGAGGCGTTGAAATAGTGCCCGACCTCAGCTTTGGGCAGGGCGCGGGCGACCAGCGGGACGAGCCTGGCGTCGACCGCGATCTTCAGCTTGCCGGCTGCGCCGATGGCGGCGGCGATGTCGGAAAGCGTGTTGGCGAACATCACCTCGTCGCCGAGGCCCTGCTCGCCGATGACCAGAACGTCGCGGCCGGCCAGCGCCTCGCCTTTCCATAGCGGCGCATCGATGCCGTAGAGCGTCGAGGCGCGGTGCTGGTGGTGATGGCGGACCTCGTAGCCCGCGAAGCCCTGGGCGAGATCGCCCATCGCGATGAGGCAGAGGGCGCGGGCGTGCTGCGTTTCGATGCGGTCGCGCGGGTCGGAGGTCTGGGACAGCGCCTTGTCATAGGCCTCGAGCGCTTCGCTCAACGGGCCGGTGTGGTGCAGGCCGTAGCCGAGATTGTGCCAGGCGCGGGTGAAGCCGGGATCGAGCCGCAGAGCCTCGCGATAGAAGATGGCGGCCTGCGCGAAATCGCTGAGTTCGACCAGAATGGTGCCGAGCGTGTTCCACAGCAGCGGCTGTTCGGGCATGCGCAGGATGGCGCCGCGGCAGATTTCGATGGCGTCGTCGAAACGCGAGGTGTCGCGCAGCACGCCGGCCAGATTGTTCCAGCCCATCGGCTGGTTCGGCTCCATCTCGCAATAGAGGCGGAAGAACTTCTCCGCCACCTCGTTCATGCCCATGCGCCAGGCGGCGAGGCCGAGATTGAGATAGAGGTCGGTGTCGGCGGGATCGAGCGCGACGGCGCGCTCGTACATGGTGATGGCGCGGGCCATCTCGCCGAGATTCTCAAGGCTGAGGGCCAGCATGTGGAAGGCCTGGCCGCACCTGGGGTCGGCCTCGGTCGCATCGACGGCCAGGACTGCGGCTTTGCCGTAATCGTTCCTGCGGAAGGCGTTGATCGCCTTGCGGAGATGCTTGTGACAGAGCCGGCGGGCGGCGTCGGCGACGTCGCGCGCGGCGTCGCGTTCGGCGCGCTTCAGGAAGGCGGCCTTCGCGCCAATGCCGGTCGCGGTCGCGCCGTTCTCCGCCCGTTCGGCCGCCATCGGTTCCGCCAGATCTCCGCTTCGGGCCGATAAAGCGTTCACCATGGTTAAGGAGTTGTGAACCGGCGCGGAGCGACTCTCGCGCTCTCACTGCTTCGCGCGTTGAGGGCGCCTTAACCCTGCCGCCCTAGCGTGCCAGACCGAAGGACACGTCATGCCGCTGAAACTGTCGTTGAAGCCTCACGAGAAATTCGTCGTCAACGGCGCCGTGATGATCAACGGCGACCGCAAGGGCGAGATCGTGCTGCAGAACAAGGCTTCGATTCTGCGCGAGAAGGACATCCTGCAGCCGCAGGACGCCTCGACGCCGCTGAAGCGCGTCTATTTCCCGATCCAGATGATGTATCTGGATTCATCGAGCGGCGGCGACAATGTCGATGTCTATTACGACAGCTTCGCCGAGCGCATGGCTGATTTCATGGGCGCGGTGTCGAACCCCGACGTGCTGGCGGCCTGCGTCGCCATCAGCCGCGACGTTCTGGGCGGGCATTACTACCGGGCGCTGATGACGTGCCGCCGGCTTTTCGAATACGAGCAGGAGCTGCTGAACTATGTCCCTGACGGCGTACCAGTCCACGCTTAAGGCGACCGAGAACCCGCGCGACGTCGAATACCGGCTGTTCGGCCAGGTGACGCGCGCGCTTCTCGAGGCGCAGCCTCTGCCGCGCACCGATCCGAAGGTGATCGCGGCGATCGACTGGAATCGTCGCATGTGGTCGACGCTGGCGAACGATTGCGCCAGCGATTCCAACGCGATGCCGCAGCAGATGCGCGCCGGCATCATCTCGATCTCGATCTTCGTGGGCCGTTATTCCAGCCAGCTCATGTCGGAGCAGGCGATGCCGGTCGATCCGCTGATCGATATCAACCGCACCATCATGCAGGGCCTGGCGCAGCGCGCCGCCGCCTGATCTTTTCCCGCCGCTGATCTGACGCGGCCCGGCAATCGACGCCGGGCGCGTTTTGCCGCTGGGCGCATTCTGCCGCGGCGCGGAGGCCTGCGCGCTGCGCGCCGGCCGAAAATACGTTCCCGAACAAGGGCTTGGGCGGGGCTGCGTTGGCACGGCGGTTGCGACCTGCCGGTCAGGCAAAAGCCTGCGCGCAAAAGGCGCGACAAATCCAGCCAGAACGGACGGAACACATGCTGAGCGTGAACACCAATGTGGGGGCGATGGTCGCCCTCCAGAACCTGTCGAAGACCAATCGCGAGATGGAGACCACTCAAAACCGCATCAATACGGGCCTGAACGTGGCGTCCGCCAAGGATAACGGCGGCATCTACGCGATCGCCCAGAACATGCGCGGCGACGTGGGCGCCCTCCATGCGGTCGGACAGAGCCTCAATCGCTCCAAGAGCATCGTCGATGTTGCGCTGGCTGCAGGCGAGGCGATTTCCGACCTGATCGTGCAGATGAAGGAGAAGGCATTGGCGGCCGCCGACGCGTCGAACGACACGACGGCCAGGCTGGCGCTGAACGAGGATTTCGTTGCGTATCGCAAGCAGATCGCTTCGATCGTCTCGAACGCTTCGTTCAGCGGCGTGAACATCATCAACAATTCGACGACCAGGCTGGAGCCGCTGGCTTCCGCCTCGGCCTCGAAGCTGACGGTGCTGGGCGAAAATCTGTCGCTGGGCGGTTCGATCATCACGATCGCGACCACCTCGCAGATCACCACCCAGGCCGGCGCATCGACGATGATGGCCACGATCAACACCTCTCTGACGAACGTGAACCGTGCGCTCGCGCGGCTGGGCACGGCCTCCAAACGGCTCTCGCTGCAGGAGGAGTTCGTGACCAAGCTGTCCGACAGCCTGAAAGGCGGCATCGGCAATCTTGTCGACGCCGACATGGCTTCGGAGAGCGCGCGGCTTCAGGCGCTTCAGGTCAAGCAGCAGCTTGGCATCCAGGCGCTTTCGATCGCGAACAGTTCGCCCTCGATCATCACCTCGTTGTTCAGGTAATCGATTCGGGTTCGCAAGGATCACTGCGAAACAGGGAAGGGCGGCCGAGAGGCCGCCCTTTCTTTCGCGCGCCGGCGGCAGGATTTGCCGGGCAGAAGATTCCGGGCGGGAAGAAGCTGCCGCCCCAATGCGGCACATAGGCAGATCGTGCCTGCAGAAAATGCCGGAAAGCCGAATCACAGCGTGGTTGACGGAAATTAATGCCCAGTTGGCACGCCTGATGCTCTCGGAAGGCTCGGAGCATCGTGCTCCACGAGCAGAAAGCTCGTCTGCCATCCAGAACGGGGTGACTTCAAAATGGCTCTCGGTGTTAACACCAATGTCGGCGCGATGGTCGCGCTGCAGAACCTCTCCAAGACCAACAAAGAACTCGAGACCGTCCAGAACCGCATCAACACGGGTCTGAACGTCGCGAGCGCCAAGGACAACGGCGGTATCTACGCGATCGCCCAGTCGATGCGCGGCGATGTCGCTTCGCTCGGCGCCGTCGGCACCAGCCTCAACCGCGCCAAGAGCGTGGTCGACGTGGCCCTCGCGGCCGGCGACTCCATCTCGGACCTGCTGGTCCAGATGAAGGAAAAGGCCGTCGCGGCGTCCGACTCGTCGGTCGACACCACCGCCCGCGCCGCGCTGAACGAAGACTTCGTCGCCCTGCGCAAGCAGATCGCCTCGATCGTCTCGACCGCCAACTTCGCCGGCAAGAACCTCATCAGCTCGGGCACCGGCTTCCAGGCCCTCGCTTCGGCTGACGGTACGCAGAAGATCTCGGTCAACGCCGAGAACCTGTCGCTCGGCGGCTCGATCATCACGATCGCGGCCAGCGGCGTGATCGACACGCAGGCGGCCGCCTCCACGATGCTGACGACGGTCAACACGTCGCTGACCAACACCAACCGTGCGCTCGCGCGTCTCGGCTCGGTGTCGAAGCGTCTGGACCTGCAGGTCACGTTCAACACGAAAGTGACGGACGCCCTGACCGCCGGTATCGGCAACCTGGTCGATGCGGACCTGTCGGTGGAATCGGCGCGCCTCCAGGCGTTGCAGGTGAAGCAGCAGCTGGGCATCCAGGCGCTGTCGATCGCCAACAGCGCGCCGAGCACCGTCCTCGGTCTCTTCCGCTAAGTGGGGACTGGCGGGGGGCGGGGGCGGAGGCCCCCCCCCCCCCGCGCGCCCGGCACCGCAGAAACACACCGGGGGGGGAACGCCCAGCTCGAGAGCTG
>JAPUEF010000133.1:0-457 GCA_027492655.1 Alphaproteobacteria bacterium | reverse complement strand
CCCCCCCCCGCCCCCCCTGGTTTTTTTTTTTGGGGGTTTGGGGGGGGGGGGGGGGGGGCGGCCGCCCCCCCCCCCCCCCCCCGGCTCTCGCTTCGCGGCTTAACCTCTCGGGGAGGTCAAGCCGATGATCGATTCGACCAAGATCACTACGGTTCTGCCCACGCCCGTCACGGCGGTCGAACCCGCGCGTGCGCCGGTGCGCCAGCCCGCGCAGGCCGAGCCGGAGGAGAGCGCGTCGCGGAAGGCCGCCGAAACGGTGGAATCCGCGTTCCGCACAATGGATCCGCCCCTGATGGGGCAGCACGAGCGTCTGTCGATCGCCCGCGACGAAGCGACCGGCACGTTCATCTATCGCAGTATCGACAAATCGACCGGCGAGGTCGTCCGGCAATGGCCGGTGGAGTCGATGCTTCAGTTCAAGGCGTATCTGCGCCAGGCCGAAGGCGTGCTGATCGAC
>JAPUEF010000132.1 GCA_027492655.1 Alphaproteobacteria bacterium | reverse complement strand
GAGTAGATCATTGACACGCATCGCGAACTGGTTCGTCGCCGCCGCTCTCGGCCTGGCCTCGCGGCCTGCGTCCCGGAATTCGAGAACGCGCTCAGCGGCGGCCCGACGGCCGACCCCGGCCTGATCGGCAGCTGGAGCGCCAAATCCGCGGACGATGACCAGGCGATGCTCATTGCGATCGAAGCCAAGGACGACGGGATTTCGCTGGTGATGCGCGATCCCACGGGCAGCGGGGAACAGCTCGCCTTCACCGGACGCACGGCCGAGGTGAACGGCGTCAGATATATCAGCCTGACGCCGGCCGATTCCAAGCTGCTCGGCGGCGGCGACGTGAAGATCGGCTATCTGATCTTCCGCTACGAAGCTGCCGGCGAAACCTACAAGGTGTGGGCCCTCGATACCGCCGCCGTGGCCAAGGCGATCGAGAGCGGCAAGCTGAAAGGCACGGTCACGGGTTCCGGCACGGACACAACGCCCAAGGTCTCCGCTTCGGCGGACGAGGTCGCGGCATTCCTTTCAACCGACGAAGGCCAGGCGGCGTTCAAGAACACCGAACCGTCCGACGTCCTCATTCTGACGCGAGCGACGCCCTGACGGGCGCTTAAGGGGAGAGACCAAACATGTTGAAGCTATTCGGAGCGCGTCTCGCGACGGGCGCAGGCGTCGCTGCGCTGATGATCTTCTCCGCCGAGGCGGCGGAGCTGCAGCTGAAGCGGGTGATGCTGTCCTCGGGGGGCGTTGGCTATTTCGAGTATCAGGCCGAGGTCGAAGGCTGGGAGACGATCGAAGTTCCGGTCCGGCTCGATCAGGTGGATGACGTTCTGAAAAGCGCGGTCATCTTCGACGACAAGGGCGGCAGCGGCGTCGTCGAGCTGCAGGGCCGCGACAGCCTTGCGGAGATCTTCCGCACCATGCCGGTCGGCCCAGACGCCTTCTCCTCGCCCGCCGCGCTCTACGGCGCGCTGCAGGGCGAAGAGGTGTCGGTCAGCGATCCGGTCAGCGCCACCGGCCGCATCGTCTCGGTGGTCGAGGAGAACGCCACCTCGAAGGACGGCGGCGACATCGTGCGCCATCGCATGTCGATCCTCACGCGTGACGGCCTCGTCCAGTTCGTTCTGGAAGACGCCCGCGGCATCAAGTTCACCAACGAGGCGCTCGACGCCAAGGTGAACGGCGCGCTCGCCGCGCTCGCCGCCAACCGCCAGCGCGAATTGCGCACGCTGAAGATCACCGCGCGCGGCGAGGGTTCGCGCACGCTGACCATCGGCTTCGTCATCGAAGCGCCGCTCTGGAAGACCAGCTACCGCCTCGTCAACGGCCCGGACAACACCACGCGCATGCAGGGCTGGGCGATCATCGAGAACGCCAGCGGGGCCGACTGGAAGGATGTCGAGCTGACGCTCGTGTCCGGCAACCCGGTGACGTTCCGCCAGGCGCTCTATGACAAATACTATGTCAGCCGCCAGAGCGTGCCGGTCGAGGTGCTGGGCCGCGTCATGCCGCGCGCCGACAAAGGCGGCATCGATGGCGAGGGGCTGACGAGCGATGCCACCGGCGGCAGCGCGGCCGCACGCCGCGCCGCATCCTATGACGAGGCGGCCCCGCCGCCGCCGCCCCCTCCCGCGCCCGCCGCGAAGGCCTATTACGCCGAGTCCGCGCCCATGCCGTCGCAGCCGGGCAATGTCGCCGCCGCCAGCAACGAGACCGCAACCCAGGTCGCCTTCACGCTGCCCAACGCGGTCAGCGCCGGCTCCGGCCAGTCGCTGGCCGTGCCGATCATCGACCGCGTCATCCCAGCCGACCGCATCTCGCTTTACCAGCCGGCGGTTCACCCGCTGCACCCGCTCGCGTCGGTGCGGCTGTCGAACGACACCGAATCCGGCCTGCCGCCGGGCATCGTGACGCTGTTCGATACGACCAGCGGCTCCACGATCTATGTCGGCGACGCGGTGATGAGCACGCTGCCGCAGGGCGAAAAGCGGATGCTGTCCTTCGCGCTCGATCAGAAAACCAAGGTCGATCAGACCTCGAACAGCGAAAGCAACCTGATCAGCGCCAAGATCGTCAAAGGCATCGTCGAGATGCAATCGCTGACGCGCCAGACCTACAGCTACACTGTGAAAGCGCCGTCGAGCGAAGACCGCAGCATGGTCATCGAATCGCCGCGCCACTACGACATGGAGCTGAAAAGCCCGGAAGCGGCGACGGTCGAGCTGACGCAGGACGCCGTCCGCGTGCCGCTCACCGTCAAGGCGGGCGAGACCGGCAAGCTGGACGTGGTGTGGGAGCGCGTCGACAACCAGTCGCTGACGCTGTCCACGCTGGATCTCAATTCCGTGCTCTACTACGCCGCCGATACGCGCCTCAGCGAAGCCCAGCGCGCCGCCTTCCAGCGCGTCGCCGAGCTGAAGCAGAATATCGACCGCATCGACAGCGAGATCGCCGAGGCGAACGCCGAACGCGAGCGCCTCTATGAGGAGCAGAAGCGCATCCGCGAGAATCTCGCGGCGGTGCCGGAAGGCAGCGATCTGCAGCGCCGCTATCTGGCGACGCTGGCCAGCCAGGAAGATCGCCTCACCGCGATCGAGCAGAAGCTCACCGCGCTCCAGAGCGAACGCACCACGGCCACCAGGTCGCTGGACGAGTATGTGAACTCGGTCACACTCAAACGCCGTGCTCCGCCCGCCCGGGGCGCCGCTTCCGCCGTAAGCGGCGCCCCTTCGCGTTGAAGAAGCTCAACTCCGGGGATGACCATGCGCCTGCTCCTCGCCCTTTCGGCTTTTCTGTTCCTCGCCTTTCCCGCCCTGGCCGCGCCCTGGAAGGCTGACCCGGGCCCCGAAAAGGTCGAGGTTCTGCTTGGCGCGTGGCATGACGCGGCGCGCAACCGCGATGTGCCTTACAAGATCTACTATCCCGCCACCGCCAAAGGCCCGCGCCCGGCGGTGATCTTCAGTCACGGCCTTGGCGGTTCACGCGAAGCGGCCACCTATCTCGGCGAGCATCTCGCCTCATGGGGCTATGTCGCCGTGCATATCCAGCATCCCGGCTCGGACGAAAGCGTCTGGCGGGGCATGACCGACCGCGAAGACATCATTCGCGCCCTAACCAAAGCGACCCGCGACATCGACGTCATCCGCAATCGCTTCGAAGACGTGCCCTTCGCGCTCGATCAGCTTCAACTTATGAACGCGCAGGGGCCTCTCGCCGGGCGCATCGACATGACGCGGCTCGGCATGTCGGGCCATTCCTTCGGCGCGGTCGGCACGCTCACCGCCGCGGGTCAGTCGATGCGGCTCGCCGGCACGCGCTACAAGGAACCCCGCTTCAAGGCCGCCATCGCCTACTCGCCGAACAAGCCCGCCGGCCGCGGCGACCCGGCGCATGTCTATGACGAGATCACGATCCCGATTCTGCACTTCACCGGCACCGAGGACATGAACCCGCTCGACCCCGGCCAGCCTGTGTCGGATCGCCAGATCCCCTTCCGCACGATCCCGGCGCACGGCCAGTATCTCGTCGTTCTCAACGGCGGCGATCACATGGTCTTCGGCGGCCAGAGCCCGCGCCAGCGCGACAGCTCGAAAGACGAGACCTTCCATCGCCTCATCGATGAAATGTCGGTGGCCTTCTGGGACGCCTATCTGATGGACGACGCCGCCGCTCTGGCCTGGCTCCGCGACGGCGGCGCGGCCGGGGAACTCGGCAGCGCCGCCGGCTACGAGACGCGGAACTAGGGTTCGATTCCCAGTTCCTTCGCCTTGGCGGCGATGGCTTCCAGCGCCTTGGGGTCGTCCTTGAACGTCGCGCGGGCCGTCGCCAGCGCCGCCTTGGCGTCGTCGAGGCGGTCCAGCTTGATGTAGGACGTCATCAGCAGAAGCCAGCCGTCCAGATTGTTCGGATCGGCCGCCAGCTTCGCGGCGAGGCTGTCCACCATCGCCTGGACCTGCGGGTTTTCTGCGATCTCCGCCCCGCCCTCCAGTTCGGCGATCTTCGCTTCCAGCGGACGGCGCTCGGGCGCATCGGGCGGGGTGTCGGCCAGCAAGGCTTTCAGGTCGGCGACGGCCCCGGCGCTGTCGCCGCCTTGCGCCTTCTTCACCGCGAGATAATAGCGCGCCGGCGCATCCTTGGGATCGAGCCGCAGCGCCACCTCGAAGGCCTGCGCCGCAGCGTCGCTGACCCGCCCGCCGGCCGACAGCGTCAACGCTTCGCCATAGGCGCTGAAGAGGTCGGGCGTCGCCTTGTCGCCCATCAGGTCGATGGCGCGGCCGAAGGCGGAGGCGGCCTCGTCGAAGCGTTCCATCCGCATGTAAAGCGTGCCCAGCACCCGCCAGATCTCCGGGTGGCCGGGGTCCATCGCGAGGCGCTGGAACAAGAGTTCCGCGACCTGCTCCAGCGGCGCATTACGCATCGCCGCATCCATGTCGCGCCCGGCCAGCGGCTGGCCCGGCAGATCGGGGCGGCCCAGCGTCACGTAGAGAATCAGCGCCGACAGCGGCACGATCAGCGTCATCAGCAAGCCGATCCGCGTCTCGCGCTTCAGGCCGGAACCGGACGGCGCGGCCTTTTCCGCCGCATCCGCAGCCAGAAGCCGCCGCGCGATCTCGCGCCGCGCCTCCTCGGCGTCGGCGGGGGATACCCGGCCGGCATCGGTTTCCTGCCGCAATTCGGCCAATTGCGCCCGGTAGATCGAAGACGCCATGCCGCCCGAGCTTTTCGCCCGCGCAAACAGGAACGGACGCGCCACCGCCATCGCGGCGGCGGCGGCCAGCGCCGCGAACAGAACCCAAAGCAACATTCCTGCAACAAGCCCCGCAATTCACGGAACGGTCAAGCGCGTCCCTGATGCATATGAGCGCGGGTCGCTATATCTCCCCCACTCATGAATACCGCCCGCCGTTTCACCGCTGCCGCCTTCGCCGCCGCGCTGACCGGTTCGGCCGCCGCCGTTCTCGCGCCCGAATACTACGAAGAAGCGCGCCGGTCCGCCCCAAATCACGTCCAGATCGAAATCGACGACGTTTCCGGCCCCTCGGGCGGCATGGGCGCGTGCGCCGTGAAGGGCAAGGTCGTGCGGGTCTTCCGCGGCGACCTCGCCAGCGGCACCAGGCTGCGCTTCGACGTCTCCTGCTACGATTACGGTAAAATCCCCTCCGGCCCGACGCTGTGGACCGACTACGACGCGCTCGGTGACGCGAAATATCTCGAAGCCTTCATGTCGGGCGACGCCGCGCCGAAGATCGCCCTCGATCAGGTCGAGATCATCCTCGAACCGCGCGACGTGCCGTATTGCGATTCGAACTCGCTCTATTGCGAGTCCTCGGTCGACGCCGCCGCGCGCGAGGAATCCTGCGGCGCGGTGGGGCGCGTGTGGAACTGGCTCGGCATCGGCGGCGACGAGTGCGAGTAGGCGCTACCGCGTCAGCATCAGCTTCACCTTGTCGATGATGACCTGCTCGTCCTCGTGGAAGTCGAACGTGCTGCGGAAGCGCCCTTCGCGATCCACCAGGAACACCGACGCCGTGTGATCGACGGCGTAATTGCCTGAGCCATCGGGCGGCATCAGTTTGTAATAGACGTGCCAGGCCTTGGCGACCGCCGCCACCTCGGCCGGCGAGCCGGTCAGCATCACGATGCGCGGATCGAACAGCGCACCATAGGCTTTCAGGATCGCCGGCGTATCGCGCGCCGGATCGACGCTGATGAACACCGGCCGCACCTTGTCGGCGTCCGGCCCCAGCGCCTCCAGCACGTTCGTCATCGCCTGCAATGTCGTCGGGCAGACATCGGGGCAATGGGTGAAGCCGAAGAACACCAGCGCCACGCGGCCGCGCAGCGTGCGACTGTCGAAAGCCGCGCCGTCCTTGTCGGTCAGCACGAAATCCGCCGTCGCCTGCGCGGGTGCAGGGGTGCCGCGCACCTCCGGCGAGGTCGTCAGCAACAGGCCCGCCGCCACCGAAAGGACAGCCAGCGCCGCGCCGATGGCCGCCAGCAGCAGGACGCGGCCGCCGCGTCCGGTTTCATTGTTCGACATGAGCGGCCGCCTAGTGATGGTCGTGCGCCGCGCCGCCGGCCTTGCCGACCGGCACGGCCACGCTCACCTCGCCCGCCTTCTCGAACACGAAGGTCAGCGTCAGCGTGTCGCCTTCCTTCAGTGCGTTCTTCAGACCGATCAGCATGATGTGCAGGCCGCCGGGGGCCAGCTCGACGCTGCCTTTGGCCGGAACGTCCAGCGCCTCCACCTTGCGCATCTGCATGACGCCGTCGGCGGTCGTCATCTCGTGGATCTCGATGGCCTCGGCTGCGTCGCCCTTCACGGCGATCAGCCGGTCGGCGGCGTCACCATCGTTCACCACCCTGGCATAGGCCGCGCCATTGCCGCCGGCGATGGCGGCGCGGGACCACGCGCCCTCCACCCGCAGCGGCGCCATATCCGCCATGTCGTGTCCGGCATGCGCATCGTGCTCGCTCGCGGCGGCCAGCGTCAGCACCGGGGCGGGGTGCGGCACGTCATGCCAGGCCTGCCCGGCCGCCGGGATATCGGTCCAGGCGATTTCGGCATCGCCGCAGCGCTGCACGGTCGGAAAATACAGCGCGCCGGCCGCGTCCGGCAGCTTCATCAGCAGGCCGAACTCATCGAAGAAATCCGGGTCGAGCGTGCCGGTCCAGGTGACGGCGGCGACGCGCTCGGTCAGATCGTGACCGCCTTCGCCTTTCGCCGGCTGCGCCAGCGCAGCCTTCTCCACCGTCACCGTCCAGCCCGGCTTCGCCTGCGGCCGCGCCGTGATGACGGACTCCGGCAGGCTGACGCGGATCGAGGTCGTCGCCCTGCCCTCGCAGCCATGGCCGACGCGGAAATACCCGGCATAGTAGCCGCCGGCCCCGGCATGATCCTCGGCCAGCACGATATGGGCCTCAGCTACGCCGACGAACCCCAGCGCGGCGATGCACGCGATGATGCTCTTCATCTTCTGTCTCCTTCAGAAACGGATGCTTGCGACGGCGGAGGCCCTGGCCCCGGCGCTCTCGTTCGGCGCATCGGCCGCGACCGCAGCGCCGGCCAGCGCGGTCGAACATATCAGCGCGCGCAGACCTGCGCGCATGGGGGGAAAATACATAGAGAACTCCAGCATGAACGTGAGGGCGCGACCCCGCGAAGGGCGGCCGCGCCGTTAAGGCGGCGTCAGGCGTTCAGGCGTGGAGAGAGGGCGGCGCGCGCTGCGCCTGTGGCCGGAAATCCGGCATGGCGACGACCGCGTCGCCGCTATCGATCGCGACGAGATGGCGCTGGATCGCGATCGCAAGGCTGACCACCGGCGCTTCCGGCGGCGGCGCCAGCGGCGCCAGCGCCGCAAAGGCGCAGGGCATCTGCGCGGCGGACATCGCCGCGCTCAGGCCCTCGCCATCCAGCTTTTCGCCGGCCACCGTCGCCGCGCCATCGACGGTGCAGATCACCATCGAAAGCCGGCCGTCCTCGACATGGGGCATGAAACCGGCCGGAATGAACGCCCGCACGAACGCACCGAACAGCGCGAGCGCCAGCAGCGCATCGCGCCATCCGATCGTCGCATGCGACGTGACGCGGAAGACGTTCATGGCGAGCTTGCTACGAGCCGGAGCGAGCCAAGTCCAGATGCAAGGCGCGCGAGACGGAAAAAGGCGGCGACGCCGGGCATGGCGCCGCCGCCGAAGCGCGACGGACGTAACGGGGGGCTGGTCCGCGCGCGGTCTCTTCCGGCGGGAAATCCGCCTGGTCTCGTCTCCGAAATCCTTTTCCGGGACGGCCGATCGCCGCCCGATACTGGTCTAACGCGGCGCGCGCGCCGATCCGTCGCGTCTTTTCGTGGACGCATGGCGGCCCCGCCGCTATTTCAGGGCCATAACGACATTCACGGGGACGAAGCGGTGGTGAAGGTTCTGGAGGGCGTCCGCGTCCTGGATTTCGGGCGTTATATCGCTGGCCCCTATTGCGGCGCGCTGCTCGCCGATTTCGGGGCGGAGGTCATCCGCATCGAGCGCCGCGAGGGCAGCGAGGACCGCTGGATGATCCCCATCATGCCCGGCGAGAAGACCACCGAGCGTGAAGGCGCGATGTTCTTCCAGATGAACCGCAACAAGAAGGGCATGACGCTCGATCCGATGAAACCCGAAGGCCGCGCGATCGCCCGCCGCCTCATCGAGACCGCCGATGTCGTCATCGCCAATCTGCCGCCCGAAACGCTGAAGAGCATGGGGCTCGACTACGAGACGATTTCGGCGATCAACCCGCGCGTCGTGCTCACCACGGCTTCCGCGTTCGGGCATGGCGGGCCTTATTCCAACCGCGTGGGCTTCGACGGCGTGGCGCAGGCGATGTCGGGCGCGGTCTATATGTCCGGCGCGCCGGGCCAGCCGACTCGCGCGGCGGTGCCGTGGGTCGATTTCAGCACCGCAATGCTCGCCGCTTACGGCACCCTCGCAGCGCTCATGGCGCGCCAGCAGACCGGGCGCGGCCAGCAGGTCGAAGGCGCCCTGCTCGCCACCGCGCTGACGGTCGGCGTCACCACGCTCAGCGAGCAGGCGGCCCTCGGCATCGACCGCGTGCCGACCGGCAATCGCGGCCAGACCGCTGCGCCGTCCGATCTCTTTCAGTGCACGGACGGATGGATCATCGTTCTCGTCAACGGCAACCCGCTTTTCCGGCGCTGGGCGAAACTGATGGGCGAAGACCACTGGCTCGCCGACCCGCGCTTCGCCACCGACGAGCTGCGGGGCGACAACGGCGCGGCCGTCTCGGAACGCACGGCGCTGTGGTGCAAGGACAAGACCGTCGCCGAGGCGCTGTCGCTGCTGGAACAGGCACGCGTCCCCGCCAGCCCGGTCTACAAGCCGCAGCAGACGCTGGACGATCCGCATGTGCAGGCGATGGGCTTCCTCCAGGGGGTCGATTATCCGGGCCTGCCGAAGCCGGCTCTGGTCGCCGCCACGCCGGTCAAGCTCTCCGACACGCCCGGCGTCATCGAGCACCGCGCGCCGCTGCTCGGCGAACACCCCGCCCAGATCCTCGTTCAGCTGGTCTATGGGGCGGGCGAGAGCGCCGCGTGCGGGCCTGCCGGCGCGGTATCGCGCGCCGCGACCGCAAGGCTGGCGAGGACGATGGCGATCGTCCATGGCACGATGCGGAAGGTGAATTCGGGATGCGCGGTCGTGTGCCCTGACATCAGCTCGATGACCGCGTAGGCGGGCAGGATCGGGGTCATCAACCGCAGCGCGGCGGGCCAGACGCCGCCCCGCATCGCCGCGCCCCGCGCCAGCGCTGCGGCGAACCCAAGCCCGACAAGGCCGGCCCCGACCGCGATCTTCCAGCCGGCGTCGAGGGCCGACGACCAGACTTTCACCGTCGCGGCCAGCGGCGCCGTCACCGGCCCCCAGCGCGTGAACTCGCCGACGCCGAATACGAAAATCTGGGTGCCCGAAGGATCGGCAGCGAAGGCCGCGACCCATTTCAGCGCCCACATCCCGCCATAGCCGCCCAGCGCCGCGAGGAAGACCAGCAGCGCGCCGCCGAGCGGGCGTTTCTCATTTTCCACCGCACCTGCCGCCAGCCAGCTCCATGCGCAGATCATCGCGAAGCTCGACGGGTTGTAGAGAAAGTCGAAAAAGTTGAGCGCCCCGCCCGCCAGCGCGGCGGCCAGCAGCGCGCCCATGCCGCGTCGTCTTGCGCCGAACGCGACGAAACCCGCCATTGCCAGAACCATCGCCGTCATGCAGGTCGCCTGAAGCGGCAGCTCGCCGATCACGCGGGCGTCCGTCAGGAAGGCCGGCGGCGCCACCAGCGCCAGCGCCGGCACGATCCCGAACCGCGCCGACAGCGCCATCAGCAACGCCAGCGCGGCCCCCGCCAGCAGCAGCTTGGCGACCAGCTTCAGCGTCGCGTAATCGCCGCCGCTCAGCACCGCGCGATGCAGCATCAGCGATCCGTGCCAGTAGCGCGCATAGGTGAACCAGGTCACGTTGCCCTCATCGGCCAACGCATCGTTCAGCCGCAGGCACATCGTTCCGGTGCCATCGGGCAGAATCGCATCGGCGCGGATCGCCGGCAGAACCGGATCGACATCGGCCATGGCGAGCCAGTCGCTCTCGCGCAGCAGGATCGAAAGCCCAACACATTCGGAATAACGGTTCACCCGGAACCCGTCCTCGACGACCAGCAGTTTCGGCAGTCCCAGATCGGCGTCGGGGGCGGCCACCAGCGCGGCGCGGATCGCCGCGTGATCGGCGCTCCCGACCGAGGCGCGCAAGGCCGCCAGCCCGGCGACGGCGAGAACGACCAGAAACACAGCCGCGAGCGCAGCGGCGCTGAACACATCGCGGAACGTCATTGCGCGCAAACTAGAGCAGCCGAAGCCCCGCCGCCAGCCGCTCCGCCGGCCTCTTTCAGGCGACGTTCTGGCCGGCGGGCGCGATAACCAGCGCGGCGGCCGCGCGGCGGCGCAGCGTCTCGGCCTCTTCGCGGCCGTCCAGAATGGCGGTCAGCGCGACCGCCTGGTCGATGAATTTCTTCGCGCTCGCCGCCCCGTCCTGCCCCAGCGCATGCACCTCGTCCGCGAGGTCGTGGGTGTAGCGGCGCAGCGCGGTCGTGACCGTCTCGTCCACCTGGTTCAGCAGCCCGGCGAAGGCCCCCGCCAGGCCGTGGGTGCGCGATCCGGCGATCAGCTTCGCCAGCTGCACCGCCCGCGCGGCCTTTTGCGGGTCGAGAGTCCGCGTCAGGTCAGGCACGCGCCGCGCGCCGCGAAAGGCGAAGCCGCCGCGCCGCACGGTCGGCAGCGTCGCCGCGATGTCGCGCGGAGCCTTGGCGATCAGCCGTTCCATCTGGTCGGCCATGCCGCCGCGCAGCTGCATCAGACGCCGGCCCCAAATGCCGTCGCGCTTGATCCCGATCTCGCGCACGATGCCGGTCGAGATCAGGCTGAACGCCACCACGTCCGACACCGCCGCATCGGCATCGAGATCCGCCGGCCGGATCGCCGCCAGACGTTCGATCGCGGCCTCCAGATCGCCCAGCAGCATCTCGCCGATGGCGCCCGCCTCGGTGCGGCTGATCATTATGTCGTTGATCTTGTGCGACAGAACGCCCGCGAGGCGCAGCGCCTCCCAGGGCTTCTCCAGCCGTCCCAGCACAAGGAAGGGAATATAGATCGCGGCATCGGGCTTGGTCGCCGACACCCGGTCGAACACGGCCTGGATGCGGTGCGTCTCTTCCTCGGTCAGCGTGTGCATCGGGCGCGGCAGCAGGCGCTGAAGCTGGCGCACCTCATGCGCGATCTCCATCACCCGGGCCATGTCATAGGCGTCCGCCGCGACGTCGCGGCCCAGAACGCGCACCGCCTCGGCGCAGCGCGGATCGGCCATGTCGGGCGACGGCAGCGCGTTCAGCATCGCTTCGGCGGCGACGCGCTGCAGCGCCTCCACCTCGCCGCCGACAAAGTCCGCGCCGCCCTGCAGCAGCTTGTCGCGCAGCGAATCCAGCGCCTGCTCGGCGGCGGCGGGGATCAGCGTCCGCGTCAGCCAGTCCCAGACCGGCTCGATGCTATCGCGCAGAATGCGGCCGCGCTGCTTGCGCTGGCGGCGATCGACCATGAGGTCTTCGAACGCCATGCAGACCATGCGCTGCGGGGTGGCGGCACGGTCGAGCCGCTGCGTCGCCTCGCGCAGACGCGGACGCAAGGCGGTCAGGATCGTCTTGTGGGGAAGCGCTCCGCCTTTCAGGCGGTCGATCTCGACCGCCCGCGCAAGCCTCAAAGCCAGCGACGGCGTCACATTGCCAAGATAGTCGTCCAGGCGCTCTAGCCGCCCGGGATCGATCGGCACGGTCGCCTCCCATCGCGCGGGAAACTCCGGTCCGCGCCCCGGCTGGACATCACAGTGCAATGCGCAGAGTTAACGAACTCTCAAGCCATCGGCAGGTTGAGGCTGGCCTTCAGGCCGCCAAGCTCCGACCGGCCAAGGTCCAGCCGGCCGCCATACAGATCGGCGACATCGCGCACGATCCCAAGACCCAGCCCGCTGCCCGGCACGCTCTCGTCCAGCCGCTCGCGCTTCTCCAGCACACGCACCTGTTCGTCTTCGTTAAGTCCCGGCCCGTCGTCCTCAACGGTCACGATCACGCGCCCGCCCGCAGCGGCGACGCAAACCCGCACCAGCGTCGCGGCCCACTTGCCGGCATTGTCCATCAGGTTGCCGACCACTTCCTCGAAGTCCTGCTTCTCGCCCCTGAAGGCGAGATTGGGCGCGACCTCGTATTCGTACTCCACGCCCTTGCGGCCGTAGATTTTCTCAAGCGTCCGCGCCAGATCGGCGATTACGGGCGCGGCGTCCGTCCGAACCCCGATCACCTCCGCCGAGGCCGCCGCCCGCGCCCGCGCCAGATAGTGGTCCACCTGCCGCCGCATCACCGCCGTCTGCTTCAGCACGGCATCCGACAGCGGGCTCCTCACCGTCGAGGCTTCGGTCGTCAACACGCTCAGCGGGGTCTTCAGCCCGTGCGCCAGATTGCCGACATGGGTGCGGGCGCGCTGCACCACTTCGGCGTTATGGCTCAGCAGCTGGTTCACCTCGTCGGCCAGCGGCGCGATCTCACGCGGATAGCGTCCTTCCAGCCGCTGCGCCTTGCCGGTGCGGATCGCCTGCAGCCGCTCCTGCACCTGGCGCAGCGGACGCAGGCCCACCCGCACCTGCAACAGCGTCGCCAGCGTCAGGAACAGACCCAGCGCGCCCAGCGACCACAACAGCGTCGCGTCGAAATTCGCCGCTTCCGCCTCGCCCTTGGCGCGGTCGGCGGCGACGACGAACAGATAGGTCTTGGGCTGCGCATCCTCGCGCCCGCTGGCCAGCGCCGCCATGTCGGGAAAGGAGATCCGGCGCACGACATAGCGCAGCTCCTGCGCCTCCGGCCCGTGGGTATAGCCGCGCGCCAGCCCGCCGCCCGTCGCATCGCTCGGGGCTTCCAGCGTCTTGTCCCACAACGAGCGCGACGACAGCTTGCCGGCGGTGTCGTGCTCGGGCGTCACCTGCCAGTACCAGCCGGAGAACGCCGTGTCGTAACGCTGGTCGGCGATGGGGTTCATCATCATCAGCGCGCCGTTGGGCGCTGGCTCGGCCGCCGCGATCAGGTTCTCCATATCGGCGATCAGCCGGTCGTCGAGCTGACGCTCCACCGAGGCGCGGAAGACGTTGGAAAGCAGAAGCCCGCCCGCGATCACCCCGGCGAGGCTGACCAGCGCCGCCGCGACGATCAGGCGGAAGGCGAGAGAGCTAGGCCCCCGCATCGCTCGCGATGTCGCCCGGCGCGCTCAGGCGATAGCCAAGGCCGCGCATCGTCTCGATCACGTTGACGCCCAGCTTCTTGCGGATGCGCCCGACGAACACCTCGATGGTGTTCGAGTCGCGGTCGAAATCCTGATCGTAGAGATGCTCGACCAGCTCGGTGCGCGACACGACCTTTTCCTGATGATGCATCAGATAGGCGAGCAGCCGGTATTCCAGCGAGGTCAGCTTCACGACCGCGCCGCTCACCGTCACCTTGGCGGCGCGCGTGTCGATCCGCACCGGGCCGCATTCCATTTCGCTCGACGCATGACCCGCCGCGCGGCGCAGCAGAGCGCGGATACGGGCGAGGACTTCCTCGGTATAGAAAGGCTTCGTCACATAATCGTCGGCGCCGGCATCGAAGCCCGCGACCTTGTCGCTCCAGCGATCGCGCGCCGTCAAAATCAGCACCGGCATGGTCTTGCCGGCCTTGCGCCATTTCTGCAGCACGGTCACGCCGTCCATCTCGGGCAGGCCGAGATCCAGGATTACCGCGTCGTAAGGTTCGGTCTCGCCCAGAAAGTGACCTTCCTCGCCGTCCTTCGCCGAATCGACCACATAACCGGCCTCCTTCAGCGCAGTGGTCAGCAGGCGATTCAGATCGGGATCGTCCTCGACGACCAGCAAACGCATCCTAACCCCCTTCGACCGACAGGATCGCGCCCGTCTCGGCATCGGCCACCACATACAGCACCGCGCCGTCCTCGGTCAGCCATTTGATCCGATAGACATAACCGCCGCCCGAACGGCTGGGGCCGCTGACCGAAAGCTGGTGGCCTGAATACTGGCTGCGCAGATCGCCCAGAATCTGCTCCAGCGGCACGAAATCCTGCGCCATACGCATGGGACGGGGTTGCGGTTCCGCCGCGCCGCCATCGGGGGCGATCTCAAAAACCGCGTCAGCCCGCGCCATGTAGCCCTCGTCCACGGCCGCCCGTGCACCCGCCGTCAGGACGAGCGCCGCGAGCAGGGACATCGTGAGCAGGCGCGGTTTCATGGCTCTCAATTATGTCAGCGGGCGTGAACCGTCCATGAATGCCCCGTTCCGCCGCCGTTCAGGGGAACGACTCCATTCTCGGACCCGTTGGACAGCCAGACGGCTTCCATCGCCGAAGTAAAGGAGAACATGACATGCGTACGATCAAAATGCTTGCAGCGGCGATTGCCGTGGCGGTTCCCCTTATGGCCGCCACCGGCACGGCCCAGGCGCGCGACACCACGTCGTGGAGCGTCACCATCGGCTCGGGCTACACCGACGCCCGCTGGGGCCATGGCTACGGCTACCGCGACCGCGTGCTGCCCCCGCAGGTGATCCGTAATCATCTCCGCCGCAGCTATTACGAGGTCTCGCGCCCCGAACGTCGCGGCGACGTCTATATCGCCCGCGCCGAGGACCGCCGTGGCCGCGACCTGCGCATCGTGGCGGACGCCTATACCGGCCAGGTGCTGAACGTCGATTATCTCCGCCGCGATCGCGACCGCTGGGACGACCGCCGCGATCGCCGCTGGCGTTAACGCCAGCTGCCCGTAAGGGCGGCTGCACAGGATGGGCGGAACGTGCGCGACACACGTTCCGCCCATCCGCTTTCAGGCTTGCTCCTCGCCGTCCCGCGAGGGACGCGGATAATCGTCAGCCTGCCGCCGTCACCGACGGCCAGAACGCGTCCGCGCCCTTCGACGCGATCTCCCGCCCCAATCGCTCGGACCACCACGCCGCCGTGCCGAACTCGCTGCGCCAGCTCCACAGCCGCCGCGTGAAATAATGCAGCCGGTGTTCGTCGGTGAAGCCGATCGCCCCGTGCGTCTGGTGCGCGATCGACGCCGCCGCGCTCGCCGCCTCGCCGGTGCGGATCTTGGCGATGGCCGCCTCGAACTGCAGCACCGCGCCGTCGCCCTCGCTCTCCGCGACACGCTCGAACGCCGCATCCACGGCGCGCGTCGCCGCCGCCGCATGTCCGGCCAGAATCGCCAGCTGATGCTGGATCGCCTGGAACGAACCGATGGGCTTGCCGAACTGCTGGCGCTCGCGGGCATATTGCAGCGTCATCGCCAGCACCGCCTCGATCGCCCCGGCCATCTGCGCCGCGCGCATCAGCGCGCCGGCCGCCATCACATCGTCGCCCGGCAGCGGCCCGCCGGCGCGCGGCGTCGCGGAGACGAATACATGCGCATCGCGCGGCTCGCGGCCGATATTGCGTTCGCTGTGGGTGCGGCCCTCCAGCGGCAGCACCAGAATCTGCTCCAGCATCGGCAGAACCGCATGGCGGCATACCTGCCCCCAGGCCAGATGCGAGGCCCGCCCGGTCACGTCACCGGCATCGGCCAGCGCCAATTCCGTGTAACGCGGCGATCCCAGCGCGATCGGTCCTTCCACCGGCTCCAGTCCGGCGCGCCGGATCAGCGCCCCGGCCATCAGCGTCTCGGGCAGCGGCGCAGGCAGCACATGCCGCCCGCACGCCTTCAGGATCACGCAGGCATCGCGCCACGGATCGTCCGAGGCGCCTGCGAAAATCTGCTCGAACCCCATTTCAGCGACCGACGCCCACACCTCATGCGCGTCCTCGCCGGCTTCCATCTGGCGCAGCAGCGCCGGCTCGGCGAATTTCGCGAGCGAACGGTCGGCGCTCTCTTCCAGGATCCTGCGGCTCTCGTCCATCGCGCTCACCTCAGGCCCAGACCGCGCGCGATGATCCCGCGCAGGATTTCGCGCGTCCCGCCGCGCAGCGAGAAGGACGGGGCGATCATCGTCAGCTCGGCCAGCACGCGCTCGAAGCTCTGCGTTTCGTCCAGGCTCGGCTCCGCTTCGACCAGCTCGGCGGCGATGCCCGGAATCTCCTGCTCGAACACCGCGCCCAGATCCTTGACGACGCTCGCCTCCAGCGCCGGGTCTTCGCCGCGTGACAGCATCCCCGCGACCGACACCGACATGCGCCGCAGCGTCACCAGATGGGCCATCAGCCGCCCCAGCGCCGCCGCCTGACGTGCATCGGGGTTCGGGCCGATGCGGCCGATCAGCTCATAGACGAGCCTCAACGACGACAGGAAGCGCTCCGGCCCGCTGCGTTCATAGGCCAGCTCCGCCGTCACCTGCGCCCAGCCCTGCCCCTCGCCGCCGATCACCGCGTCGGCGGGCAGATGCACATCGACGAAGCTCACCTCGTTGAAATGCTTGTGGCCGGTCAGATCGGCGATCGGACGCACGGTGATGCCGGGCGTCTTCATATCGATCAGGAACTGCGTCAGCCCGCCATGCTTCGAGTCGGTCGAGGTGCGGAACAACCCGATCATGTAGTGCGCCTTGTGCGCGCCCGACGTCCATAGCTTGGTCCCGTTCAGCACCCAGCCATCGGCGGTCCGCTCGGCCCTGGCGCGCGTCGCGGCGAGGTCGGATCCTGAATCCGGCTCGCTCATGCCGATGCAGAAGAACAATTCGCCCTTCGCGATCTTCGGCACGATCGCCTGCTTCTGCGCCTCGGTGCCGAATTTCAGGATCAGCGGCGCGCTCTGGCGGTCGGCGATCCAGTGCGCCCCCACCGGCGCGCCGGCCGCCAGCAATTCCTCCAGCACGACATAGCGCTCAAGGAAACTGCGCTCATGTCCGCCATAGGTCTTCGACCACGCCATGCCGACCCATCCCCTGGCGGCCAGCTTGCGGCTGAACTCCGCATCCGACCGGCTCCACGTCCCGGCGCGGATATAGGCCGGGATCGCCGGCATGGCCTCGGCCAGAAACGCCCTTACCTCGCCGCGCAACCGCTCCGTCTCGGGCGGCAGCCGCGTCGGTTCAAACCGAAACGCGCCCATGTCTCCTCCAATGTCTTTGGAGGCGACTCTAAGCGTCACGCCCGGCGCGATCAAACCGCCAGGACAGCGCGGCGGCGGGCGGGATAGCGGCGCCTAGCGTTTCACGCCCGGTTTCGCGTGCCCCACATTCAGCGCGATCCAGTCCAGCACGAGCTTCACCTTGCCGACCACCCTGTCGTCGCCCGCCGCCGGGGTCAACGCCGTGATCGCCGACGCGCCCGCCACGAACGCGGTGATGGCGTTCAGCCAATCGGGCAACTCATTGAAAAAGCGCGTCACCGCGCCGAACAGATTGTCCATCGTCCACTCTCCTCACAAAAAAGGCGTCCGTCAGGACGCCGGATAGGCTGCTCGCGGCAGCTCGAAATGCGGCCCATCGCGAAAGCGCGGCCAGTCCCCGCCCCAGGTGATCGGCACCGCCAGCTCACGCGCCGCACGCTTCATTGCATCTGCGATCTTCGCGTAGAGCGGCCAGTCCCAGGCGATGCGCCCGCCGACCAGCGCGCCCAGATCCACGGCATGCCCTGTCAGATGGCGCGAGTTCATCGTCCGGCTCGCTCCGGCCGCCACCAGCGCCCGCTGCCGCGCCTGCGTCCGCATCCCTTCCAGCACGCGGAAATCGACCGCGCTGAGGGCGATCGCGCGCTCCACCACGCGCTTCAGATCGGCATGCACATGCGCCAGCCGCCCGCGCGAGGCGGGGCCAAG
>JAPUEF010000131.1:11728-18169 GCA_027492655.1 Alphaproteobacteria bacterium | reverse complement strand
AGCGCGCGCCTCTTGGAACGGGCCGGTTTTCGGGTATCTGATCGCCGGCCACGGCATCTATGCCTGGGGCAAGGACGCCGCCGAGGCGCGTCGGCATATCGAAGCCTACGCCCACCTTTTGGATCTCATTCTGGAAGAGGAGCGCCGCGCATGAGCGAGCTCATCATCACGCCCGACAGCGACCCGCTGGACCATCTGGTCGTGGCGCATGACGCCGACCGCATCGCCGACGAGCTGGCCAAGATCGGCGTCGTGTTCGAGCGCTGGGACGCGGGCATCCAGCTGAACGCGGGGGCCGATCAGGCCGCCGTGCTGGAGGCCTACAAGAAGGACGTCGAGCGCCTGTCGAACGCGCATGGCTATCAGTCGGTCGATGTCGTCCGCATGAAGCCGGATCACCCGGACCGCGCCGCGATGCGGGCCAAGTTCCTGGCCGAACATATCCACGAGGACGACGAGGTGCGCTTTTTCGTGGAAGGCCAGGGCGCGTTCTATCTGCGCAAGGACGGCAAGGTGTATCGCACCGTCTGCGCGGCGGGCGATCTGATCTCGGTGCCGAAGAACACGACGCACTGGTTCGATGCGGGCGACAAGCCGCTGTTCTGCGCGATCCGCCTGTTCACCACGCCGGATGGCTGGGTGGCGAAGTTCACGGGCGACGAAATCGCCAAGGGGTTCCCGGAATTCGTGAACCCGGAAACGCTGGCCGCGTGACCATCAAGGCGATCCTGACCGATATCGAAGGCACGACCGCGCCGGTCACGTTCGTGGCGGAGGTGCTGTTTCCTTACGCGGCGGCGCGGCTGGACGCCTTCGTGCGCGCGCACCGCGACGACCGCGCCGTCGCCGAGGCGCTGAGCGAAACCGCCGAGCTGGAAGGGCGCAGGCTCAGCCTCGATGACGCCATCGAAACGCTGCTCGGCTGGATCAAGGCCGACCGCAAGGCGACGCCGTTGAAGACGCTGCAGGGCAAGATCTGGCGCGAAGGCTATGAAAGCGGCGTCATCCGCTCGCCTGTCTATCCCGACGCGGTCGCGGCGCTGAAAGCCTGGCATGCGCGCGGCCTGCGGCTGGACGTCTATTCCTCCGGCTCGGTCGAAGCGCAGGTGCTGCTTTACCGGCATACGGACGCCGGAGATCTGACGCCCTTGTTCACCGACTATTTCGACACCCGCATCGGCGCGAAGGTCGAGGCCGCCTCCTATGCCGCGATCGCCGGGAAGATCGGCGTGGCGCCGTCGAAGATCCTGTTCCTGTCGGATCTGCCGCGTGAAGTGGACGCGGCGCTGAAGGCGGGTCTCAAAAGCTGGCGCATCGATCGCGCGCTGCCCAAAGGCACGCTGCTGACCGATGCGGTGGGCGTGACGGTCGCGTCGGACTTCGCGCTGGTGGACAGCTGGCTCAGCGCCCGCGCGTGAGGAAGGCGCGCAGGCGTTTGTCGAGCCGCGCCGTCGGGAAATAGATGAACACGTCGGTCGTGTTGAACTGGTGGTCGATCACCGCCCCGTCGCCGATATACGAGCCGAAACGGATATAGCCCTTCACCAGCGGCGGCAGCTCGCGCTGCGCCTCGGCCGGATCGATCGCCTCTTTCGGCATCAGGTTCATATCGACGTAACGCGCCGGCAGCGCCTTCACCGGCGGCAGCTCCGGCGGCACCGCGTGGAAATGGTGGAGATAGGCGAGTTCAAGCTTCAGCGTTTCGGGACGGATGCCTTCCAGCGAGGCGCAGCCGAACATGAGGCTGATCTCGTGCCGGTCGAGATAGGCGACGAGGCCGCGCCACATGAACTGCATCACCGCGCTGGAGCGGTAGTCCTTGGCGACGCAGCTGCGCCCCAGTTCGAGCAGCTTGTCGTCGGGGCCGGCGGCGGCCAGAAGCTGCGAAAGATCGTATTCGTCGGCGCTGTAGAAGCCGCCGTTGCGGTTCGCCACGGCATGGCGCAGCAGGCGGTAGCAGCCGACGACCTTTTCGCCCGCCTCCATATCGAAGACGAGAAGATGATCGGCGAAAGCGTCGTAGCGGTCGAAGTCGCGCCCCGCCGCCGCCATGTCCGGCGTCGGCTTGGCGTCCATTTCGCGATAGAAGACGTCGTAGCGCAGGCGCTGGGCGGCCTCGATTTCGGCAGGCGTGGTCGCGAGGCGCGCCTCAAGCCAGCCCGAACGGGCCAGCAAGGGATCGCCACCGCCGGATTTCGCCAAGGTATCGCTGTCGGCCGTGTGACTCATAAACTCGCGCCGGTTCGCAAAGTCGAAACTTAAGCTAAAGCGCGTCGCCGTTCAAACCGGGGCCGGCGGCTTGTTCGCAGGTGCGGCAGAAGGCAGGAGGCGCGCCACGACGATCGCGAGGATGAGCGCCGGGATGCCCATCGCCGCCGTCAGAATGAAGAAGCCGTAATAGCCGCCGACCGCTTCGAGGATATAGCCCGAGCCGCCGCCCACGAATTTACCGGGCAGCGCCGCGAAGGAGCTGAACAAGGCATATTGCGTACCGCTGAACTTGACGTTCGTGAGCGACGAGATGAAGGCGATCAGCGCCGTGCCGGAGAACCCGCCCAGCGCATTCTCGAAGGTGATGGCGACGACGAACGCGGTCATGTCGTGGCCGCGCGTCGTCAGCCAGGCGAAGGCCAGATTCGAGGCCGAGCCCAGCAGCACGCCGAAGATCAGCGTCAGCTTCGGCCCCAGCCGGATCGCCGCGACGCCGCCCAGCAATGCGCCGACGATGCCGATCCACACGCCGTAGGTTTTGGAGACGATGGCGATTTCGTCGGTGGTGAAGCCCTGACGGATGTAGAACGGCGAGGCGAGCACGCCCATCACCCGGTCCGAGATCGAATAGAGACTGATCAGCAGCAGGATCAGCACCGCCGTCATCAGGCCGTGGCGCGCGAAGAAATCCACGAAGGGCGCGACGACCGCACGATAGAGGAACTGCGTGACACGCGCGCCGCCTTCGCCAAGGCCGCTTCTGGCCAGCGCATCGCCGACCGTTTCTTCGCCCGGCACAGGCCCTTTGGGTTCGGCGGTGCGGGGCGCGAGGGCGGTGCCGACGATGCCGACGAGCATCGCCGCCGCCATAATCAGATATGCGACCTCCCATGACGGCCGCGTCGCCATGAAGAGCGCGCCGGCGCCGGCGGCGAGCAGGCCGAGGCGGTAGCCGAGCGTGGTGATGCCGGCCATCAAAGGCTGT
Organism: Alphaproteobacteria bacterium; assembly: GCA_027492655.1. GTDB lineage: Bacteria > Pseudomonadota > Alphaproteobacteria > Micropepsales > Micropepsaceae > JADZAI01. The sequence goes on along the minus strand of JAPUEF010000131.1, from coordinate 14,973 downwards.
TCTTCCGGCGGCGCGACCTCGATGCGCCAGGCATCGACGGCGATGTCCTGGGTCGCCGAACCGAAGGCGAGAAGAATGGCGGCGAGCGCCATGGCGTCGAGGCCGTTCAGGGGATCGCCCTGCGACAGCGCGATCAACGCGCCGATCACCGCGAGCTGCGACACCAGCATCCAGGCGCGCCGCCGTCCCAACGCGCGGTTGAGCCAGGGCAGCGGCACGTTATCGACCATGGGAGCCCAGAGGAATTTGAACGAGTAGGCGAAATTCGCCAGGCTCATCAGCCCGATGGTCTTGATGTCGACATGGGCCTGGGTCAGCCAGACGCCCAACGTGCCGACGCTGAGCAGGAAGGGGAGGCCGCTGGAGAAGCCCAGCAGCAGCATGATCGCGACATGGCGCTGACCGAGCGCGCGCATGAGGTCGAGAAAGCCGGGCTTGCGGGGGGAACTGGCGGGAGCGGCTGGCGGCATGAATCGGCTATGGCGTGAGGGACGCCTAGCCTTGCCTCAAGGCGCGACGCCGCGCCAGCGGCGCGTCACGCCGCGCGGGCGCGCGTTTTCGTCCAGCGGGCGATGGCGGCGGTGAGGGCGTTGGGGTCGAGCGGTTTGGTGAGGAAATCGTCCATCCCGGCGGCGCGGCAGTTCTGGCGATCCTCGTCCATCACCGACGCGGTGAGCGCGATGACCGGCAGCCTGCTGCGTTCGACGCCGGAACGCTTCGCTTCCATCTCGCGCAGACGGCGCGTCGCCTCGATGCCGTCCATACCGGGCATGTGGACGTCCATCAGCACGAGGTCGTAGCGGCCTCGGGTTTCGATGGCGGCCAGCGCCTCGGCCCCGTCGCGTACCGAATCGACCGAGTGGCCCATGCGCTTGATCAGCGAGACGGTCAGCAGCGTGTTGATTTCGTTATCCTCGGCCACGAGGATGTGGATGCCGTCGCCGCGGCGCGGCTCGCCGGACGAAGCGGCGGCAGGCGGCGTTTCGGCGTCGATCGTGGCCGTCTTGCCGTCATCGAGATCGATGCCTTGCAGGCCGGCCGCCAGACGACGCTCCAGCCAGCCATGGCGCACGGGCGTGATGTGATATCCGGTCGCGCCCGCCGCTTTCAGCGCCGGAATACGGGCGCGCTTTTCAGGCGGCAGAAGGGCGATCACCGCGCCGCTGTCGGGCAGCCAAGAACGGAGCGAGGGAATGCGGTCCTCGGCGTCGCCTTCGGGCAGCTCGATATCGGTGAGGACGGCGTCGACCCGGCCGGCCATCAGCGCGAGCGTCGCCTCGGCGGCGCTGGCATAGCCTTCGGAGTCGGCGCCGCCATCGGCCAGGCGCTGCACCAGCGTCTGGCGCAGGATCGGCGATGCGGAGATGACGGCGACGCGCTTGCCCGAGAGGTCGGGCGGCGGAGCCTGTTCGGCGAGGCGGTTGGGCGCGAAGGGCGCGGTGAACCAGAACACGCTGCCGCCACCGAACGCATTGGCGACGCCGATCTCGCCGCCCATCGTTTCGACGATCTTCTTGGATATGGCGAGGCCGAGGCCGGAGCCGCCGAATTTGCGGCTGTGAGTGGAATCGGCCTGCTCGAAATGGCCGAAGATGCGATCCTTGGCCTCGTCGGGAATGCCGATGCCGGTATCTTCGATTTCAAAACGGAGCGTCAGGAGGCCGCGCCCGGTGGCGTCCAACCCGCCGCCGGAGCGCGAGACGCGGATGGTGACGCCGCCCTTTTCGGTGAACTTGATGGCGTTGCCGGCCAGATTGATGAGGATCTGGCGCAGGCGCTGTTCATCGCCCAGCATCGCTTCGGGTACGTCGGGCTCGACGACGGTTGCGATCTCGATCGATTTCTGATGCGCGCGGACGGCCAGAAGTTCGGCCACCTGATCGACCAGCGCGCGCACCCCGAACGCCTCGCGCGACAGCTCCAGCCCGCCGGCTTCGATCTTGGAGAAGTCGAGGATGTCGTTGATGAGTTCGACCAGCGCCTCGCCGGACTGCTTCACCGCCAGCGCATAGGCGCGCTGATCGGGCGACATTCTGGTGTCGAGCAGCAGGCTGGCCATGCCGATGACGCCGTTCATGGGCGTGCGGATCTCGTGGCTCATCGTCGCGAGGAACAGCGACTTGGCGCGGCTCATCTGTTCGGCGCGGTCGCGGGCGGCGCGGATGGCGCGTTCGGCTTCCTTGCGGTCGGTGATGTCGCGGCCGACCGACTGGATCTCGCTGAGCGCGCCGCCTTCGCCGCGGATCGGATAATCCTCCCACGCATACCAGCGCCAGCCGCGCGTCGTCTTCACGCGCTGGTCGTAGCGGATGGAGGGACGTTCCGCCGTTTCCCGGAAATCGTGCAGCATCGGCGGCGGGTCGCTCGGATGGAAGGTCGGCACGAAAATGCGGCCGATGATGGCCTCGCGCTTCACGCCGAACAACGAGCAGAAGGCGTCGTTGACGAAGGTGAGCCGCCCGTCCGGCCAGCGGCGCAGGATGGCGTCGCCCTGCGCATCGACGAGGCCCTTATAGCGCTGCTCGTTCTCCTTCAGATCGACATTGATCATCTGAAGCCGGTCGACCATGCGCTTCTGCACATCGGCGAGACGCTTGAGGCCCGCCGTCTGCTGGCCCATTTCGCGCCGGGCGCGGCGGTGTTCCAGGAGAAGCGTCAGCAGCGCGCCCGCCGCCGCAACCGCCAGCGACGCCGCCAGCAGCGGATCGGGCGTCAGCTCGCCACCCTCGGCATAGCGCATGCCGAGAATCGCGACCGCAGCGCCACCGGCGGCGAAGCCCGTCAGCAAGGCGAGAAGGCGGGGGAGGTTCATGGACGGAGGCGCGCGGGACCGGAATCGACAGGGCCGGACTATCGCGACGGCGCACCTAGGGAACCCTTAACGCGACCCCCGGGGGCGTTATGGTTTATGCGAATAATTCGGTGGATTTCAGTCGCCGGGATAGCTGATCGAGAATTCCGTCACACGGGCATGCGAGGCGGCGATCTCCCCGGCGTCGGACATAAGCTCTACGTCGCCCTGCGCGCCATCCGGGGTCTGGTCCCCCTCAGGGGCGAAGCGCATCAGCAGGTTGCAGTCGTTGCGATTGGCGGCATCGAGCGCGCCGCCCTCCCAGCTGATGGCGAAGCCGCCGTAATCCCAGCCGAAGCCGGAAATCCTGAAGGGCCGGGCGTTGGCTTTCTGGACATCGGCAATGGTGCTGCCGATGCGCAGGCCTTCGGCGGTCTGCCAGAGAATTTCCGTT
>JAPUEF010000131.1:0-11718 GCA_027492655.1 Alphaproteobacteria bacterium | reverse complement strand
TTCCAGGGGTCCGCGCCATCGGGATCGGCGCCGTAATCGGCCTGGACCGAGACGGATGCCGGGCGGGCGCGTTTGTTATCGTCCCACCAGTAAACGGTGATCTGCCGGGCCGGGTCGTTCGGGAAAATGACCGAGGCGTTGGTTTCCATGCCTTCCGCGCCGGGGACGGTTTTGTACGCGACGTTCTCCTTGCCGAATGCGGCGATGAGATCGGCTTCCGTCGTGTCCTTGTTGAACGGCGCTTCGCAGGTAAGCGTCTTCACCTCGGCTGCGGCGACGGCTGGGGCGGCGAAGGCCAGTGCGACAAGAAGGGCGGGGTGAAGGCGCATGGGCGAGACATCCGTGTTGGCGAAACGGCGCGTTTTGTGACCCGCCCGGCCCGATCCGTCAAAGCGGCCAAAAGGCGCGGAGCGAAGCCGGACGATCGCTTCGACAAAGCAGATTTACAGATTTTCGGCACCGAGGCCATTTGACCCTTACGAGAGCGCGAGCCTGCGATAGCTGAGCGCTTCGGCGATATGGGGGCGGGTGACGACCTCCGCGCCCGCGAGATCGGCGATGGTTCGGGCGACCCGCATCGCCCGGGTGAAGCCCCGCGCCGACAGACGCATGCGTTCGGCCGCGTCGGTCAGCAAGGTTCGGGCGGCGGGTTCGAGCTGCACGGTGTCATTGAGCAGATCGCCTTCCGCTTCCGCGTTCGTGGCGACCCCGGACTCGCCGTAACGGGCGGTCTGACGGGCGCGTGCGGCGGCGACGCGGGCCGCGACCTCCACTGAGCCTTCGCGCGGCGACGGCAGCGCCAGATCGGCAGCGCTGACCGCCGGCACCTCGACATGCAGATCGATGCGGTCGTAGAGCGGGCCGGAGATGCGCGACTGGTAATCGGTTCCGCAGCGCGGGGCCTTGTTGCAGGCCTGGGCCGGGTCGCCCAGATAGCCGCATCGGCAGGGATTCATCGCCGCGACGAGCTGGAAGCGGCTGGGGTAGCGCACATGCGCGTTGGCGCGGGCGACCAGCGTGGAGCCGGTTTCGATGGGCTGCCTGAGCGAATCGAGAACCTGGCGATGGAATTCTGGAAGTTCGTCGAGAAACAGCACGCCCTGATGCGCGAGGCTGACCTCGCCCGGGCGAACCTTCAATCCGCCGCCGACCAGCGCCGCCATCGAGGCGGAATGATGCGGCGCACGGAACGGACGGCGGCGGCCGATCGCGCCGTCCTTCAGTTCGCCCGCGAGGCTCTGGATCATCGAGATTTCCAGGGCTTCGCGCGGGGTCAGCGGCGGCAGCAGACCGGGAAGGCGGGCGGCGAGCATGGATTTGCCGCTGCCGGGCGGACCCAGCATCAGCAGATTATGGCCGCCAGCCGCGGTGATCTCGAGCGCGCGTTTTGCAGTTTCCTGTCCGCGCACATCCTTCAGATCGGGGAGTGCGCCGGCATCCTCCGCCAGTTTCGGCGTCGGCGATGGCAGGATCTGGACGCCTTTATAATGATTGATCAGCGCCATGAGGCTGGGCGCGGCGACGATCTCGACGCCGCCGATCCAGGCCGCCTCCGGCCCGCAGGCGGCGGGGCAGGCAAGCGCCTTTTCAGCGGCGCCGGCGGCGAGGGCCGCCGACAGCACGCCCGCGACCGCCGTGATCTGGCCGTCGAGCGCAAGTTCGCCGAGCGCGACGGTGCGGCCCATTTCCTCGATCGGCAGAATGCCCATGGCGGCCAGAAGGCCCATCGCAATGGGCAGATCGTAATGCGAGCCTTCCTTGGGCAGATCGGCCGGGGCGAGGTTGACCACCACCCGCTTGGCCGGCAGCGCCAGACCGATAGCGTGCAGCGCCGCGCGGACACGTTCCTGGCTTTCGGCCACCGCCTTGTCCGGCAGGCCGACGATGAACATCTTGTTGCCGTCGCCGGTGATCTGCACCTGGACATCGACTTCGCGGGCTTCGATGCCTTCGAAGGCGACGGTGGAAACGCGGGTGACGGTCATGCGGGGCGCATCATCGCCGCTCGACGCTCGACCGTTCAAGCCTGCCGCCGTGCGGCGATGCGCCGCCGCCGGAGACGCTGACGTTCCAGACGGGCGCGCTGAAACTTGAAGCCGAGCGCCACGACGATGGTCACCAAGGCGAGACCGGCGACGGTGAGCGAGAGCCAGTGCGCTTCGCCCAGCGCTTCAAGTTCGGCCATGCCGCGCACGGCGACCCAGCCCGGCGCCATGAAGGCGAAGGCCCAGACGAAGGCCGAGGCGATGTTGGCGATGAGAAAGCGGCGCTGATTCATGCCGGTGATGCCGGCCAGCAGCGGCACCGTGCAGCGCAGCGGCCCGAAGAAGCGGCAGAAGAACACGGCGAGCGAGGCATAGCGGCGGAACAGCAGCCGGCTGCGCGCGACGGCGCGGCGGTAATTCCTCAGCGGCCAGCGATGGACGACGCCCGGCCCCAGCCAGCGGCCCGCCCAGTAGGTGATGACGAACCCCAGCGCCCCGCCGAGCGCCGCCCATGTCACCATCGTGACGGCGTCGAGCGAGCCGGCGGCGACGAGGCCGCCGACCGCCATCAGCACCGGCGGGGCGGTGATCAGAATGCCGACGACGCCAAGGCACAGAAACAGGCAGACGCCGCCCAGCGCCGGGCCTGCGATATCCTGATGCGCCGAAATCCAGGCGACGATCTGATCGACCAGATCACCCACGCGCGGCGTCCAGCAATTCGCGGAAACGCAGAACCGCGTTCTCGTGGCGCGGCGATAGCGGCCCCTGCGCGATGTCGCCCGCCGCGACGTTGATCTCGACCGCCTCGCAGATCGCCTTGTCCTCGGCGGTGACGATGTCCGACATGGCGAAGGTCGCGCCGTGATCCGCGGCGGGATCGGCGAAGACATAGAGATAATCGAGCCGCGTGCGCCCATCCGGCATCGGCCAGATGCGCTCCATCATCATGCCGGTCTGATAGACATTGATGCCGAGATTGGGCCAGGCCCAGGCCCACAAGCCTTCATAGACGGCGTCGTCGCGCCGTTCCGGCTTCAGCGGCGCGTAATGGATGGCGATCCGGTCCTCGACATCGACGCGGTAGGCCGCGCTGTCGATTTCGGCATCGAGCGATTTGTGCAGAACCGGCACATGGTAGCCTTCCAGATAATTCTCGACATAGACGCTCCAGCGGCACGCGACATCATGCGTGCGGCGCGCCCCGAAGCGCCAGCTTTCAAGCGGCGTATCGGTAAGGCGCGCGGCGACCGGAGCGATCCAGGCGTCGAAATCGTCCGCCGCATCCGACAGCGCGACGAACAGGAAGCCGCGCCAGCGTTTCAGCGGCAGCGCGACAAGCCCGAGGGCGCGCGCGTCGAAGCCGTCCATCGGGCCGAAGCCGGTCGCCGATTTCAGCCGCCCGTCCAGCGCATAGCGCCAGCCGTGATAGGGACATGACAGCTCGGCCCCGCAGGCACCCGCGCCATCTGCGACCAGCGGGCTGAGGCGATGGCGGCAGGCATTGCGGAAAGCGCGGATGATACCGTCGGCGTCGCGCAGGATGAGCACCGGCACGCCCGCCACGGTTTCGGCGACATAATCGCCCGCGTCCGCCATCTGGCTTTCATGCGCGAGGCATTGCCAGCTGCGGGCGAAAATGCGGCGGGTCAGGGCGATGTCGTCCATCGGCGGCATCTTCCCCGGGGCCGGGCAGACTGCAAGCGCGGCGCGCGAAATAGCCATCACCTTCGTTGCGTAACACCCCTCGCCCGCTGGCCCGGCACTGTCACGCCCGTTACACTTAAGTCATGGCTCAGCCCGAGACCGACCGTATCCTCGCCATCCTGCGCCGCGCGGCGTGGGTCGCCGCCGCCGATGACGGCCTGCCGGCCGCCCTGCTGGAGGCCGGGCGGCTGCTGCGTCTGCCGGCCGGCGCGTGGACCCATGGCGAAGGCGATCCGGATGCCGGGATCGTCGTCGTCATCGACGGGGCGTTGCAGCTTTTCACCGAAGCGCCGGGCGACCGGCAGGTGCTGGTCGGCCATGTCGAGCAGGGCGGGACGTTCGGGCAGACGACCAGGTTCGGCGGCGGGCCGCGCATCGTCACGGCCATCGCGGTGACGCCCTCGCTGGTGCTGACGCTTTCGGACGGCGCGCTGGGGCGGCTGGCGGCGAGCCGTCCTGACATCTGGCGGATCATCACCGGCCTCGCCTATGCGCAGTTGCGGATCACCGTGCGCATGCTGGCGGAGACCGTGGCCCTACCGCCCCGCGCGCGGCTGGCCTCGCGGCTGCTGGCGCTGGCGGCGATGAAGAAGGAGACCCCGCCCATCGTCCTGTCGATCGGCCAGCAATCGCTGGGAGAGCTGGTGGGGCTGACGCGAAAGACCGTGAACGGGCTGTTGCAGGATTTCGCGCGCGAAGGCCTGGTGCGGCTGCGCTATGCGCGGCTTGAGATCGTGGACGTGAAGGGACTGGAAGCCGCGACGCACGCCTGACGGCGCGTGCGACGCGGCGGAGCCGGACGCTTCAGGCGGCGCGGCGCGCCTCGATGGCGTCCCATACCAGGGCGGCGATATCGGGGCCCCCGAAGCGCTTCACTTCCCAGATGCCGGTTGGCGAGGTGACGTTGATCTCGGTCAGCCAGTCGCCGATCACGTCGATGCCGACGAAGATGAGACCGCGCGCCTTCAACTCCGGCCCGATGGTTTCGCAGATCTGCCGTTCGCGCGCCGTCAGTTCGGTCGCTTCGGGCTTGCCGCCCGCGTGCATGTTCGAGCGCGCCTCGCCGGCCGCCGGAACGCGGTTGATCGCGCCCGCGACCTGACCGTCCACAAGGATGATGCGCTTGTCGCCCTTGCGCACCTCGGGCAGGTAACGCTGGACGATCAGCGGCTCGCGCGACAGCTTCTCGAAGGTTTCGAGCAGCGAGGAGAGATTTTCATCCTCCGGCCGCACGCGGAACACGCCCGCCCCGCCATTGCCGTAGAGCGGCTTCACCACGACATCGCCGTGTTCGGCGCGGAAAGCGCGGATCGCAGCGCGATCGTTGGTGATGAGGGTGGGCGGGGTCAGCTCGGGCCAGAGGACGGGGAAGAGCTTTTCCGGCGCGTTGCGGACATGGGTGGGATCGTTCACCACCAGCGTCCGGGGGTGAATGCGTTCCAGAATATAGGTGGTCGTCAGATACGCCATGTCGAAGGGCGGATCCTGTCGCAGCAGGACGACATCGTAATCGCCGAGTTCGACGGTCGCCTCCGGCTTCAGCGAGACGTGGTCGCCCTTCTCGTGCTTGACCGAGATGTGGTGGCCGCGCGCGAAGACCCGGCCATCGCGGTAGGAGAGGTTCTTCGGCTCGTAATAGAACAGCCCGTGACCGCGCTTCTGCGCCTCCAGCGCCAGCGCGAAGGTCGAATCGCCGTTGATGTCGATGGTGTGGATCGGATCCATCTGGATCGCGACGGAGAGGGCCATCTTTGGAACCTGTCTTTTGAAACGGGGCTGAATGTCGTGCGGCCCGGCGATCAGTTCAAGCTGCGCGCGAGGCGGGCGGCGAGCGCTTCCGCTTCGGCAGCCCAGGGCGCGGACGGATCGAGCGCCAGCGCCGCCTTCAGCGCCGCGCGGGCGGCGGAGGGCCGTTCAGCTTCGGCCAGTGCCGCGCCCAGCCGATAACGGTGCCAGCCGGAATCGGGCGCAAGGCGGATAAGCGGCTCCAGCGCCGCCGCGACGGCGGCATGATCGTTTTTCGCGGCGAGACGGGTGACGATATTGTTCTGAAGCCGCAGCAATACGGCGCGATCTGCGACCGCGCCGAGATGGGTTTCGGCGGCGGCGGCGCCCGGCGGGCCGAGGCGTTCCAGATCGTCGGCGTCGATCAAGCGTCCCCCGTGAAAGGGATCGATCACCACCGTGCCGCGCGCCGTACCGAGACCGACAAGGAAATGTCCCGGAAAGTTCAGGCCGTGCGCCGTCGCGCCGATAGCGCGGGCGGCGTGGATGAAGAGAATGCCCAGCGCCACCGGCAGGCCGCGGCGGCGATCGATGACATAGGCGAGATCGGCGTTCTTCAGATCGTCATACGTGTCGCGGTCGCCATCGTAGCCGAGCGCCGCGAAGGTGCGCCCCAGCGCCGTCGCGACGACGCGCGGATCGGTCTCCGCCGCGCTTTCGCGATCGAGGGCGCGGGCGGCGGTGGAGGCGATCTCGGCCAGATGGCGGCGATAGGGCGCGAGATCGAAATGACGGGCGGCGGCGGCGAGCAGCAACGCGCCTTCCGCGATGTCGATGTCGTCATCGCCCGCTGCGCCGAGACGATCGAGGGTGAGGTCGCTCATCCCCGCCACACATCGATGAGATGCTTCGGCCAGAAGCGCTTCGATTCCAGGACCATGGCGTCATAACGCATGGCGAACGGGCGATAGACCGGGCGCTGCTTCACGAAATGCGCGGCGGCTCTGGCGATGCGCTGCTGCTGCGACGGGTCGATGGCGCGGATGGCGGCGTCTTCGGCGGCGCGCGCCTTGACCTCGACGAAGACGAGCGTGCCGCCGCGCCGGGCGACGATGTCGATTTCGCCGAGACCGACATTCTTCGCCGGCCGCCAGTTGCGCGCGAGAATGGCGTAGCCCTTGAGGCGGAGCAGAAACGCGGCGCGGCGTTCGGCGCTGTGGCCGCGCCGGATCGCGCCGCGTTTGGCGACGTCAGCCACCTTTCAGCTCCAGCGCGCGGGCATAGACCGTGCGGCGCGGCAGGTTCAACGCGCCCGCCACCGCGTCGGCGGCGTCTTTCACGCGCATGGTGGCGAGCGCTTTGCCCAGCGCTGCGTCCAGCGCCGCTTCGGCATCGGCCGGGTTTTCCGCCTTGCCGGGCGCGACGACGATAACGATTTCGCCCCGCTGCAGATTTGGATCGCCGAGGGCCGCTTCAGCCAGCGCCGCCAGCGTGCCGCGCCGGGCTTCCTCATGCAGCTTGGTCAGCTCGCGGCAGATGACGGCAGGCCGGTCGCCCAGCACGGCGGCGAGATCGGCCAGAGTTTCGGCGATGCGGTGGGGAGCCTCGAAGAAGACGAGGGCGGCATCCAGCGGCTTCAGCGCGGTCAGTTCGGCGCGGCGGGCGGACGCGGCGGCGGGCAGGAAACCGGCGAAAAGCGTGCGCTGAGCGGTGAGGCCCGAGATCGACAGCGCGGCGGTCAGCGCCGAGGGGCCGGGGATAGCGAAGATCCTGTGTCCTTCGGCGGCGGCGGCGGCGACCAGCGGGCCGCCGGGATCGGAGACATGGGGCGTGCCGGCATCGGTGACGAGGGCCACCGCCTCGCCCCGCCCCAGCCGGGCGAGGAGGGCAGGGATCGCGCGGGCGGCGTTTCCCTCGCGGTAGGAGACCAGTTTTCCGGCGATGGCGTGCATCGAGAGCAGGCGGGCGGTGACGCGGGTGTCCTCGGCGGCGATGGCATCCGCGCCACGCAGCACCTCCAAAGCGCGAAGCGTGATGTCCTTGGCATTGCCGATGGGCACGCCGGTCACATAAAGGCCGCTTTGCAACGTGCCTTTGGCGCGCGGTTTACTCGTTCCGGCCCCGTGTTTAGGGTCCGGGCGAGGGGCGCTTCCCTGCTTCGGCTCATCCGACGAGGACATTTAATGGCTTTCGCTTCGCCGCTTGCTGTGATCCCGACGAGCAGTAGCCGCCTTGGCCGCGCTCTGAAAGCCGCCTTCACAGGATTGGTGCTGTTGACCGGGGCCGCAGCCCTGAGCGGTTGCACCATGACCGAGATGGTCGGCGACGGCGGCCGCCGCGTGGAAGACAGCGGGCCGGTGGGTCCGGGCCGGGGGCCGCGCCCCGACGTCAACCCGATCGGCCCGGAAGGCCCGGTGGCGACCGGCGGGCCGCGCATGGGCACGGGTGTCGGATCGGGGCCGCTGAAAGTGGCGCTGCTGGTGCCGCAGAGCGGCCGCGCCCGCGACCAGATCGCCATCGGCAACGCGATTTCCGACGCCGCCCAGATGGCGCTGTTCGACGCCGGGCGCAGCGACATCACGCTGATCGTCAAGAATACCGGGGCGGGCGCAGGGTCCGCCGCCAACGCCGCGCAGCAGGCGATCAATGAGGGCGCGGAGATCATTCTCGGCCCGGTTTTCGCCGAGGAAGTGGGGGCGGTGCGTGCCGTGGCGGCTCCGGCGGGCGTGCCCGTCATCGCCTTTTCGTCGGATTCATCGGCTGCCGGGGGCGGGGCCTATCTGCTCAGCTTCCCGCCGGAAGAGGAAATCCGCGCCATCGTGAATTATGCCGCCGGGCGCGGCGTCGGGCTGTTCGCGGTGCTGACGCCGCAGAACGCCTATGGCCGCCGGGCCGCCGGAGCGTTCCGCCGCGATGTGGCGGCGATCGGCGGGTCGGTGGTGGCGGAAGCCACGTATCCCGGCGCCCGCGACGCCATGTACCCCGCCGTCATGCAGCTGGACGGCAAGGATTTCGACGCGCTTTTCATCCCCGATGGCGGGGCGAACCTGCGTGACATCGCCGGTTTCGTCCGTTTCGGACCCCCGCCGCCGCCCGCCCCCAAGCCGTTGACCGACGAGCAGATCGCCGCCGGCGTCGCGCCGCCGCCGCCCCCGCCGCCGCCGGTGCGCGCGGTGCTGCCCGAGCACATGCTGCTGGGTACCGGCCTTTGGGACGAGCCGGCCAGCGGCGCCTCGGGCGGACTTGCCCGGGGCGCTTTCGCGGCTCCGGAACCTTCGGCGCGGTCGAGCTTCAGCGCCCGCTTCGAGGGGGCATACGGCTATCGTCCGCCGCGTGTCGCCAGCCTTGGCTATGATGCGATGTCGCTGGCCGCGACGCTGTCGTCGGATCTGCCGGGCCAGCGCTTCTCGGCCCGCGCGATCACCGACCCCAACGGTTTCTCGGGCGTCGATGGCATTTTCCGCTTCCTGCCCAACGGCACGATCCAGCGTGGTCTGGCGATCATCGAGGCGACCGGATCGGGCTTTTCGGTGGTGCGGGCCGCGCCGCGCACCTTCCAGGCGGCCGGCTACTAAGCCAGTTCCGCCACCAGACGGTTCAAGACCATACGTCCCCGGGGGGTGGCTTTCAGCCGCCCCCCGTTTTTTTCAACGAGGCCGTGGCCGGCGAGATCGGCGATCACCTCCGGATCGAAACGGCGCTGCGCAAGCCGTTCATAGCGCGCGATGTCGAGGCCTTCGGCAAGGCGCAGCGCCATGACGAGATATTCTTCGGCCTGCGCCGCCCGATCGACCGCCTCGCGCGCGGCGAAGCCTTCGCCGCGCTTCGTCACACGGTCGAGCCAGCGTTCCGGCAGGCGTTCAGCGACGGTGGCGGTCAGGGCGCCGTCGAAGCTGACGCGGCCATGCGCGCCGGGGCCGATGCCGATGAATTCGCCGTAGCGCCAGTAAACGAGATTGTGCCGCGATTCATCGCCCGGGCGCGCGTGGTTGGAGATTTCATAGTGCGGCAGGCCGGCCGCTTCGGTGAGCGTCTGGGTGACGTCATAAAACGCCGCCGCGTCGTCATCCGCCGGGATGGCGAGGCGTCCGGCCCTGGCGAGGACGCCGAAGGGCGTGCCGTCTTCGATGGTGAGCTGGTAGAGCGAGAGGTGATCGGCCCCCATGGCGAGGGCCAGATGAAGTTCGCGTTCCCAATCCGCAACCTTCTGGCCGCTGCGGGCATAGATGAGGTCGAACGACGTGCGGGCGAAGGTCCGGCGGGCGATGTCGAAGGCAGCCCGGGCTTCGGCCACGGAATGCCAGCGGCCGAGCGCCTTGAGATCGGCATCGTCCAGCGCCTGGATGCCGACCGAGACGCGGTTGACGCCGGCTGTGGCGTAATCGGCGAAACGCGATGCGTCGGTGCTGGTCGGGTTCGCTTCCAGGGTGATTTCGATGTCGTCCGCGAAACGGAAGCGTTTCTGTGCGGCGGCGATGACGAGGGCGACAGCCTCGCCCGGCATCAGCGAGGGCGTGCCGCCGCCGAAGAAGATGGAGTTGAGGACAGGCCGCGCGTCCATGCGCGCCGCCACCCAGTCAAGTTCGGCGGCGAGGGCGCGGGCATAGGCCATGGCGTCCGGCTTTTCGGCGCGGACATGGCTGTTGAAGTCGCAATACGGACATTTGGCCGCGCAGAACGGCCAGTGGACGTAAAGGCCGAAGCCGCCCTCCGGCCCGGTTTCAGGCATCGAAGCAGGCGGCGATGAGCTGCGCGAAGGCGCGGGCGCGATGGCTCATGGCGTGTTTGTCGGCGGGGTCCATCTGACCGAATGTGATGTCGAACCCGTCGGGCTGGAAGATGGGATCGTAGCCGAAGCCGCGCGTGCCGCGGGGCGGGAAAATCAACGCGCCGTCGATGCGGCCTTCAAAGGTTTCGCAAGTCCCGTCAGGGAAGGCGAGGCTGAGAGCGCAGGTGAACCAGGCGGGCGAGGTTTCGAGGCCTTTGCCGGCGAGCGCGTCCTCGACACGCTTCATGGCGAAGGCGAAGTCCTTGTCCGGCCCGGCCCAGCGCGCCGAATAGATGCCCGGATCGCCGCCGAGGGCCGCGACCGAAAGGCCGCTGTCGTCGGCGAGGGCGGGAAAGCCCGAGGCGATGGCGGCGGCGCGGGCTTTCAGTTCCGCATTGGCGATGAAAGTGAGGCCGGTTTCTTCGGGTTCCGGCAGGCCAAGTTCGCCCGCCGACACCAGATCGGCGGTAAAGGGCGCGAAAAGCTCGCGCAGTTCCACCAGCTTGCCCGGATTATGGGTGGCGACGACCAGCCGTCCTCCGGGAAAGCGCCGCGTCACAGCTTCAGCGCCGCCTTCTGCGCGGCGACGAGTTCGCCGATGCCCTTGCGGGCGAGGCCCATGAGCTCAAGGAACAGCGCCTCGCTGAACGGGTCTTTTTCCGCCGTGCCCTGGATTTCGACGATGCCGCCGGCCCCGGTCATCACGAAATTGGCGTCCGTTTCGGCGGCGCTGTCCTCGGTGTATTCGAGGTCGAGAATCGCTGCGCCGTTGTGGATGCCGCAGGAAATGGCGGCGACGTGATCCTTCAGCGGGATCTGCTTGATCGCGCCGATCTTCTGCATGCGCTGGAAACACTGGTGCAGCGCCACATAAGCGCCGGTGATGGCCGCCGTGCGGGTGCCGCCATCGGCCTGGATGACGTCGCAATCGACCTGAATCTGGCGCTCGCCGAAGCCCTGGAGATCGGTGACGGCGCGCAGTGAACGGCCGATGAGGCGCTGGATTTCCTGGGTGCGGCCCGATTGCTTGCCCTGGGCGGCCTCGCGGCGCATGCGCTCGTGCGTGGAGCGCGGAAGCATGCCGTATTCCGCCGTCACCCAGCCTTTGCCGGTGTTGCGCAGGAAAGGCGGCACGCCTTCATCGAGGCTGGCGGTCACGAGCACATGGGTGTCGCCGAATTTCACGAAACACGAGCCTTCCGCATGCTTGGCATAGCCCGGTTCAAGGCTGACCGCGCGAAGTTGGTCGTTGGCGCGCCCTTGAGGCCGCATGGGGAACTCCTGACAAGGCGGAAAAACCGCCTCTTGAACGGGGATATGGCGGGGGCTACCTACCCCTCTCGCCCCCATCCCGCAACGCCAAGATGCAGAGCCAGCCACCCCGACCCGATCCGCTTCTCGGACTTTCCGCCCAAGGCGCCGCCGCGCGCCTGGCAGAGCGGAGCCGTGAGATTTTCCGGACGATCGTGGAAAGCTATCTCGATACCGGCGAGCCGGTGGGGTCGCGGACGCGGTCGCAGCGCCTGCCGATGT
>JAPUEF010000130.1:5606-18213 GCA_027492655.1 Alphaproteobacteria bacterium | reverse complement strand
ATCACACCTTCGGCGGCTGGAAGCGCTCCGCCTTCGGCGACACCAACCAGCACGGTCCGGAAGGCATCCGCTTCTACACGAAGATCAAGACCGTGACCCAACGCTGGCCCTCAGGCGGCACCGCCGTCGACAGCAGCTTCATCATCCCCACGATGAAGTGAGTTGAACCCATGTCCCACGTCGCATTTATCGGCCTTGGCAATATGGGCTCCGGCATGGCTGCGAACCTGGTGAAGGCCGGGCGCACCGTGCACGCCTTCGACCTGTCGCAGACAGCACTGGCGAAATCCGTCACCGATGGCGTCAAGGCTGTCGCCTCCGCCGCTGAAGCCGTGAAGGGCGCATCGGCCATCGTCACCATGCTGCCCGCCGGCAAGCATGTGAAGGCCGTCTATGAAGGCGAAATCTTCGCCAACGCCCCGAAGGACGCGATCCTGATGGATTGCTCCACCATCGACGTCGCCACGGCCAAGGCGATCGGGGCGGCGGCGGCGGGGCAGGGGCTGGCGATGGTCGATGCCCCGGTCAGCGGCGGCATCGCGGCGGCGGCGGGCGGTACGCTCACCTTCATGGTGGGCGGCACGGCGGACGCCTTCACGCGCGCTGAAGCCTATCTCACGCAGATGGGCAAGGCCGTCATCCGCGCGGGCGAAGCCGGCGCAGGCCAGGCGGCCAAGATCTGCAACAACATGCTCCTCGCCGTCGGCATGATCGGCACCTGCGAGGCCTTCGTGCTGGCCGAAAAGTTGGGCCTCGATGCGCAGACCTTCTTCGATATCTCGTCCAAGGCATCGGGCCAGTCCTGGTCGATGACCTCCTATTGCCCGGTTCCCGGCCCTGTGCCGGCTGCACCCTCGAACCGCGACTATGAGGGCGGTTTCGCGGCGGCGCTGATGCTGAAGGATCTGAAGCTGGCGCTGGAAGCGGCGCAGGGTGTCGAGGCTACCGTGCCGATGGGCGCGCAGGCCGAAAGCCTCTACCAGCTCTTCAATGGCCTCGGCGGCGCGGGGAAAGACTTCTCCGCCATCATCAAGCTGCTGAACGGCAGCTGGCGCTAGCCCGCAGCCATGGGCGCGGGTGCGGCGTTCGGCGCGTTGACGCCGGCGCGTTTGACGGGCCGCATGGGCGCGTCGATCACAGGAGCCATTATGCGCACCGCCCTTCTCGCCGCCGCCATCGCACTCACCGGCACCGCCGCGGCGCATGGCGCGCTCGCCATCGGCATGGTCGATAACGACAAGAAGAACGCGGGCGTCTCGCTCGGCTGGGGCACCGAATATGCCACGCCGGAAGGGGCGGCGGCCGACGCCCTGAAATGGTGCAGGAACAGCCCCGGCATGAAGCAGGAGGCCATGGACGCTTGCCGCCTCGTCGTCAGCTTCAGCGGCGCCTGTTTCGCCACGGCCTTCAACCGCACGCCGAAAGCCTCCGGCTTCGGCTGGGCCGTCGGGCCGACCAAGGAAGCCGCCTCCGCCTCAGCCCTCGCATCCTGCCGCGACAGCGCCGGCGCGCAGGCCGACCTTTGCACCCCCGACCTTGCCGAGTGCGACCCGGTCGTTCCGCCACCGCCTCCGCCGGGCTAGAGCCGCGCGATCCGCTCCGGCGTGGCTAAGGTGAAAAGCCCGGTCTTCAGCCCCGCGAGCGTCCGCACCATCTCGCGTTTCAGATAGGGCACGATCTTCATCCGGTGAAAGGTCAGGTCGCGCAGCGCCGGAAACACGCGCGAGTCCGATTGGAACAGCGGCGTCATCAACGCGCTCGCCCGTTGATAGAACTGCACCTGCCGACGCCGCGCGCGGGCATAGAGCTTCAGCGCCGCTGGAACATCCGGCGCGGCTGCGATCGCATCGGCCAGCACCACGGCGTCCAGCAATCCGTGATTGGCGCCTTGGCCGAGCTGCGGCGAGGTCGAATGCGCGGAATCGCCGATCAGCACCACCGGCCCCTTGTGCGGCTGCGCGACCGTGATGTGGTGGTAATGCGCCATGTTGAAATCATCCGGTCCGCCAAGCGCCTCAAGGCATGGCGACAAGGCCGGCCACAGCGTCGCCGCCTCGTTCCACCAGCTTGCGAAGTTCGCGCGCCAGTTGGTGTAGTCGGCGCCTTTCAGGCTCCAGAATAAGGCGGCGAGGTTTGGCCCACCCGGATCGACGACGCCGAGCGGCAACACGCCCAGCATCACGCGCGCGCCGATATAGCGCGGCGCCAGTTTCGCCGGCGCGACGCCGGGGTCCGGCACGGTCGCCCACACCGCGCCATAGCGAAAGACGCGCGGCTGCTGCACCGTAACCGCGCCGCGGAGCATTGAGCGCGCACCAGAGGCATCGATCACCAGATCGGCTGGCGGCCCGCATGCCCCGTCATCGAATACCATCTGCGCCCGTCCGTCCGGCGACGTAGTGATCGCGGCGACCGGCCGGGCGGCGACGAAATTCGCCCCGCACGCCGCGAACCCGCGCCACAACACGCCCTGCAAGGCGGCGCGGTGCACGGCGACCGCATAGAATGAAGGGTCAAGCTCGCCATACCCGATGTCGAACACCGTGGTGCCGCGCGCGGTATAGCCCTCGATGCCTGAGATGCGCGCGCCGCGCGCCTCGATCTCGGCGCGGAGGCCAAGCCGCTCCAGCGCCGCCAACCCAACCGGCTGGATCATCAGGCCCGATCCGATGGGCCGCGATTGCTCGAACCGTTCATAGACCATCACGCGGTGCCCGGCCCGCGTCAGCATGATCGCCGCCGCCAGCCCGGCGATGCCCGCCCCGGCGATCGCGATGTCGAGTCCCCCTCGCATGATCTGAGTGTCAGCACGCGCAGCGCGCAGGCAAGGGCTTTATAAAGACTTGCGCCTCCGCTCCTGCGCCCCGACACTGACCCATCAGGCGCGTCAGACGCCGACGGGAGGATTTTCATGACGGACAGCGCAATCGCGCGGCCCGCCGCCGCCGGTGGACCGATGCCGGTCTCCGATAGCCAACGTCGCTATGCGATGTGGCTTCTGCTCATCATCTACATCCTGAACTTCATCGACCGCCAGGTGATCAACATCCTGGCCGAGCCGATCAAGCTGGAGCTTCATCTCAGCGACAAGCAGCTGGGCCTGATGACCGGTCTCGCCTTCGCTATCTTCTACACCGTGCTCGGCATTCCGATCGCGCGTTATGCCGACCGTTCGCATCGCCCGCGCATCATCGCCGCCGCGCTCGCGGTATGGAGCGGGTTCACCGCGCTTTCGGGCATCGCGCAGAACTACACCCATCTCGTGCTCGCCCGCATCGGCGTCGGCATCGGCGAAGCGGGCTGCACGCCGCCAGCCCACTCGCTCATCTCGGACATGTATCCGAAGGAAAAGCGGGCTTCGGCGCTCGCCTTCTATTCATTGGGCGTGCCGATCGGCGCGGTTCTCGGCACCATTGCGGGCGGCACGCTGGCCGACGCCTTCGGCTGGCGCTGGGCCTTCGTCGTCTGCGGCGCGCCCGGACTTATCCTCGCGGCGCTGGCTTTCTTCACGCTGGTGGAACCGCGCACCCGCCGCACCGTGGACGACATCAAGGCCGCGACATCCTCCGGCGCCGCGACGGTGGGCGAGGTGCTGCGTTTCCTGTGGTCCAAGAAGACCTTCTGGTACGTGGCCTTCGCGGCGTCGATCAAGGCGTTCATCGGCTACGGTCACGCGCCGTTCACGGCCTCGTTCTTCCTGCGCACCCACGGCGACGAGATCAAGTCGATGGCCGATGCCGTCGGCATGGGATCGCTCGGTTTCCTCTCCATCTTCCTTGGCGTCATCGCCGGCGTCGGCGGCATCCTCGGCACGCTGCTCGGCGGTCGCATCGCCGATAAATACGGCCGCATCGATTATCGCCACTGGATGGGCATTCCGGGATGGGCCGCGCTGCTCGTCATCCCGATCTTCATTCTGGCGATGCTCGCCCCGTCCGCCGCCGTCGCGGTGCCGATCTTCGCTGTCACCGCGATCCTCGGGACGCTGTGGTACGGTCCGGTCTATGCGACGGCGCAAAGCATCGCGCCGGCCCACATGCGTGCGGTCACGGCGGCGATCCTGCTTTTCGTCATCAATCTCATCGGCCTCGGCCTAGGGCCGCTCGCGGTCGGCGCGCTCAGCGATTTCCTCAACGAGGGCATGGGCTACGGCAAGGCCGAGGGCCTGCGCTGGGCGCTCATCATCTCGGCCTGCGCCGGCGTCATCGCGTTCATCTGCTTCTGGATGGCGCGCCGCACGATCCGCGAGGAGATGATTTCCTAGAAGCCAAGCAGGGCGGGCACAGAATTGTGCCCGCCTTTACGAACCGACCCCGGCGTCCCATCTTGTCGGCAAGCCCATCAAGGAGGCCGCCATGTCCGATGTCGCCGTCGCCAACAATCCCGAAAAGCACCGCTTCGAGGCCGTCGTCGAAGGCCATCTCGCCATCGCCGAATATAACCTCATCAAGGGCGGTATCGTCTTTACGCACACCGAAGTGCCGAAGGAGCTGGAAGGCCGGGGCATCGGCAGCGCGCTCATCCGCGCCGGGCTCGCCCATGCGCGCGAGAACGGGCTGAAGGTTACGCCCATCTGCCCCTTCTTCGCCGCCTATATGAAGAAGCACGCCGAGGTGCAGGATCTTCTCGCGCCGTCCTTCCGCAAGGCGTTGGGATTGCCGCCCGAATGAAAAAGCCCGCTTACATCAAGCGCGAGCATGCCGCCCACTGGGTCGGCGACGGGTTCCCCGTACGCTCGATCTTCTCCTACAACGATCTTGCGACGCAGCTTTCGCCCTTCCTGCTGATGGACTATGGCGGCCCGCATAAATTCGCGCCGACCAACGAACGGCGCGGCGTGGGCGCACATCCCCATCGCGGCTTTGAGACCGTCACCATCGTCTATGACGGCGAGGTCGAACATAAGGACAGCGCGGGCGGCGGCGGGCGCATCGGCCCCGGCGACGTGCAATGGATGACGGCGGCTTCAGGCGTCGTGCATCAGGAATATCATGCCCCCGATTTCGCGCGCGCCGGCGGCGCTTTCGAGATGGTCCAGCTTTGGGTCAATCTGGCGGCGCAGCACAAGATGGCCCCGCCGCGCTATCAGACGATCACCGATGCCGCGATCCCGCATGTCGAAATTCCCGGCGGCGAAATCCGCGTTATCGCGGGCGCGCAGGGGCAGGTGAAAGGCCCGGCGCTCACCTTCAGCCCGATGAATGTCCTCGACGTGAAGCTGACGGCCGGCCACAGCACGGTGGTGGATGCGCCGGGCGGTTGGACGGCGGCGGTTCTGGTGCTCCGCGGCGAACTGGATTTGGGCGGCGAGACGGCGGGGGCGGGGGCCTTCGTTATCTACGAACGCCAGGGCGCAGGCCTCGCACTCACCGCGAAGGCGGACACAAGGATGCTGGTGCTGACGGGCGAGCCGATCGACGAGCCGATCGCGGCCTATGGGCCGTTCGTGATGAACACACGCGCCGAGATCGAACAGGCGATCCGTGATTTCAACGCCGGTCGCATGGGCCGCATCGTCGAGGAAGCCGGGGCTTAGGCTCCCACCGCCATGCCCAGGGCGCGTACGATATCGTCCTGGGTATAGGGCTTCTGCACGGTCACGCAGGCGCGCCAGACCTCGGCGAGACCGACAGAGCCGTATCCGGTCGCGAACACCAGCGGCACGCCGCGTTCCTTCAACGCCGTCGCGACCGGATAGACCTGCTCGCCGCCGACATTCACATCGAGGATCGCGACGTTCGGCGTCTCCGCGCCGGCCAGCATTTCATGCGCCTGTTTCAGGCCGGTGCAGGGGCCGATCACATTGCATCCCAGATCGGACAGCATGTCCTCCAGCATCATCGCGATGATGGCCTCATCCTCGACGACGAAGACTTTCAGTCCCTGCAGTTTGTCAGTCGTGCTCATGCCGCAGACCATCTTCATAGGGTATGGAGATATGACATTTCAGGCCATCGCTGTCGAAGCGCATGTCAGTAGTGCCGCCCAGCTCGCCTTCCAGGCTCATGCGGATCAGCCGCGAGCCGAAGCCGCGCCGCTCCGGCCGTCCCACGGTCGGCCCGCCAGCTTCGCGCCAGGCGATTTTCAGCGACGAGCCGCCATCGTCCGGCTCCAGATGCCAGTCCGCCATGATCCGGCCCTCGCCGTTCGACAGCGCCCCGTGCTTGGCGGCGTTCGACGCCAGTTCGTGCGCGACCATGCCCATCGCCACGGCCGCGCGCGGGGCCAGCCGCACCGGCGCGCCCGTCAGTTGCGCCCGGTTGGCGCCATAGGGGCGCAGCTCGCGCGTCAGGATCGCCCGTAAATCCGCGCCGCGCCAGCTCGACCGGCTCAGCAATTCGTGCGCATGGCTCAGCGCCATGATGCGCGCCTCGAACGCGGCGCGCGCGGCGGCCGGGCTTTCGGAATCCTTCAGCGTCAGCTTGGCGATCGACTGTACATTCGCCAGCGTGTTCTTCACGCGGTGGTTCAATTCATCCAGCAGCACCCGCTGGCGCTGCTCGGCTTCGACATGGGTGGTGCGGTCCATGCCCTGCACGAACACGCCCTTGACGGCGCCATGTTCGTCGAAGATCGGATGGAAGGCGAAATCGACGTAATGGTCCGCCGCATTCTGGTCCGGCCGCGCCACCCGGATCGGTACGCCGTTGCCCGAAATCGGCGTCCCGCTGCGATAGACGTCGTCCAGCCAGCCCATGAAGCTCTGAGCAGCGATGTCGGGCAGACCGCCGCGCACGTTCACCCCCACCAGCTCGCGCCCGCCGAGGAAGCTGATCAGGGTATCGTTCGCGAAGGTGATCTCGTGGTCCGGCCCCGACAGCACCGCGATCATGCTGGGCGCCTGCTGGAACAGGCGGCGGAAGGCATCTGCCTCGCGCGCCAGCGCGTCCTTCATGGCGGATGCTTCCTGCGCCCGCTGGATCAGTGCAGAGGTCTCAGGGATCTGGCGGAAGGGCAGCGTCGCGTCCTCGCCGCTGCGCACGATATCGGTCACGTCCACCGTGTTCTGCAAGATGAACGCGGTCTTGCCGTTCGGGCCGGGCAGGGGCGTATGGGCGCAGGTCCAGTAACGATAGGAGAGCCCGCCGCCTTCCGCCTCCGGAAGTGCGATCGCATAGGGCAGATAGGCCAGCGTGTCCGGCTGCCCGGTATCCAGCACCCTGCGGAACGAAGCCGCCAGGCGGCGACCGTTCTCGCCGGGGTCGGGAAACATGTCGAACAGATAGCGACCGAGCAGGTCTTCCAGTCGGCGCTTCGTCACCGCCAGATAGGCGGGATTCGCCGCGACGAAGCGCAGCTCCGTGTCCAGCACCATGTAGGGGCTGGGCAAGGCATCGAAGAGAACGTGAAAGTTAAGATCCGTCATCACCGCACGCGCGCCGTCGTGCCCCCAAGCGCCGATCCGAATGAACGGCTGATGCCGCGATTTGGTTCCCGCTTTGCGCTCAGTTTTCCCCGGCCGACGCCAGAATGCGCCGGGCCTGCTTAAGATGCGGAAAATCCAGCATTTTCCCGTCCAGCGCCAAAGCGCCGACCCCGGGATTGGCGGCGAACAGATCGACCACCGCCTGGGCGTGGGCGATTTCGGCGGCGCCGGGCGTGAATACTTCGGTGATCACCGCCACCTGATCGGGGTGGATCGCCATCATGCCCAGGAAGCCCTCGCGCCGGCCCTGCGCCGCATAGGCCCTCAACCCCTCCAGATCCCTGAACGCCGGATAGACCGTCTCGATCGCCGGCACGTCCGCCTTCGCTGCCGCCGCAATGGCGAGGCTGCGAACGATCCGGCAGAGATCGGTGTACTGGCCATCCGCCATCCGGTTCACCGAGGCGCCCACCGCCGCCGGCAGGTCTTCCGCCCCCCAGGTCAGCGCCGCCAGACGCGGCGTCGTGGGGCCATAACTGCCCAGCCCGAACACCGAAGCGGGCGTCTCCGTCGCCACCGGCATCACCCGGATGCCGCGCGGCGGCAGACCGGCTGCGGCCTCCCGCTCCGTCAGCAGCGCATCCAGCGCCACCAGATCGGCGGCCGAGTCCGGCTTCGGGATGACGATCCCGTCCGGCGCGCCCGCCACCACCGCGTCCAGATCCGCCAAGGCATGCGGCGTCGTCAGCGGATTGATGCGCACCCAAAGCTGCGAGGGCCGCGCACCCTTCAGCGCCTCGACCACCAGCCCGCGCGCCGCCGGCTTGGCGCTCTCCGCCACTGCGTCTTCCAGATCGAGGATCAGCGCATCCGCGCCGGTCCCCATCCCCTTCGCCAGCTTCTTCTCGCTGTCGCCGGGGACGAACAGGAACGAGCGCAGCCGGCTCATGCCGGCTTCTTCTTCTGCAGGCCGCTGCGCTTGCAGTGCGCCACCAGTTCGTTCTTCTGATTGAAGCAGCGGTGCATGAACACCACGACCCCGGCGTCGGGCCGCGACTTGCTCTCGCGCAGCTCGATCACCTCGGTCTCGATCCGCACCGTATCGCCATGGAACAGAGGCTTGGGGAATCGCACCTCGTCCCAACCGAGATTGGCGATGGCGGTGCCCAGCGTCGTGTCGCCGACCGAGATGCCGGTCATCAGCCCCAGCGTGAAGCACGAATTGACCAGCCGCTGGCCGTATTGCGTCTCGGTCCTGCAGTACTCCTCATCGAGATGAAGCTGCGCCGGATTATGGGTCAGCGCGCTGAACCACACATTGTCCGCCTCGGTGATGGTCCGCCGGATCGGATGCTGGAAAACCTGCCCCACGGTCAGTTCGTCGAAATACAGGCCCGGCATGTCGCTCCCCTCAGCGGCGGCTTCGATGCGACGTCTGGCGCACCCTCTTCCTGACTGTGCTAGGTTGATCGCCGTCACGACACAAGACAACAGGTGAGGAGAACTACCCATGGCCCAATCGCGCGAATGGCGTCTGAAAACCCGCCCCGTCGGCATGCCCACCCCGGCCAATTTCGAGTTCGCGACCGTCGATGTCGGTGCGCCCGGCGCCGGCGAGGTCCAGGTCCGCAACAGCTGGATGTCCGTCGATCCCTATATGCGCGGCCGCATGTATGACGGCCCCAGCTACGCCGCCGCCTTCCAGGTCGGTGAAGCGATGACCGGCGGCGCGGTGGGCGAGGTGATCGCCTCCAACTCCGAAAAATTCAAAGTGGGCGACAAGGTCCAGTCGATGTTCGGCTGGCGCGAGGTCTTCAACGCCAGGGATAACGAAGTTCAGAAGCTCGACACGCACGGCCTGCTCGAACAGCTTTTCCTCGGCGCGCTCGGCATGCCCGGCCTCACCGCCTATGTCGGCGTGAAGAAGATCATCGATCTGAAAGCGGGCGAGACCATCTTCGTCTCCGCCGCCTCGGGCGCGGTCGGCCAGATGGCCTGCCAGATCGCCAGGCAGATCGGCGCGACCGTCATCGGCTCGGCCGGCGGAGCCGAGAAGGTCGCGTTCCTGAAGGAGATCGGCGTCGATCACGCCATCGACTACAAGGCCGTGCCCGATCTCACCAAGGCGGTCCTCGCCGCTGCGCCGGGGGGGATCGACGCCTATTTCGAGAATGTCGGCGGCGAACATCTCGAAGCCGCGATCACCGCGGCCAAGACGCATGCCCGCTTCGCCTTCTGCGGCATGATCTCGGGCTATAACGCGCTGGAAGCCAACGCCGCGCCGAAGAATCTCGTTCAGATCGTCGGCAAGCAGCTGAAATGGGAAGGCTTCATCGTCTCCACCTATGCGAACATGGCTCCGGCCTTCGCCAAAGACGTCGGCGGCTGGATCGCCTCGGGCCAGATCAAGACGAAGGAGACGGTGGAGCAGGGCGTCGAAAACGCCGTCGCCGCCTTCCTCAAGCTCTTCACCGGCGACAATTTCGGCAAGATGCTGGTGAAGCTCTGATGCCGCATCCATCGTGTCATGCCCGCGCAGGCGGGCATCCACGACCGGGCGCAGTTGCTGGATACCCGCCTGCGCGGGCATGACGATATGAGTGTGTCTCCTACCCGCCTCATCATCGATTGCGACCCCGGCGTCGATGACGCCGTGGCGCTGTTGCTGGCGTTCGCGTCGCACGAAGCGCTCGACATTCTCGGCGTCACCACCGTCGCCGGGAATGCGGGGCTTGAACGCACCGCCCGCAACGCCCGCCTGATCCGCCAGATCGCCAACCGCCCTGACGTGCCGGTCTTCGCCGGCGCTGACCGCCCGATGGTGCGCGCGCCCGTCGAGGCGGGCGACTTTCACGGCGAAAGCGGCCTCGGCCCGCTCGCCATCTTCGAACCCGCCGCGCCGCTGGAGGCAGACCACGCCGCCCGCTTCATCGTCGAAACCGTGATGGCCGCACCTTCCGGCAGCATCACGCTCGCCGTCACCGGACCGGCCACCAATGTCGCGCAGGCGATGCTGTTCGCGCCCGAACTCGGCAAGCGCCTGAAACAGATCGTCGTGATGGGCGGGGCCGACACGATGGGCGGCAACATCACGCCGACCGCCGAATACAATGTCTTCGCCGATCCGCACGCCTTTCATGTGATGCTCGGGGCCGGCTGCCCCATCGCGATCTTCAGCCTCGATGTCACCTATCAGGTGCTGACGCTGCCCGAACGCATCGCGGCTCTGGAAGCCATCGACACGCCGGGCGCGCAGGCCTCGGCTCAGATCATGCGCTTCTCCAACAATGTCGAAGCCGACATCCGCCGCCGCAGCGGCGCCCCGCTGCACGATCCGTGCACCATCGCCTGGCTGCTGCGGCCCGACCTCTTCCATCTCCGCCCCGCGCGCGTGACGGTGGAAACGAATGAAGGTCCGAATTTCGGCCAGACCGTCATTGCTTTCGACGCGCCTGACGCGAACGCCCAGTGGGCCGTGAAAGCCGATGGGGCAGGGGTCTTCGCGCTCCTCAACCAGAAGCTCGCGCTATGAGCGCCCCGCGCATCGCCGTGCTCGGCTCGGTCAATCTCGACATCGTCGCGACCGGCGCGACGCTGCCCGCGCCGGGCGAGACCGTCACCAACGCCGTGCTGGCCCAGCATCCCGGCGGCAAGGGCGCCAACCAGGCGCTCGCCGCCCGTCGTCTCGGCGCAACCGTCTCGCTGAGCGCCCGCGTCGGCCGCGACGCCAATGCCGACGCCGCGCTTCGCCTGCTGCGCGAAGCCGGTGTCGATCTCTCCGACCTCCGCGAAGATGACGCCGCGCCCACCGGCGTCGCCCTCATCGCGGTCGCCGCCTCCGGCGAAAACCAGATCGTCGTCGCCCCCGGCGCAAATCTCACGCTGACGCCCGAGGCGATGCGGCTGCCCCGCGCTGACGCCCTGATCCTCCAGCTCGAAATCCCTCTGGAGACCGTCGCCGCCGCCGCCCGGGCTTTCACCGGCTACACGGTGCTCAACCTCGCCCCCGCCGCGGCGCTGCCGCCGGAAACCTTCGCCGACGCCGATCTCATCGTGGTCAACGAGGGCGAGGCCGCCTTCTACGGCGCGGCGCTCCACGCGGCGCGCGGCCTCGTCGCGATCACCTATGGCGCGAACGGCGCGGCTATCTTCCAGAATGGCCGGAAGCTCGCGGAGGCCGCCCCGCCGCCGATCACGCCGGTCGATACCACGGGGGCGGGCGACACCTTCGTCGCGGCCCTCACTTTGGCCCTGCTTGAGAAGCAGCCGCCCGAAACCGCGCTCCGCTTCGCCTGCGCCGCCGGGGCCGTCACGGCCACGGGGGCCGGGGCGCAGACCTCGCTCCCCACACGGCCCGAAGTCGAGGCTATACTCACCCCATGACCGGCGTTCCCACACTCAGCCTCACCCAGTTCACGCGCGGCGATGCGGCCGCGCGTGCGGCCTTCTCCGACGCACTGTTTGCGGGCCTGACCCGCTACGGCTTCTTCATCCTCGATGACCACAATGTCGATGCCGCTCTGCTGGACGATGCCTACCGCCTCTCCGCCGAATTCTTCGCACTGCCCGATGCCGAGAAGCGCGCCTATGCCAACGGCCTGCGCGGTTACACGCCGTTCGGCGTCGAGCACGCCAAGGGCCGCACCATCGCCGACCTCAAGGAGTTCTGGCAGCTCGGCCGCGAGAGCTACGACCCTGACGCGCCTGATGGCGACTTCGCCCCGAATGTCTGGCCGCTGAAACCCGCCGGCTTCGACGCCACGTTCAAGCGTCTCTTCGCGGCGCTCGATGAAACCGGCCGCATCCTGCTCCAGGCGCTCGCGCCGAAGCTCGGCCTGGCCGACGATTATTTCGATCCGCTGGTGAAGGGCGGCACCTCGATCCTCCGCCTGCTGCACTATCCCCCGATCCCGGGCGACGCGCCCGCCGGCGCGGTGCGCTCCGCCGCGCACGAGGACATCAACTTCATCACCATCCTCGTCGCCGCCAAGGGCGCGGGGCTGGAACTGCTCGACCGCGACGGCACATGGCTGCCCGTCGAGACCGAACCGAAGAACCTCATCGTGGATAGCGGCGACATGCTCGCCCGCCTCACCAACGGCGTCATCCCGGCGACCACGCACCGTGTGGTCAATCCCGCCGGCCCCAATGTCAGCCGCTACTCGATGCCCTTTTTCATGCACCCCACATCGGCGACGCCCCTCGACGTTCTGCCGCAATGCGTCGGCGGCGGCGCGAAAT
>JAPUEF010000130.1:0-5596 GCA_027492655.1 Alphaproteobacteria bacterium | reverse complement strand
ACGGCGGGCGAGTTCCTCAGCCAGCGCCTGCGCGAGATCGGCCTGAAGAAGTGAGCGGCACGCTCGCCGATCTGGCCGACCGCGCCGCCGTCATCGATCTGGTGCAGACCGAGCGCGCCGCCCGCGATCAGGGTCAGTGGGACCGCATGGCCGCCTGCTATCACCCGGACAGCCGGGTGAGCATTTCGTGGATCGAAACCAGCGGCCCGGATTTCGTCGCCGCCTCGACGGCCGCGTTCGCGAACGGCATCCGCCATCTCCACCGCATGTCGCCCAGCATCGTCACGCTGAACGGCGCGCGGGCGCTGGCCGAAACCGGCTGCGTCATCCTGCTGCCCGGCCGGATCGGCGATGCGCCCGTCACCGTCAGCGCCGACGCGCGCTTGTTCGTGCGCGCCGAAAAGCGCGGCGTCTGGCGTATTGCGCGCCTCGCCGCGCTCTATCTCGCGGATTCATGGGCGTTCGAGCCGGGCGTTTTTCCAGCCATCGATCGCGCGCGCCTCGCCGGCTATCGCGCGCCGTATCGCCATCTGAGCTACCTCCTCGCCGAATCCGGCAAGCAGGCGCGTGCGGATCTGCCGGGCCTCGACCGCCCCGATCTCTGCGACGCGCTCTACCGCGCCGAAGGCGCGTGGCTCAGCGGGACGTAGGCGCCGCCATCCCGCCGCAATTGTCTTGTGATGCTATGGCTTATCGGCATGATCGCCGCCGTGTTGGCGGTGTGCCGCCGTATCGCTCAGTTCGGGGAATTCATGAAGTTCGGAAAAATTTTCGCCGCCGCCGCTGGCCTTTCGATCTCGCTGGGCATCGCGCCCGCGGCATTTGCATTCGGGCCTGACAGCTATACCGGCGATGTCGGGTTGATCGCGGCGACCTTCTGTCCGTCGGGCTCGTTTGAGGCGGCTGGCCAGGAATTGTCGATCCCGCAATATAACGTGCTGTTCTCGTTGATCGGGACCACCCATGGCGGCGATGGCCAGCGCACCTTCAAGCTGCCCGATCTGCGCGGGAACGCACCGGAAGGCATGCGCTTCTGCATCGTGTACAGCGGCATCTACCCGACGAGGCCGTGACCTGAACCTGGGGGCGGGGAGAAAGTCTCCCCGTCCTCATGCGCGCAGATCAGGGCGCGCTCAGCGCCCTGACGATACGGCGGGCCGCGAGTGAAATCGCGATATAGGCCGAGCCCGTAAAAATCAGCGACAGCCCCACCAGCGTGCCGGGTACCGACAGGCCGGCCAGCGGCAGCTTCACGGCGATCAGAATGCCCGCGCCGATGGCCACCAGCCCGGCGAGCAAAAGCCAGCCCCAGCCGTCGAACGGCCGCACCTTCAGCGCCAGCGCCACTTCCGCCGCGCCATGCGCCGCCAGCACGACGGCGATCACCAGCGTGATCGCGATCGCTCCGGCGAACGGATCGAAATAGATCACCGCGCCGCCGACCAGCTGGATAATGCCGGTCGCCAGATGCCAGACGAAGCCCTGCCATCCCGTCGTGCGGAACGCCTGGACGATCTGCACCACGCCGCACACCGCGAGCAGCACACCGACCGTCAGGCTCGCCGCGAGCGAAGAGATTTCCGGCAGCGCGATGGCAAGCGCCCCGCCGATGACGAACGCGGCTCCCAGCAGCAGGAACGACAGCCAACTCTTGCGGATTTTCTCGGTGATACGGTGTTCAACGGATGCGTCGCTCATGGCTTGTCTCCCGTCACGGCTTCCCGATATGCGCGATGGAGGCGATCTCCACCAGAAAGTCCGGCCGCACCAGACCGCACTGGATGCAGTACCGCGCGGGCTTCTCGCCCGGGAAGAACTCGGCATAGACCTTGTTCATCGCCGCATAGTCATCCCAGCTCTTCAGGAAGATCTGGTTGAACGTCACGTCCTCCATCGTCCCGCCAGCGGTTTCGATCACCGACTTGATGGTGGTCAGCACCGCCCGCGTCTGCCCCTCGGCATCGCCGACATGCGCGACCTGGTTGTCCTTCGTGAACGCCAGTGTCCCCGACACATAGACGACGCCATCGGCCAGCGTGCCGGGCGAAAACGGCGCAATCGGCGTCTGCGTGCCGGGCGGCGTGATGACGGTCTTGGGCATCTCTCTCCTCCTGATTGTCAGTCCGGCGCCTGGCCGATGGTGCCGCAGAAATCGGCCGTGCTCGTCACCCAGCCGAAGAATTTCTCGATGTTGTAAACAGCCGCCGTCTGCATCTCGGGCGGCCCCGCCTGATGCGTCGCGTCCTCCAGCAGCACGCCGAAATATTCCAGGTGAAACCCGTCGCGCAGGGTCGATTCCACGCACACATTCGTCGCGATGCCGCAGAAGGCGAGGGTGGTGATCCCCCGCGCCCGCAGCATGGAATCCAGCGGCGTATTGAAGAACGCACTGTAGCGCGGCTTCTCGATCACGATGTCGCCCCTCTCAGGCTTCAGCGCATCGATCAGCTCATGGTCCCATCCGCCCTTGGCCAGCAGCGTGCCCTGAAGCTCTGGCTTCTGCCGCATGACTTTGAGCGCGTTCGACTTCCACCAATTGGGCGAGCCCGGCGCGCCGGCCTCGACATAATCCTTGTCCCAGCCATTCTTGAAAAACACCACCGTCACGCCCGCCGCCCGCGCCGCGTCGACCGCCAGCCTGATCTTTTCGATCGCCGCCGCCGCCCCCGAAATGTCGAACCCCGCGATGTCCAGATACCCGCCCGGCGAGGCATAAGCGTTCTGCATATCCACCACGATCAGCGCGGAGGACTTCGGGTTCAGCGGCAACGCCTCCGGACGCGCGGGCAGGGTGACGGTCGATCCGGGGCGCTGAATGTCAGACATTGCGGCTCTTCATCAGCGGCTGGATGTGCTGGCCGAACGCATCCATGCCCTCCAGGAAATCGTCGAACGTCAGCAGCACGCCCGCCGCGCCCTCGATCTCGTCGATCTCGTCCATCAGCTTCGCCACCGTCGCATACGACCCCACCAGCGTCCCGATGTTCAAATTCATCGCCGAAGGCGGCCGCGACATATAGATCGCCGAAACGTCGATGCTCTTGCGCGTATCCGCCTCGCCCTGGCTGTTCATCCAGGCGATGGCGTCGATATCCGCCCCTTCCTTGTAGTGCTCCCACTTGGCCCACGCCGCCTCGTCGCTCTCCGCCGCGATGATCATGAACAGCAGCAGCGCGCCGCATTTGCGGCCCGTCTTCTTCGCCGCATCGACATTGCGCTGCACGGCCTCGGCGCATTTCTTCGGCTCGTTCAGACCCATGCCGAAGCAGAAATTGTAATCCGCATGCGCCGCCGCGAAATCGACGCCGGTCTGGCTCTGCCCCGCGCACACGATGTCGATCCTGGCCTGCGGCTTGGGCAGCAGCCGGCAATCGTTCATGGTCAGGAAGCGACCCTTGAAGTCCGACTGCCCGGTCTCCCACAGCTCTTTCATCACCGTCACGTACTCGGCGCAGAACGCATAGCGGTTCAGGAAGTGCTCCTGCCCCGGCCAGATATTCATCTGGTCGTATTCCGCCTTCTGCCAGCCGCTGACGATATTGATGCCGAACCGCCCGTGGCTGATGGAATCGATCGTCACCGCCATCCGCGCCGCGATGGGTGCCGGGATCGCCAGCACCGGCACCGAGGCATACAGCTTGATCCGCTCCGTCACCGCCGCCAGCCCCGCCATCAGCGTGAAGCTCTCCATGGCGTAATCCCAGAACTCGGTCTTCCCGCCGAACCCGTGCAGCTTGATCATCGAGAGCGCGAAATCGAGGCCGTACTTCTCCGCCTTCAGCGTGATTTCCTTGTTCAGGTCGAAGGTCGGCATGAACTGCGGCGAGGTCGCCGACATGATCCAGCCATTATTGGCGATGGGAATAAAAACGCCGATATCCATGGAATGCCCCCGTCAGAATCGGATGAGACGCCCGATCCTGCTGCGACGCAATAAGTTCGGAGGAACCCGGCGTTTTCACGCCTCCGTGACGTTGCACGGAGAAACGGCGCGCCTAAGCTGCGGCCAGACAGATCAAAAGCAGGGGCACCATGCAAAGACGTACCTTCCTCCAGTCCGCCGCCGCAGCTGCCGTCATGTCGGGGCTGAAGTTCGGCGGCGTCGCCTTCGCTCAGGCCGAAGGCGGCGCGGACGATCCGCTGCTCGCGCCGTGGACCGGCGATTTCGGCGGCACGCCGCCCTTCGACAAGGTGAAGGCCGAGCTTCTGAAGCCGGCTCTGCTCAAAGGCATGGACATCAACCGCGCCGAACTGGCCGCCATCGCGGCCGCCACCGAGCCGGCGACCTTCGAGAACACCATCGTCGCAATGGAGAAGTCGGGCGGCGCGTTCGACCGCGTCAGCTCGCTGTTCAACGTCTTCTCGTCCACCATGAACGACGAAGCCATCCAGGCGATCGAGACCGAAATGGCGCCGCTCTATTCGGCGTTCCAGGACGAGGTGGTGCAGAACGAGGCGCTCTTCGCGCGTGTGAAGGCGGTGTATGACGGCATGGCCGCCGGCGGCTTCACCACCGAACAGCAGCAGCTGATCGAGGGCTACTACAAGCGCTTCGCCCGTCGCGGCGCGGCGCTCGGCGCGGCCGAAAAGGCCCGCCTCAAAGACCTGAACCAGCAGCTCGCCGCCCTCTACACCACCTTCGGCCAGAACACGCTGCACGATGAAGACGATCTGGAGCTGGTGCTGACGGAAGCCGATCTCGACGGCCTGCCCGATAACGTCAAGGCGGCGGCCGCCGCGGCGGGCGAGGCCAAGGGACAGAAGGGCCAGTACATCTTCGCCAACACGCGCTCGGCGATGGAAGCGGTGATGACCTATGCCACGCGCCGCGATCTGCGCGAGAAGGCGTGGCGTCTCTTCACAAATCGCGGCGATAATCCCGGCGAACACGACAACAAGCCGGTCATCGCCGAAATCCTGAAGCTCCGTCAGGAACGCGCCAAGCTGCTCGGCTTCGCCAGCCATGCGCACTGGGCGGTCGATAACAACATGGCGAAAACGCCCGATGCCGCCATGGCGCTGATGATGAAGGTGTGGCCCGCCGCCCGCGCCCGCGCGGAGGAAGAGGTGAAGGATATGCAGGCGGCCGCCGACGCCGCCGGAGACAAGATCACCATCGAGCCGTGGGACTACCGCTTCTATGCGGAGAAAGTCCGCAAGGCGAAATACGACGTCGATGAGAACGAGGTGAAGCCCTACCTGCAGCTCGCGAAAATCCGCGAAGGCATGTTCTGGGCGGTGAAGACGCTCTACGGCACCGAGTTCAGGGAAATCCACGGCCCGGCCGTCTATCACCCCGATGTGACGGTCTGGGAAGTCACCCGCGACGGCAAGCGCGTGGGCCTCTGGTACTACGATCCCTATGCCCGCAAGGGGAAACGCTCGGGCGCCTGGATGAACGCCTATCGCGACCAGAACCGGATGGACGGCGAGATCACGCCCATCGTCTCCAACAACCAGAACGCTATCCCCGCCGCGCCCGGCCAGCCGGTTCTGCTGTCGTGGGACGACGCCTCGACCATGTTCCACGAATTCGGCCACGGCATGCATGGTCTGCTGTCCAACGTCACCTATCCGGGGGTCAGCGGCACTTCGG
>JAPUEF010000129.1:8422-18378 GCA_027492655.1 Alphaproteobacteria bacterium | reverse complement strand
AGATGCTCCGCACGCCGAACTTCGGCCGCAAGTCGCTGAACGAGATCAAGGAAGTTCTCGCCAATATGGGTCTCCACCTCGGCATGGAAGTGCCCGGTTGGCCGCCCGAGAACATCGACGATCTCGCCAAGCGTTACGAAGACCAGTTCTAAGAAAAGAGACTTAAGGCCATGCGCCACGGAAATTCGGGCCGCAAGCTCAACCGTACCCACGCTCACCGCGCCGCCATGTTCGCCAACATGGCAGCCGCTCTGGTGAAGCACGAGCAGATCAAGACCACGCTTCCCAAGGCGAAGGATCTCCGTCCGATCGTCGAGAAGCTCATCACCGTCGCCAAGCGCGCGAACGACAAGACTCGTCTTGCCGCCCGCCGCCAGCTCATCGCCGAGATCGGCGACGAGGCGTCGGCCGCCAAGATCATCGACGTTCTGGCCCCGCGTTATGCGGCGCGCTCGGGCGGTTACATCCGCGTGCTGAAGGCCGGCATCCGCTTCGGCGACGCCGCTCCGATGGCGATCGTCGAGTTCGTCGAGCGCGACGTCACCGCCAAGGGCAAGGATTCCGGCCCGGTGGACGTCCGCGAAGACGCCGAAGCGGCATAAGCGCTTCGATACAGAGATAGGGGAAGGGCGGCTCGCGAGAGCCGCCCTTTTCGTTTGTAAAGGACTATGGCTTCGCTTCGACGCTATCGTCCCAGTCGGGCGGGGCCGGGACGCCATCGCCGCGCTTGTGCGCGTAAACCAGCGAAATGTAGGCGATGAAAACGGCGGTGCCGATGAACTGGATAATCTGAGTCCCCAGCGTCAAGACCAACACGTGCCGCCACCAGGGATGCAGCGGCAGAAGCTGGCCGACAATCAGCGAGAACACGAGGGTCAAGAGAATGAGAGGTATGGCAATCAGAATGACAGAGAGCGCCATTCTCCAAATGCTGTGGGACGTAACCTCAAACGATACGCGGATCGTCATGCCTCGGTCGCCGACGGCAATCGCGGGAAAGATCAGGACGCCGCGCAATACGAGAAGCCCTATGCCCGCCATAAGAATGATTGCCAGGTAGGGCACGGCCCCTTGCAGGGTTGTTGCGCTCAGCAAGCTGATGACCAGCCCTCCCAGAAATCCTAGAAAGCCTGCAGCGAAGCCGGTGGCGAGCCAGTATCCGACATAAGGCGCCACCGCTGCGGTCAGGCTGCGCTCCATAGGTATGACCAGCGAGAGTACGCGCCGATGCCTCTGGATCGCGAACCCCGCCAGCATCGTCATCTGAAAGCCTGAGAGCAGCAGCAGAAACAGCGACCCTGTGAAGGTGGGGCCGTGATGGATATTCCCCGAGGCGGCGAAGTTGCTCTGCGCGACGAGGATGCGTCCGTAGTACCCGTCCGTGTCCAGGACGGGCCACATGCCGACAGCGACAAGCGGCAACATCCAGGGAAGCATTCCAAGAAGGATCGCGCCGAAATCGCTTATGGTGAACCCAAAGGCGCGCAGCACATAGTCTGTGCCCTTAAGACCTGTATCCTGCACGATGCCCCCCCCCCCGGGGCGTTAGCAGAGCATTCGATCTCCGGCGGCGTCAATCTGCTGTTCAACCGGCCGTGACTGGCATCCTTGCCGCTGCGGATGCGTTATAGTTCCGCTCTAATCATGACGGTCCCCATGCGCGCTCTTCTCGCCCCGATTTTCGCTGGCTGGGTCGCAGTATCCGGCCTGGCTCAGGATGCCCTGCCGCCGCCTTCCGATTCCGCACCGCCCGAAACGGCTGGCGAGCTCTCCGGCACATTCGCGCCCATCGTGAAGCGCGTCGCGCCGGCGGTCGTGAACGTCTACGCCAAGACGATCGTGCGCAATCCGTATGCGGGCGATCCATTCTATGAAGAGTTCTACGGTCCTCAGCAGGATCGCACGCAGAACTCGCTTGGTTCGGGCGTCATCGTCCGCGACGATGGTTTGATCGTCACGAATAATCACGTCATCGAAGGCGCGGATGAGCTGATCGTCGTGCTCTCGGACCGCCGCGAGTTCGAGGCCAAGGTTCAGCTTGCCGACGCGCGCACCGATATCGCGCTGCTCAAGATCGATCCCAAGGGCGAGAAACTCCCGATGGTTCCGATGCGCGACAGCGATGGCGCGGAGGTCGGCGATCTGGTGCTCGCCATCGGCAATCCCTTCGGCGTCGGCCAGACGGTGACGCTGGGTATCATCTCGGCCGTGGCGCGCACCAATGTCGGCATTTCCGACTATCAGTCGTTCATCCAGACCGATGCGGCGATCAATCCGGGTAACTCGGGCGGCGCGCTCGTCACGGCGGACGGTCAGCTCATCGGCATCAACACCGCGATCTTCTCGCGGTCGGGCGGCTCCATCGGCATCGGCTTCGCCATTCCCTCGAACATGGTCCGCGCGACCATCGACGGGGCGGGCGAGGGCGGCAAGATCGCGCGCGCCTGGCTGGGGGCGGAGACGCAGGAGCTGACGCAGGATATCGCCGCCTCGCTCGGCCTCGACCGGCCGCAGGGCGTCATCGTTCGCTCCGTCTATCCTGGCGGCCCCGCCGACCAGGCCGGCATCAAGACGGGCGACGTCATCTGGAAGATCGACGGCTTTGAGGTGAACGATCCCTCTGCGGTGCGTTATCGCATCGCCACGTCCGGTATCGGCAAGGTCGCCAAGGTGGAAGGCCCCAAGGACGGCCAGTGGCAGACATGGGATGTTACGTTGGCCGCCCCGCCGGATGGCGACCGCACCGCACTCAATATCGAAGGGCGCAACCCGATGCAGGGCGCTCAGGTCGCGAATCTCACGCCGGCCTATGCCGACGAGCTCGGCATTCCCGACATGAGCGGCGTCGTTGTGCTGGGCGCCCAGCGGCGCTCCATCGCGCGGCGCTATAATTTCCGGCCCGGCGACATCATCGTCGAAGTGAACGATACAAAGATCGACACGGTCGCCACGCTGGACGCCCAGCTTCAGGCCGGCGAACAGAAAGGCTGGCGCATCGTCGTAAAGCGCGCCGGTTCGCTTTACACGCTCGAGGTTCGCGCCTGACCGATCTCTTCGCCTCCGCCGGACTGGAAGACGACGCGCCGCGGCCGCTGGCCGATCGGCTGCGACCGCAGGCGCTCGATCAGGTCATCGGGCAGGAACATCTGCTGAAGGCCGATGGCCCCATCGGCCGGATGGTCGGCGCCGGACGCATCGCCTCGATGATCCTCTGGGGGCCGCCTGGCACGGGCAAGACCACCATCGCGCGGTTGCTCGCCCACGCCAGCAAACTGGATTTCGTCCAGATCAGCGCGATCTTCTCCGGCGTCGCCGACCTCAAGAAATTGTTCGAGGCTGCGCGCGCCAAGCGCCGGGGCGGGCAGGGCACGCTTCTGTTCGTCGATGAGATCCACCGCTTCAACAGGAGCCAGCAGGATGCATTCCTGCCGGTGATGGAAGACGGCACGATCGTGCTGATCGGCGCGACCACCGAAAACCCCAGCTTCGAGCTCAACGCGGCGCTTCTGTCGCGCTGTCAGGTGATGGTTCTGAAGCGTCTCGATGAAACGGCGCTCGACGCGATCCTCGATCGCGCGGAGGCGCTTATCGGGAAACCTCTCCCGCTCAGCGCCGATGCGCGCGAAGCGCTCATCGCGATGGCCGATGGGGACGGGCGCTATCTGCTCAATCTTGCGGAAGAACTTTTCGCGTTGCCGGACGCTGCGCCGCTCGACCCGGCCGGTCTCGCGGACGTCGTGCAGAAGCGCGCGCCCGTCTATGACAAGGATCGCGAGGAGCACTACAATCTCATCTCCGCGCTGCACAAATCCGTGCGCGGCTCCGATCCCGATGCGGCGCTCTACTGGTTCGCCCGCATGCTGGCCGGCGGCGAGCAGCCGCTCTATCTCCTGCGTCGCATCATCCGCATGGCGGTGGAAGATATCGGGCTCGCCGACCCGCAGGCATTGGTCATCGCAACGGCGGCGAAGGATACATACGATTTCCTCGGCAGCCCGGAAGGCGAGCTCGCCATCGCGGAAGCGCTCGTCTATTGCGCCACCGCGCCGAAGTCGAACGCGCTCTACAAAGGCTTCGGCGCGGCCCGCTCCGCGGCCAAGGCGACAGGCTCTCTGATGCCGCCCAAGCATATCCTGAATGCCCCGACCAAGCTGATGAAAGCTGAGGGTTACGGCACCGGCTATACGTATGACCACGACGCCGAAGACGGCTTCTCGGGGCAGAACTACTTTCCCGATGAGATGGCGCGCCCCGTGCTCTACACGCCGAAGGAGCTTGGCTTCGAGCGCGAGATCGCCAAGCGGCTGGATTATTGGGCGAAACTTCGTGCGAAGCGGAACGCCGGTTCCTGAAACGCGAACGGCCCGCCTTTCGGCGGGCCGTTTCACTTCGTGATGGTCAGGATCAGTGCCGCGTCAGTTCGGCGCGGCCGACCACCATATGATGCACTTCATCCGGCCCGTCCGCGAAGCGCAGATGGCGCATGTTGGTGTACATCTTGGCCAACGGCGTCCATTCCGAAATGCCGGTCGCGCCGTGGATCTGGATCGCCTCGTCGATGATCTGGCACACGCGCTCCGGCACCATCGCCTTCACCATCGAAACCCATACGCGAGCCTCGCGGTTGCCAAGAACGTCCATGGCGCGGGCGGCCTTCAGCACCATCAGGCGCATCGCCTCGATGTCGATGCGGGCGCGCGAAATCTTTTCCAGATTGCCGCCCAGCTGGGCCAGGGGTTTGCCGAACGCCACGCGGGTCGTGCCGCGCTTGACCATCAGGTCCAGCGCCTTTTCGGCCTGACCGATCGAGCGCATGCAGTGATGGATTCGCCCCGGCCCGAGGCGCAGCTGCGAGATTTCAAAGCCGCGCCCTTCGCCCAGCAGCATGTTCTCCTTCGGCACGCGCACATTGTTGAAGCGCATATGCATGTGACCCTGCGGCGCGTGATCTTCGCCGAACACATGCATCGGCCCCAGAATCTCCACGCCGGGCGTGTCCTTGGGAACCAGGATCTGAGACTGCTGGAATTGCGGCGGCGCGTCGGGGCTGGTCTTCACCATGACGATGAGAATTTTGCAGCGTGGGTCGCCGGCGCCGGAGATGTAGTATTTCTCGCCGTTGATCACCCATTCGTCCCCCACCAGTTCGGCGCGGGTCGAGACGTTCTTGGCGTCGGACGATGCGACGTTCGGCTCGGTCATCACATAGGCGGAACGGATCTCGCCGTTCAGCAGCGGGGTCAGCCACTTCTTCTTCTGCTCTTCGGTGCCGACGCGCTCGATGACTTCCATATTGCCGGTGTCGGGGGCGGAGCAGTTCAGCGATTCCGAGGCTAGCGCCTGCTTGCCCAGCTCAACCGCGATATAGGCGTAGTCGAGATTGGTCAGGCCGCGGCCGATCTCGGAGTGGGGGAGGAAGAAATTCCACAGGCCCGATGCCTTGGCCTTGTTCTTCGCGCCTTCCAGAAGCTCCAGCTGGCGCGGGTGCCAGCTCCAACGGTCTGTCTTCTTCTGCTCTTCGCCAAGGCGATAGAATTCCTCGGCGATCGGCTCGACATTCTCGGCGATGTGCCGCTTCACGGCGTCGAACAGCGGCTGCGACTCTTTCGACATGCGCAGGTCGTTCAGCTCGTATTCCTGCTCCGGCGTCACCTCGAAGGTGTGTTTAGGCGCTGCGCTCATTTTTTCTCTCCCTGTTTCCTGATGCCCCATTCACACCACGCCCCGGCCGCCGGTTCAACGATGGGAAACTGCCGCGTCCGTCAACTTCCGCTTGCCCTATGGTGATCTTCACAAGCCTTGCGAAATCCGCCTTGATGCCGGCCGTTCAGTCATCGCCTTGCAGCAGAACAGGCAGAGGAGACCTTCCATGAAGACCCGCATCACCGAGCTTTTCGGCATCGAGCACCCGATCATTCAGGGCGGCATGCACTATGTCGGGTTCGCCGAGATGGCGGCAGCGGTCTCGAATGCCGGCGGCCTGGGGATCATCACCGGCCTCACGCAGGGTACGCCCGAGAAACTCGCCAGAGAGATCGAGCGCTGCAAGGGCATGACCGACAAGCCGTTCGGCGTGAACCTCACCTTTCTGCCGTCCGTCACCCCGCCGGACTATCCGGGGTTCGTGGAAGCCATCGTGAAGAGCGGCGTGAAGGCGGTCGAAACGGCCGGCAATAACCCCGCCAAATGGCTGCCGGCGCTGAAAGAGGCCGGCATCAAGGTCATCCATAAATGCACCTCGGTTCGCCACTCTTTGAAGGCCGAAGCGATCGGCTGCGACGCGGTCAGCGTGGACGGCTTCGAATGCGGCGGACATCCGGGCGAAGACGATGTGCCGAACTTCATCCTTCTGCCGCGCGCGGCGGAAGAACTGAAGATTCCCTTCGTCGCCTCGGGCGGGATGGCGGATGGGCGCAGCCTCGTCGCGGCGCTGGCACTGGGCGCCGAGGGCATGAATATGGGCACCCGTTTCATCGCGACCGTCGATGCCCCGGTGCATCAGAACGTCAAGGACGCGCTGGTGAAAGCCAGCGAACTCGACACCCGCCTCATCATGCGCCCGCTGCGCAATACCGAGCGCGTGCTCACCAACGCCGCCGTCGAGCGCCTGCTGACGAAGGAAAAGGAGATGGGCGACAAGCTCTCGTTCGGCGACATCGCGGCCGAGGTCGCGGGCGTCTATCCCAAGATCCTGCGCGACGGCGACATGGATGCCGGCGGCTGGAGCTGCGGCATGGTCGCCGGGCTCATCCACGACATTCCGACCGTCAAGGAACTGATCGACCGGATCATGGCCGAGGCGGACGAGATCATCGCCCGGCGGCTGCAGGGCCTCCGCGCGGCCTGATCCCATCTTCGGGGGCGGGAGAGGGCACGGCGCCTCTCCCGTCTCGTCATCCCCGGATCTCTGCGTTAAACCCGCAGCAATTGAGGGAGACCCTGCATGACTCGTTTCGCCGTTTTCGCCGCCATTGCGGCGCTTTTCGCCTTCCCCGCCGCAGCCTCCAGCCCGGATGCATGGGCTGAACACGACCAGAAAGTCACGGAAGCCTGCTTCGCGGCCACCGGCTTCAAAGACCCCAAGGCGCACACCAAGCTCATCATGTTCGACGACAGCGTCGGCTACGACGCCCTTGTCGTCGAAGGCATCTATCCTCAGGCGCATATGAACGGCGAACACGGCATGATGCTGTGCCTCTTCAACAAGGCCGACGGCACGGCTGTCGTGTCGGAGATGGCGCACCAGTGACGCCCTGGCTGGCGGTGGCCGGAGGCGGGGCCTTGGGGTCGGTCGCTCGCTATGCGCTTTCGGGCGCGATCCAGCGGACGGCAGGCGGTAGTTTCCCCTGGGGTATCCTCGGGGTGAATGTGCTGGGCGCATTCCTCATGGGACTTGTCGTGGAAACGACGGCGCGAGTCTGGCCGATATCACCCGATATACGGCTGTTTCTGACGGCCGGTCTCCTCGGCGGCTTCACCACTTTCTCGGCCTTCTCACTCGATACCGCCCTAATGCTCCAAAAAGGCGATTGGACGATGGCAGGCGCGTATGCGGTCGCTTCGGTGGCCTTGACTGTTCTCTTTTTGTTCGTCGGAATGTGGCTCGTTCGGAGTGTGGCTGGATGAGCGGCGTCAAAACGGAAATCGTGGCCAGTGACGAGGGCGGGGTCCGGGTCGATCGGTGGTTCAAGCGCCACTATCCGGGGCTTGGCCATGGCGCGCTGGAGAAGCTGTTGCGCACGGGGCAGGTGCGTGTCGATGGCGGGCGGGTGAAGGCGAGTGACCGCCTGGCTGTGGGGGCGGCTATCCGTGTGCCGCCGATGCCCAAAGATGCCGAGACGATTCCTGTTCGCAAGACGGATGCGCCGCTGAATTCTCAAGAGAAGATCGCGGCAGAAGATCTTGTTATTTATATGGATTCTGAGATCATCGTCCTCAACAAGCCGCCTGGGCTGGCGAGCCAGGGCGGGCCGGGCATTACCCGTTCGGTCGACCATCTGCTGGGCGGGCTGACCTTCGGAAAGAAGCAGCGGCCCCGGCTTGTTCACCGGTTGGACAAGGATACATCCGGTGTCCTGGTGATCGCGCGGACGGTGCCGGCGGCGGCGGCCCTGGCGGAATCCTTCCGCGAACGGGACACGAAAAAGGTCTATTGGGCGCTGACGGTGGGGGTGCCCAAGCCGCATCAGGGGATCATCAAGGCGGCGCTGGCGAAGGTGGCGCACGGGCCGGGTCGGACCGACGAGCGCATGGTCGTGCGCGAAAAAGGCGAGGATGACGACGCCAAGCGGGCCGTGACACGTTATCGGGTGGTCGATCATGCCGCCCAGAAAGCGGCCTGGCTGGCCTTGATGCCGGTGACGGGGCGGACCCACCAGCTGCGTGTCCATACCGCCTCGCTGGGAACCCCGATCGCCGGGGACTTCAAATACGGCGAGGAGGCCGCGCGGCTTTCGGGTTCCATGTCGCAGAAAATGCATCTTCATGCCCGGTATCTGCGCATCCGCAAGCCGTCGGGCGGCTATCTGGAGATCACCGCGCCGCTGCCGGCCCATATGCGCAAGACGTGGGAGCTGTTCGGCTGGGAGCCCGATACGACCACCGATTTCTTCCCGGACGTCTGATATGAGTGCGCGCCCGTCCTGCATCCGTCACTGGAAGGATATCGAGCAAGCTGTTGAAAATACTCATCCGGCGACGGGCGAGGCGCGCGGCTTCACATCCGACTTCAGCGGCGTGACGGGCATGACGCGGCTGGGCGTCCGGCATCATCGCCTGCCGCCGGGACGGCGTTCTTCGCCGCCTCATGCGGAGCGTGACGAAGAGGAACTGGTGATCGTTCTGGAAGGCACGCCAGACCTTTGGCAGGACGGGTTCCTTCATCGCATGAAGCCGGGCTTCATCGCCTTCTGGCCCGATCGCACCGGCATCGGGCACGCGCTGATCAACAATACCGACTCCGATGTGCGCTTCCTGACCGTGGGGGAGGCTTCGCGTTACACTTCGCGTGTCGCCTTTCCCCGCGACCCGAAGATCGCGGACTGGTTCGAGCGCCTCGGCAAGCTGTGGCCCGACCCGCCGAAACGCCGTCTGGGGCCGCATGATGGCCGTGCCGGCGAGGGGGCGAAAGGGGCGCGGAAGCGTGCCCTGCCGCCTAACGTCATCGATACGGTCGAGGCCCCGGTGGTGCGTGACACGGGTTACGAGGGTGACGAGGAGCGGACATCCGACTTCATCGCGCTGAACGGGGTTTCGGGGTTGGCCCGTATCGGAGGCGGCATCGATCTGCTGAACCCGGGCCGCCGGACCTCCTATCCCCATGCCGAGGCCGACGAGGAGGAATTCACCTTCGTCGTCTCCGGCGCGCCCGATGTCTGGCTGGACGGCCGCCTTTTCAGATTGTCTCCCGGCGATTTCGTAGGGTGGCCGAGCGGCACGGGCCAGGCCCATACGGTTCTCAACAATACCGATGAGACGGTGGTGCTGACGACCTTCGGGGAAGCCTCGCGTAAACGCAGCCGCGTCTGGTATCCGATGCATCCAAGGCACGGCACCGGCGAACGAGCCTGGGTTCCCTCGCCCAAGCCCAGATTCGGCCCCCATGACGGCGTGCCGGATGCCCTCCGCGCCAAAGCCCGCAAGCCAGGTTCCAAGAGTTCGTCCCGATGAGTGCACCGACCATTTCGCGCTTCTACAAGTCCGCTTCGGCCCGCGCCGACGGCGAGGGCCATGGGGTGTGGCTGGACGAGCGGCGCCTGAAGACGCCGGCGCGGGCGGCCTTCACGGTGCCGACGGCGGCGCTGGCCTCGGCGGTTGCGGCGGAGTGGGAGGCGCAGGAGGACCGGGTTCTGCCGGCGGCCATGCCGCTGACGGCGATGAGCAACGCGGCCATCGACCGGATCGCGCCGGAGCAGGGCGCCTTCGCCAGGCGGCTGGCGGCCTATGGCGCGCACGAT
>JAPUEF010000129.1:6277-8412 GCA_027492655.1 Alphaproteobacteria bacterium | reverse complement strand
GCTATCGCGCCACCGAGCCGCTGAATCTGGCGGTGCGTCTGGCCAAGGCCTGGCAGCCGGTGCTGGACTGGCTTGCCGCCAACCATGGCGCAAAAATGCTGCTGGCCGAGGGCATCATTCATGTCGATCAGCCGGCCGCTACGCTGGCGGCGCTGGAAAACGCGGTCGCGGCGCTCGACCCGTTCCAGCTGGCGGCGTTGCATGTGTTGACCACCTCGTACGGTTCGCTGGGACTGGGCCTTGCGGTGCTGGGCGGGCAGCTGAATGCCGGCGAGGCGTTCGACATTTCGCGCATCGATGAGGAATTTCAGATCGAGCGCTGGGGCCGCGATAGCGAAGCCGACGCAAGAACCGCGCGCATTCGCGAGGAAGCCGAGAATGGCGGTCGTTTCCTGACGCTGCTTCAGGGCTGACCGCCTCCGCTTTCAGAGGCAGGCTCCGGTCCCTTCAGGCGACGTGCCGCCTTCCGGACGCGTCAAGTCATATTCGGTCGCGGCGCGTTGCGCAGGCGCAAGAAACGTGATTTCACGCCCCCTTACATCATCACAGTCTGCCCGGGATCGCCCTTATGAAAAACGTCATCCAGGAGCTTGAACGCCGCCGCGAAGAGGCGCGCCTCGGCGGCGGCCAGGCGCGCATCGATGCGCAGCACAAGAAGGGCAAGCTGACGGCGCGCGAGCGCATCGATCTGCTGCTCGATGCAGGGTCGTTCGAAGAATACGACATGTTCGTCGAACATCGCGGCACCGATTTCGGGATGGAGAAAACCAAGGTCGCGGGCGATGGCGTCGTCACGGGCTGGGGCACCGTC
Source organism: Alphaproteobacteria bacterium (assembly GCA_027492655.1). Taxonomy (GTDB): domain Bacteria; phylum Pseudomonadota; class Alphaproteobacteria; order Micropepsales; family Micropepsaceae; genus JADZAI01. Next base: position 7,601 of record JAPUEF010000129.1, on the reverse strand, counting down.
AACGGCCGTCTGATCTATGTCTTCGCCAAGGACTTCACGGTGTTCGGCGGTTCGACCTCGGAAGCGCATGCCGAGAAGATCACCAAGATCCAGGATCTGGCGCTGCGCATGGGCGCGCCCTGTATCGGCCTGTTCGACGCGGGCGGCGCGCGCATCCAGGAAGGCGTCGCCTCGCTGGGTGGCTATGGCGAAGTGTTCAGCCGCAACGTGCTGTCGTCGGGCGTGATCCCGCAGATCAGCGTGATCATGGGACCGTGCGCGGGCGGCGACGTCTATTCGCCCGCCATGACCGACTTCATCTTCATGGTGCGCGACCAGTCCTACATGTTCGTGACCGGACCGGACGTGGTGAAGACGGTGACGAACGAAGTCGTCACCTCGGAAGAGCTGGGCGGCGCGAAGGTGCACACTACCAAATCGTCGATCGCCGACGGCGCCTATGACAACGACATCGTCTGCCTGCAGCAGATGCGTCGCCTGATCGACTTCCTGCCGCTGAACAATCGGGAAAACGCGCCCGAGCGTCCGACCTTCGACGCGTACGACGTCACCGACCACTCGCTCGACACGCTGGTGCCGGACAACCCCAACAAGCCCTACGACATCAAGGAGCTGATCCTGAAGATCGCCGACGAGGGCGATTTCTTCGAGATTCAGGAGAACTTCGCGAAGAACATCGTGACCGGTTTCGGGCGCATCGAGGGGCAGACGGTCGGTTTCGTCGCCAACCAGCCGATGGTGCTGGCCGGCGTTCTGGACAGCGACGCCAGCCGCAAGGCGGCGCGCTTCGTGCGCTTCTGCGACTGCTTCAACATTCCGCTGGTGACGCTGGTGGACGTGCCCGGCTTCCTGCCCGGCACGGCGCAGGAATATGGCGGCCTGATCAAGCACGGCGCGAAGCTGCTGTTCGCCTATACCGAGGCGACGGTGCCGAAGGTCACGGTGATCACGCGCAAGGCCTATGGCGGCGCCTATGACGTGATGTCGTCCAAACATATCCGCGGCGACGTGAACTATGCCTGGCCGACCGCGCAGATCGCGGTGATGGGCGCGAAGGGCGCGGTGGAGATCATCTTCCGTCAGGACATGAAAAATCCTGACGCCATCGCCGAGCGCACCCGGGAATATGAGGACCGCTTCCTCACCCCGTTCGTCGCCGCCTCACGCGGTTATATCGACGAGGTGATCCAGCCCTCGCGCACCCGCTGGCGCATCGCCCGCGCGCTGCGCATGCTGCGCACCAAGAAGCAGGAACTGCCCTGGAAGAAGCACGACCCCAGACCGCTGTGAGGGAGCTGCGCGATACACGCGCGCGCCTTACGAC
>JAPUEF010000129.1:0-6267 GCA_027492655.1 Alphaproteobacteria bacterium | reverse complement strand
GGGGGGGCGGGGGCCCCCCAGGGGGGTTTTGGCGGCTGATGGGCCGGGGGGCGCCCCCGCCCGGCGCCCCGCGACACATATCATCAGGCCATCGGGGCAACGCGCCCCGGTGGCCTTTTTTCCGTCTGACGGCCCGAAGGAGCGCCCCGCATGTTCAAGAAGATCCTGATCGCCAATCGCGGCGAGATCGCCTGCCGCGTCATCAAGACCGCCCGCCGCATGGGCATCAAGACGGTGGCCGTCTATTCGGACGCCGACCGCGATGCGCTGCATGTGTCGATGGCCGACGAAGCCGTGCATATCGGCCCGCCGCCGGCGGCGCAGTCGTATCTGATCATGGAGAAGATCATCGACGCCTGTAAGCAGACGGGCGCCGAGGCGGTTCATCCGGGCTATGGCTTTCTGTCGGAGCGCACGGCGTTCGCAGACGCGCTGGCCGAAAACGGCATCGCGTTCCTGGGGCCGAACGCCAAGGCCATCGCGGCGATGGGCGACAAGATCGAATCCAAGAAGCTGGCCAGCGCCGCCAAGGTGAATACGGTGCCGGGCTTCATCGGCGAGATCGACGGCGTGGAGCATGCCGCGAAGATCGCCGCCGAGATCGGCTATCCGGTGATGGTGAAAGCGTCGGCGGGCGGCGGCGGCAAGGGCCTGCGCGTCTGCAACTCGGCGGAGGAACTGGCGCAGGCGATCCTGTCGTCGCAGAACGAAGCGCGGGCCTCGTTCGGCGATGACCGCATCTTCATCGAGAAATTCGTCACCGAGCCGCGCCACATCGAAATCCAAGTGCTCGGCGACAAGCATGGCAACTGCATTTATCTGAACGAGCGCGAGTGCTCGATCCAGCGCCGCCACCAGAAGGTGATCGAGGAAGCGCCGTCGCCGTTCCTCGACGACGCCACCCGCAAAGCGATGGGCGAACAGGCCGTCGCCCTGGCCAAGGCCGTCGGCTACGATAGCGCCGGCACGGTGGAGTTCATCGTGGACGGGAAGCGGAACTTCTACTTCCTGGAGATGAACACCCGCCTTCAGGTCGAGCATCCGGTGACGGAGCTGATCACCGGCGTCGATCTGGTCGAGCAGATGATCCGCGTCGGCTATGGCGAGAAGCTTGGCCTCAAGCAGTCGGACGTGAAGATCGACGGCTGGGCGATGGAAAGCCGCATCTATGCCGAAGACCCGTATCGTAATTTCCTGCCTTCGATCGGCCGACTGGTGAAGTATCGCCCGCCCGCCGAGGGCAAGGTGGGGCAGGGCGTCATCCGCAACGATACCGGCGTCTATGAAGGCGGCGAGATCTCGATGTTCTACGACCCGATGATCGCCAAGCTGTGCACTCATGCGGCGACGCGCGATGAGGCCATCGCGTTGATGGCCGATGCGCTGGACGCCTTCTACATCGAGGGCATCCAGCAGAACGTGCCGTTCCTGCAGGCCGTGATGGGGCATGAACGGTTCAAGTCGGGCAATATCACCACAGGCTTTATCGCCGAGGAATTCCCCGACGGCTTCCATGGCGTCGAGCTGCCGCACGATGCCTCGGAGAAGCTGGCGGCGGTGGCGGTGTTCGCCCATGCGCGCGACAACGCGCGAGCCCGCGAAGTTTCGGGGCGCATCCATCCCAATTCGGCCTATCCGTCGGAGTGGGTGGTGAACCTGGGCGGCGTCGATCATGCGCTGTCGGTGTGGCTGACGTCCGACCCGCTGGGGCCGGCGACGTTCCGCTTCCATGACGCCGGCAAGGAAGGTTTCCGCGACACGGTGATCGTGGAGAGCGCCTGGGTGCCGGGTCAGAATGTCTTCAAGGGCCTGATCGACGGCGCGCCGTTCGTCGCGCAGATCGTGAAGACGATGGACGGCTATCGCCTGTGGCATCGTGGCGCCAGCGTGACCGGGCGTGTGATGACGCCGCGCGCCGCAGAACTGGCGGGCTATATGGTCGAGCGCGTCGCGCCCGATACCTCGAAATTCCTGCTGTGTCCGATGCCGGGGCTGGTCGTGTCGATCAATGTCGCCGAAGGGCAGGACGTGAAGGCGGGCGAGCCGTTGGCGGTGGTCGAGGCGATGAAAATGGAGAACGTGCTGCGCGCGGAGAAGGACGGTGTGGTCGCCAAGATCAACGCCAAGAAGGGCGACAGCCTGGCCGTCGATGCGGTGATCCTGGAATTCGCCTGACGCTTCAGGCGGCCTGCGGCACCGGCTGCGCCGCGACGGCGGCGCAGCGGAAGGTGACGGTCACGCGCGTTCCTTTGCCGGGGCGGCTTTCGATACGCATCGTCGCGCCGGCATGGGCGACGATCGAGGTGACGATCGAGAGGCCGAGGCCGGTGCCGCCCTGCTTGCGGGCGTAAACGTCGTCCACCTGCTCGAACGGACGCATCACGCGCTCGATATGTTCGTCGGGGATGCCGATGCCGGTATCCGTCACCACCAGCTCGACGCCGTCTTCCCGGACGTTCAGGCCGCCGGAAACGCGGATCTCGCCCGCTTCCGTGTACTTGATCGCATTGCCGATCAGGTTGATGGCGACCTGACGGATCGCCTTGTCGGAGCACAGGACGTCCGGCGCGGAGATCGGCGTCATCACGAGCTTGAGGCCCTTCTTTGCGGCCTGATGCGCCAGCATGCGCACGACATCCTGCACCGGCTCGTCCAGCGATACGCTTTCGTTCAGCGTGATGCCGTCGCTGGCCTCATAGCGCGACAGGATCAGCACGTCCTCGATGAGGCCGAGAAGATGCGAGGCGCTGGAATGGATGTCGCCGATATACTCGGCGTATTTCCGATGCCCCAGCGGCCCGAAGGTTTCGCGCTGCATCAGATCGGAAAAGCCGATGACGGCGTTCAGGGGCGTGCGGAACTCGTGGCTGAGATTGGCGAAGAGCAGGCTTTTCGCGCGATCCGCCTTCTCCAAAACCTGATTGGCCAGCGCCGCCGTTGCGGCCTTGCGATGAGCGCGGAAGGTGACGGCCACCAGCAACGCAAGGATCGCGCCCACCGCGATGACCACGCCGCCGATCCACGGCCCCAGACGCTCCAGCATCGCGTGGGCGGGGCTCGTCGCCTGCCAGGTCAGGTAGCCGGTGACGCGGCCCGACGCATCGTAGAGCGGCAGATGCGGGGAATCGCCTTGCGGGGCTTGCTGCGTCAGGTCGAGATTCTTGAGGCCGTAGTCTTCCGAGAGGCGCGCCATGACGGCGTGTTCGATGCGGGTGAAGACGAAGATCACGCCGGTCTTTCCGCCGGGCAGCAGGCGGGGCAGGGGCTGCGCCGCCGCGACATAGGTCTGGCCGTAAGCCAGCACGAAGCCGCGCGCGACTTCTCCAAACGGGGTGGCGGCGGCCTGCGCCGCCATGGCCTTTACCGTCAGGGTGCGGCTGATACCGCCCGGCGTGTCGCTTGCGGCATAGGTGTGAAGCGAACGGCCGGCCGCATCGGTGACGAGCACGGCGCTGACGCGGACGGCGGCGCGCATCGGCTCGCCGACGGTCTCAAGTCCGTCGAGCCCTTTGGCGTCGGCGAGAATTCCCAGCGCGCGGACGTCTTCCTCGGCGTCCAGCAACAGGCGTTCTTTCAGCGCGTCGGCCAGAACGTCGTCTTCCTGCCGGAGCGCCCGGTCGATGTCGGCGGTGACGCGGCTGGTCGGGACATAGATCGCCGCAAGCCCGCCAAGCAAGGCGAGCGCAGCGAGGCCGATGGCGACGCGGCTTTGCGTGAACATGCGCCGTTTCTAACCGGCGCGGCGTGAAGTCCCGGTTAGGATTTCGTTCAGAAGTCCTTGATCGCAAAGCGACAATTTTTATCGAATAGAGTCAGCGGGCGGGCGGCGCGACGCGGGAATAGGTCCAGTCCATCGCGCGTTCCTTGCCATTCACTGTGCCTTCGATGCGCGCCTTCAGCGTATCCAGATCGTCGCCTGCGATCTCGTAGGTGATGCGCTGGGGAAAATCGTGCGCGGCGTTCTCGAAGGTGGCGATGCCGTTGTCGGAGGTCTTCAGCGTGAACTCGCCGCCGTCCTGGCCATCGGGGCGGGCGATGAAAACCAGCGTGCCGTCGCGCTCGACGATGCTCATGAACTCGATCCGGGTCTTTTTCCCCGCCTTGTCGGAATGGGTGATGGCGATGCCCGCCATCACGCCGCCGACCGGGCCGACCCAATGTTCTTCGGTGGTGAAGCCGTTGCGCGTTTCCACCCAGTCGCCGGTCAGAAAGCCCATCTGGGCGATGGTGGGCGTGCCGTGCTCGTCCGCAGCCGCTGCGAGGCCGATCAGGCTCGCGGCGGCGATCATCGCCAGGCGCATGGGAAAAGACCTATCGCTTGTTGTTACGCTGCGAGCGGCCTTTCAGCGATGCGTCCCGCGCCTTGGCGGCGGCAAGATCGCGCTTCGCCTTCGTGCCGGCGCGCAGCCCCGGCGTCTTCTTAGCAGCTTTGATGGCCGCCTTCATCGGCTTCGCCTTTGGCGACGGGGCGGGGGCGGACGCGCCCTTGCGGAGCGACGGCTTCGCCGGCACTCTGGCGGGCCTGGCGGCGGATCTGGCCTTGTCCTTCCCGGCCGTTTTCGGCGCGGGCTTCTTTGCGGCTTTCGCCTTCGTCATGGGCTTCGTCTTGGTTTTGCCCGGTTCGGCTTTTGCATTGGCCGGCGGGCTATATATAGGGCGACATGATCGCGAACTGCGCGCCGCCGGGATCCTCGGCGATGAACCAGCGCCCGACCTCTGCCACATCCATGATGCCGGTGATCGCCCTGCCGCCGAGCGCGGCCACGCGGGCATAGTCGCCGTCGACGTCGTCGGTTTCCAGATAGACAAGCCAGCGCGCGGGTTCGCCTTCGCCGGACTGCGCCAGTCCGCCATGGCCGTTCGCCTCGCCGCCTTTATTCCAGATAAAATAGGGCGGGCCTTCCATCGGCATCGGCGCGGCGGTCCAGCCGAAAAGCTGCCGATAGAAATCCGTGCTGCGGCCGACATCCGGCGTCGCCAGTTCATGCCAAAGCCATGCGCCTTTCATGGGAAGTCCCTCTTGAAGGTGGATTGAGAGGGAACGCCCGAAGTCGCCACAGGTTCAATCGGGACGGGTTCGACCGTCAGAAGACCTCGGCGAAGGCGTCTTTCAGCGCGGCGTCCACATCGGCCATCGCTGCGGCGCGGCCGAGGCGTTTTAGGCTGGTGACGCCATGCTGGCTGATGCCGCAGGGCACGATGCCGGCGAAGTGGGAAAGATCGGGATCGACGTTCAGCGAAACGCCGTGAAAGCTGACCCCGCGCCGGATGCGGATTCCCAGCGCCGCGATCTTGTCCTCGCCGCCGGTGTGCGGATCGACCACCCAGATGCCGACCCGCCCCTCGCGCCGTTCGCCGGTCACGTCGAAGCGAGCCAGCGTGCGGATCAGCCATTCCTCCAGATCGCGCACGAAGCGGCGGATGTCGCCGCCGCGCGCCTTCACATCCAGCATGGTGTAGCCGACCCGCTGGCCCGGCCCGTGATAGGTGTACTGGCCGCCGCGCCCGGTGGGATAAACCGGGAAACCGCCGGCATCGAGGAGGTCCGCCGCTTTAGCGCTGGTGCCGGCGGTGTAGAGCGGCGGATGCTCAAGCAGCCATACGGCTTCCGGCGCTTCGCCATCGGCGATTCGTCCGGCGTGCGCCTCCATGAACGCCAGCGCCTCGGGATAGGCGACGGGCGCGGCGCTGCTGAGCCATTCCGGTGCAGTCTTTACCTTCATTAACTTCCAAGTAAGCGCGCGAGCCTAGCGTCGCAACGGGGCAAATCGGGGCGTTCCGGCGTATGTCAGTCGATACCGTCAAAGTCGAGATTTCGGTGGTGATCGGCAAGTCCGTGATTCCCATGCAGCAATTGCTGCGCATGGGACGCGGCGCGGTGATCGAACTGGATGCCCGCCAGACCGACGAGGTGTGGATTCTGGCCAACGGTCAGCCCGTGGCGCGCGGCGACATCGTGATCCAGGGCGAGAAAATCTGCGTTTCGGTGACGCGGACGCTGGCCGCAGCGGCCTGAATTTTCAGGCGAAAAACTCCGCTTCACAAACCCCAAGCGGCTTGTTATACGCCGCGCCCTTGACCCGCCCTGCGGCGGGTCCGGATGCGGCCATGGCGGAATTGGTAGACGCGCTAGCTTGAGGTGCTAGTGGGGTAACTCCCGTGGAAGTTCGAGTCTTCTTGGCCGCACCATCTCTTTGAAATCCCATTATGCATTCAGCGCTTTCGGGCCGCTGAGCCAGGGATTTCCGCGTTCAAAAAAGCGAAGCG
>JAPUEF010000128.1 GCA_027492655.1 Alphaproteobacteria bacterium | reverse complement strand
GACGGCGGCGATCTTGAGGCCGCCGCGCAGCTTGTTGACGACGAGCGTGGCGAGCGCCTCGCCCTCGATCTCTTCCGCGATGATCAGCAGCGGCCGGCCGGTCTGAACGATCGCTTCCAGGATCGGGAGCATCGGCTGCAGCGTCGCCAGCTTCTTCTCGTGGATCAGGATGAAGGGGTCGTCGAGCTCGGCGACCATCTTTTCCGCGTTGGTGATGAAGTACGGCGAGACATAGCCGCGGTCGAACTGCATGCCTTCGACGACTTCCAGCTCGGTCTCGGCGGTCTTGGCTTCTTCGACCGTGATCACGCCTTCATTGCCGACCTTGGCCATCGCATTGGCGATCATCTGGCCGATCGAGGCTTCGCCGTTGGCCGAGATGGTGCCGACCTGGGCGATCTCGTCGTTCGACTTCACCTTCTTGGAGCGCTTCTTGAGGTCGGCGATGACGGCCGAAACGGCCTGGTCGATGCCGCGCTTCAGGTCCATCGGATTGCGGCCCGAGGCGACGGCCTTGGCGCCTTCCTGAACGATCGCCTGGGCGAGCACGGTGGCGGTGGTGGTGCCGTCACCCGCGATGTCGTTGGTCTTGGAGGCGACTTCGCGAACGAGCTGGGCGCCCAGATTCTCGAACTTGTCCGAAAGCTCGATTTCCTTGGCGACGGTGACGCCGTCCTTGGTGATGCGCGGGGCGCCGAACGACTTCTCGATGACGACGTTGCGGCCCTTGGGGCCGAGCGTGACCTTCACGGCGTTCGCGAGGATGTTCACGCCGTTCAGCATGCGGTCGCGCGCGTCGGCGGCGAACTTGACTTCTTTAGCTGCCATTTTGGTTTGTCCTTAGGTTACGAACGAAAAGACGGCCGATCCGAAACTGGATCAGGCCGCCTTCTTCGAGGATTTCTTGCCTTCGACGACGCCCATGATGTCGCTCTCCTTCATGATGAGGAGATCTTCGCCATCGACCTTCACCTCGGTGCCCGACCACTTGCCGAACAGGACGCGGTCGCCGACCTTCACGTCGAGCGCCACGCGCTTGCCGTCTTCAAGGGCGCCGGGGCCGACGGCCACGACTTCGCCCTCCTGGGGCTTTTCCTGAACGGTGTCGGGGATGATGATGCCGCCGGCGGTCTTGGCGTCTTCGGCGATGCGCTTGACCACGACGCGGTCGTGAAGCGGACGGAATGCCATGTTTCTCTCCTGAAACGTGCGAAAATTCTTGTGAATCCGAGGCGTGGTAGCACTCAGCCGAGGCGAGTGCCAAAAGCCGCGCGGTAGGTAGGGTTGACCCCCGAGAGGTGTCAAGGGCGGGCAGGCGAATTTTCTGCGTCGATCCCGTGATTTCCGATTCGGGATCAGGGGGTTAGCCGGGGCGCGCCGCCGCAGCCTCCAGCTCGGCGGCGACGTCGTCGACCTCGGCGCAGAAGTCGCGGACCTCCTGGAGCATGGCCTTGTCCTCGGCCCGCTCGGCCCGGGCGGCTGCGCTGTGCCGCCCGGTTTTGAGGGCGAGGACGTTGCCGGGTCTGGCCCCGCGCCCTCTGGCCGGCGCGGCCCCGGATGCCGCGCCGCCGCCACCAGATCTGGGGCCGGGCGGGGTGGGGGCCACAACGACTCGTTCTTCTGTTTTTTCCGTTTTCGCCCGTTCGGCCCGAGCGCGATCGATCTGCGCCTCGGTGACGGCGGCGATCTCCGCCCGCCGGGCTGCGGCATCGGCGCGCTCGGGGTCGGAGCGTTTCGGCTCGTCCGGCGGGCGGACGGAGTCCGACCGCGCGCCGGCGGCGGCCTCGGCGGCGGCCTGCGCGGCCTGATGCTGGTCGAGCGTGAGCCAGTTCGGCTCGTAGCGCCGCAGGCGTTCGACGGTCGCCTCCAGATAGGCGTGCTGCTTGCGGGCGTTCTCGTGAACGGCCTGCCAGACCTGTTCCTGGAAGGCCTCGTCGCCGCCCCGCGCGTCGAGCGTTTCCTGCAGGGACTGGCGGTCGGTCGAGTAGAGCGCCTGCTGGGCGAGGGTTTCGAGGCGCGGTTCCGGCGTGATCTCGCCATACTGGCGGTCGTCGTTGAAACGCTGGTCGCTGTCATAGGTCTTCGCGATACGGGCCGAGGCCTGCGCGAGGAGGTTCAGCGCCCGCGCCGCCTTGTAAACGCCGTCTTCGGCCGCCGACCAGCCGGCGGCCGCCTGGGCCGGGCCGTTGCGCATCATGCGCGCCTGCGCCGTGAGGCCGACGGACAGCATCTTTTCAAGGATCACGCGCTCCACCGCCGCAGCGATGGCGCCCGGCCGTGAGCCGCGATAGCCGCCGCCGAAGCGGGGCAGGAGGTCATTGAGGACAAGGGTCATGCCGGTCTCCGTCAGAAAGGTCTGCGGGACATGATAAGATTATCATCCTTCATGTCAAGGATGATAATCCTATTCCGGCGAACGGCTTGCTGGCCGGGACAATCCGGAACGGCGCGCCGCCGCCGGACGCCCGATCGGCAGCGGCGGTCACGGATTGGCTCAGCCGCCTTCGAAGGCGGTGAGGACATCGGCGACGGCGCTGCCGAGCGTGTCGAGGCGGTAGCCGCCTTCCATCGTGAAGAGCGTCGGGAGGTTCGCCCTGGCGAGCGCCGCGCCCATGCGCTTGTAGTCGGCGCCTTCGAGACGGAAGCCGCCGGCGGGATCGCCCAGATGCGTATCGACGCCGAGCGGAACGACCAGCATATCGGGCGCGAAGGCGGCGACGCGGGCGAGCGCCGCCTCCAGCGCGGGCGCCCAGCCGCCCCATGCGGCGCCGACCGGCAGCGGCAGATTCAGGTTGAAGCCATCGCCTGCGCCCGCGCCGGTCTCGTCGGCGAAACCGAGAAAGTGCGGATAATAATGCGCCGGATCGCCGTGGATGGAGACGGTCAGCACGTCGTCGCGGTCGTAGAAGATGGATTGCGTGCCGTTGCCGTGATGCATGTCGACATCGAGAATGGCGACGCGGCGGCCCTGATCGGCCATCGACTGGGCGGCGATGGCGGCGTTGTTGAGGAAGCAATAGCCGCCATAGAGCTCAGGCCCCGCATGATGGCCGGGCGGTCTTGTGAGGGCGAAGGCGGCGCGCTCGCCCCTCAACACGAACTGGGCGGCGGTGAGGCCTGCGTCGGCGGCCTGGCGCGCGGCGGCCCAGGTGCCCGCGACGATGGGCGTCGCGGTATCGAAGCAATAGGTGCCGAGCGCCGCCTCGATGTCGAGCGTCGAGGGGCGCATGCCTTTCGCCGGCCAGGCCGAAGGGAACGCCTCGCGCACGTCATAGCCGTATTTGGCGACCCAGCGCGCCCATGCCTGCTCCAGCACATGGACGAACTCGGCCCCGTGGACGCGCAGGATCGGCTCCATGCCGAAATGCGCCGGCTCGACGATGGGGCCGAGGCCGCGCGCCCGCACCGCGTCGAGCACCAGGGCGGCGCGGCGGGGGACGTCCTTGGCGGGGATGAGCTGCCCGCCCTCGAATTCGTGGGTGTGGGCGTGACCTTCGTGCAGCGGCGTGACGACCGTTTTCATGCCCTATTCAGTGCACGGACGGCCCGTTCCCGCGAGGAATAAAATGACGCGGGCTCATGGCGGCGGCGGGTCTTCGTCCTCGGGCGCGCCGTCCGCCGTGTCGCCCGCTTCGCCGCCGGGTGCGGCATCGTCGGCGGCGATGTTTCCGGTGACGTTGTCGTAGTAGCTCTGGACGATCTCGTAGCAGAGCGTGAGCTTGCGCTCGTCGGGGCTCCAATAGGCGTTGGCGTCGTCGCAGCTCTCGGCGACGGCGGCGATGTCGTGGGGCAGTTTGACCATGGCGAGGATCTCGTCCGTCACGACCTGCATAATGCCGCTCTCGCGCACCAGATCGGCCATCACGGCGGCGTTCGGAGCCGGTTTGCCGTAGCTGACGGCGACCTTTTTGTTGCGCTCGCCCTCCTTCAGATAATAGGGGCCGAGCAGCTTGTCCCAGGCTTCCAGCTTGGCTTCATACTCGCCGGCGCAGGCTTCCTGGCGCTCGGCCGGCATGCCGGAATTGTCGGCGGCCTCCTTGTAGGAGTCCGGGTCGGCGCCGACGAGAATGCAGATCACGTCATAGGCGCGGGCCTTGTCGGGTGAGTGTTCGTCCCAGCCCTCGGCGACCTCGCCGCTGTCGTCCGCGAACTGGCCGTTGGCGAAATAATCGTCGGCCACGGCGCGCAACATCCTGTCGAGCGTCGGGTCGGTGGTTTTCGCCACCATGATGATGTTGGCGAGGTTATCGACCGCGTCTTCTTCCCGGGCGACGATGGGCAGGCCCAGCTCCGACACCAGGCCGTGGCCGTATTCGTGGAAGAGCGTGTTGACCGTGTTGCCGAGGATGTAGAGCGTCACGCGCTCGACCTCCTCAGGGGCCATATCGGGATAGGCGGCGGCGAGAATCCTGGCCGCCTTGTCGTAGGCCTGGCGATAGGGGCCGTTGCCGTCGTCCTCGGCGAGGGCGGCGTCTTCCGCAGCCGGATCGGGGGCGGGCCTTTCGGCGGTGGCGGGCGCGGACCACGCGAACAGGGCGGCCGCAGCAAGGGCCGGAATAAAACGCTTCATATGACTTCGGTGTCCCTCGATTGCGTCCCCCGACGCGCGCGGGAGATAGCCATGCGGGCATCCGAAACGCCATGCGGCGCGTTGGCAACCGTGCGAAGGCGCGCTAGGCAAGGGCATGCGGATCGGAATGCTGACCGGCGGCGGCGACGTGCCGGGCCTCAATGTCGCGATCAAGACCGTGGTGCGCGAAGCGGCGCGGCGCGGCTGGAGCGTGCTGGGCCTGAGACGCGGCTGGGAAGGGCTGGTCCACTACGACCCCGCCGACCCCGCCGGCGCGGACTGGCTGATGGAATTGACGCCCGAGCGGGTGCGGACCATCGACCGGACCGGCGGCACGATCCTGCACACCTCGCGCATCGATCCCGACCGGCTGACGCGGGCTGAGGCTCCCGAGCGGCTGAAAGGGCGGTTTGCGGCCGGCGCGAAGACCGCCGATCTGACGCCGGACGTGATCGCGGCGTTCGAGGCGCTGAAGCTGGATGCGCTGATCGCCGTGGGGGGCGACGGGACGCTGGCCTATGGCGCGCGGCTGGCGCGCGACGGCCTGCCTATCGTCACTCTGCCGAAAACCATGGACAACGATGTCTGGGGCACCGATGTGTGCATCGGCTATTCCACCGCGATCACGCGCTCGGTCGATGCGGTGACGGCGCTGCGCACCACGGCGGGTAGTCATGAGCGTGTGCTGATCGTGGAATTGTTCGGCCGCCGTTCGGGCGAAACGGCGCTGCTGAGCGGATTGCTGGCCGATGCCGACCGCACGCTGATTTCGGAAGTGCCGGTGGATGCCGACCGGCTGGCCGCTTTCGCCGCCGCCGATCATGCCGCGAACCCGTCGCGTTACAGCGTGATCGTCGCAGCGGAGGGCGTGACGCTGAAGGGCGGCGCGGAGGTCGAGCATGGCGAGGCCGATGCCTATGGCCGCCGCCGCCTCGGCGGGATCGGCGAGGTGATCGGCACGGAGATCAAGCAGCGCACGGGCCTCGACACTATCGTGCAGCGGCTCGCCTATATGATGCGCTCCGGTCCGCCGGACAGCTTCGACCGGATGCTGGCGACGGGCTTTGCGACCTTCGCCGTGGAGCTGGTGGAGCAGAAGCGTTTTGGAACATTCTGCGCGGTGCAGGGCGGCAGATATGTCGCGCTGGATGCGGGCGAGCCGGGACGCGGTCGGCGCGGCGTCGATGTCGCGCGGATGTACGATGCCGAAACCTACCGTCCGCGCATCAGCGCGATGGACGGGCGGCCGGCCTTTATAGGGTGAAGCGAAATGTGGGGTGGCGCGTTGCTCGTCTTCGCAGGTTCGCTGACCTCGGCCGTTGAGGACGTGAACGTCTATCGCGCGAGCACGCCATTGCCCGGCAGCGACGTTACGCTGTCCATCGAGGACATAAGCTTCAAAAGCGGCGCGGCGGGCGGCGTCCAGAGGTTGGCGATTTCGCGTTTGGGAAAGCCGGACGTCGAAGTGCCTCTGCGGCTGCGATACTACGGCGATAACTCGACAGAGCTGTATCAACTGGCGGCTGACCGGTTCGCCGTCGTCACGACAGCCGATTGCGTTCTCGTGCGCACATCCATGCCGAAGGTTTCATCATGCTGGCTGGAACCGGAGAGCGATCTTCCGGCAAATCAGCTCTGCATGGCGCGTCTCGATGAGCGAGGCGTTCTGAAGCAGGCGGGAAGTGGGGCTGTCTATCTCGGCGAATTTTCATGGCGAAACGGAGCCTATGCCGAAGGCGGTTGGGGCTACGGTCTGTTTTTCGTCGCCGGTGACGGCCCTCGCGACGCTGCGCCTCCCCATGATTGCGAGTCCTCGCCGGGCAAGGAGGGTGCATTCATCGCGCGGGCAATCCGCGAGGCTGCATCGGGTATGGTCGAGATGAAGTTTCCGACCGAATTCATATCGGAGGCTGATCGATCGGCGCTGAGGAGTTTTGCGCTGACGGAGATGCACGACGCGGCCTTCGCAGCATACGCGGGAAACGATGATCGGGTCGCTGAGGACGAGGATATACTTGCCGGGTTCGTCCGCAATTTCGCAGAGTTGAAGCTTGTCGGCGCTGGCGGCGACAGCCCCGATGTCGCCCTGGTGGCCAGTATCGCGATGCCGCAGCCTGAAACCTATAGGGTGACATTGGAGGCGACTGTGGGGGCGTCCAGGGGGGCATGGAGCATCACGCGAGATTTCGACGCCATCGGACGTGTGACGAGCGATAGCGGCGCGCCGAGCACCGCCGATGTCCGGTTTGCCATCAGAAGCGATCTATCGAAGCTCGGTGTCGCGGCGTGCTCCGCTATCCTGAAAAGAAGCTGTGTCGATCCCGACCCCGGCTGACATGGCGGGCTGCTGATCCTTCACATTTTTCATCGAAAATTGGACCTCGACCATGACCTATCGCGCGTTGCCTGCGCTGGATGTGAACCGGCATCTGATCGGTGTCGCCGGGGGGCGGGCGCAGCTTGCGACGCCGGCGCTGGTGGTGGAGCTGGACGTGCTGAAGCGCAATATCGCGAACATGGCCAAGCGGTGCGCGGACGCGGGTATTGCGCTGAGGCCGCATGCCAAGAGCCATAAATGCGCGTCGATCGCGAAGCTGCAGCGCGAAGCGGGGGCGGTGGGATTCTGCTGCGCCAAGCTGGGCGAGGCGGAGGCGCTGACCGCGGCGGGCGTGGGCGACATTCTGCTGACCTCGCCCATCGTGGCTGAGCAGGCGCTGGTGCGCCTCGCCGCGCTGAACGCCGCCGCAGAGGGGCTGATGGTGGTGATCGATACGCCGGAGATGGTCGCGAAGCTGGGCGCTGCGGCGCGGGCGAGCGGGAAACGCTTGGGCGTCGTCGTCGATCTCGATATCGGGCTGCATCGCACAGGCGTGGCGCCGGAGCGGGCGGCGGACCTTGCCATGGCGGTGGCGGGCGAGGCGGGCCTCAGCTTCGAGGGCCTGCAGGCCTATGCCGGGCATCTGATGCATCTGGGCGATGCCAATGAGCGCGCGACGAAGTCGAAGGCCGCGCTGGAGATGATGGCGGGCGTGCGCGACGAGCTGACGCGGCGCAATCTGCCGCCGAAGATTTTGTCGGGCGGCGGCACGGGGACGGTGGATATCGATCCGGCGCTGGGCGTGCTGACCGAGTTGCAGGGCGGCAGCTATGTTTTCATGGATCGCGAATATAACGACGTGTGGACGAAGGCGGAGGGTCGGCCCCCCTTCGAGACCTCGCTGTTCGTGCAGACGACGGTGATCTCGGCGGCGCTGCCGCAGCTCTGCACGACGGATGCGGGCCTCAAATCGTTCGCGACGGATGCCGGGCCGCCGGTGCTGGCGAAGGGCGCGGGGCCGACGGCGTCGTATTTCTTCTTCGGCGACGAGCAGGGCGGCGTGCTGTGCGGCGAGCGACAAGATCGCCCGGCGCTGGGCGACGTGCTGAGCTGCGTCGTGCCGCATTGCGACCCGACGGTGAATTTGTACGACGCGATCCACGTGGTGGAAGGCGATACGCTGGTGGATATCTGGCCGGTCGAGGCGCGGGGGCGGGGGTTCTGAGTCCCCTCCATGTCATCGCCGGACGTGTTCCGGCGACCCGTGGATCAACCGGCGCGAGGCCCGAACGACGGATCCCCGGATCGGCGCTGCGCGCCGTCCGGGGATGAGAGCGTTAAACCCTAGATCGTCGCGCCGCCGTCGATGACGAAGCCCTGGCCGGTGGTGAAGGCGCCGGCCTTCGACGACAGGAACACCGCCATGCCGGCGATCTCGTCCGGGTCGCCGATGCGGCGCAGCGGCGCGCCGGCGGTGGAGGCTTTCAGGATCTCGGGGCTTTCCCAGAGATAACGCGCGAAGTCGGTCTTGATGAGGCCGGGCGCGATGGCGTTGGCGCGGATGTTGTGCGGCCCGAACTCGACTGCGATGTTGCGCGCGAGCTGGAAGTCGGCGGCCTTGGACAGGCAGTATGCGCCGAGAATGGGCGAGCCGCGCAGGCCGCCGATGGACGACACGATGACGATGGAGCCGTCCTTGCGCTCCTTCATGTCGGGAATGACCATGTTGCAGAGCCAGGCGTTCGATTTCACGTTGGACGCCATGATCTTGTCGAAGGCGTCGTCGGGAATGTCGAGCATCGAGCCGGCGAACGGATTGATCGCCGCATTGCAGACGAGAATGTCGATCTTGCCCAGCCTCACCTTCGTCTGCGCGACGAGCTGCTGAAGCTGTTCCTTGTAGCCGATATTGCAGGGGATGCCGATCGCGCTGTCGGGAAAGTCGGCGTTGATCTCGGCGGTGACGGCCTCGACCGCATCGGGCTTGCGGCTGGAGACCACGACCTTCGCGCCGTGCTGGGCGAGGCGATAGGCGATCTGCCGCCCGATGCCTTTGGTGGAGCCGGTGACGATGGCGACCTTGCCGGTCAGGTCGAACAGATTGTCGGGCATAAGCGTGTCTCCCCACGGGTTTTCGTTGTGTGGGAGCATCTGACGCGGGCCTAAGCGGGTGCGCAAGCCTCAGCGTTTGGCGGCGGCCTTATAGATCTGGCTGCGGTCGCGGCGTCCGACGGCGATCACCAGCACCAGGATCTGGGCGTCCCGCACTTCATAGACGAGCCGAGAACCGGCGCTGCGCAGCTTGATCTTGTAACGATCCTTCGAGCCGGACAATTGAGCCGATGGGACGCGCGGCTGAACGAGGCGTTCCTCCAGCTTTTTCTTGAACTGCCCGCGCGTGTTGGCGTCGAGCCCGCGCCATTCCTTCAGCGCGATGTCGAGAAAGGCGAGCTCATAGCTCATCCAGCCTGACCTTCACGATCTTGCGCCCCTTGCGCGCATCGGCGAGCGCATTGAGCTCCTGATCCTCAAGGCGGTTCATCAGCGCCTCGTAGGTCTTGGCGGGGACGCAGTAGAAGGCGGGTTCATTGTGATTGAGGATGGCTACGGCGCCGCCGTCTCCGGCGGACACCGTGCCCATCGGATTGCGCTTGAGCTCGGAGATGCTCGCCATGGTTTCGGCGAGAACGGGGCTGGCCATGATAATTTCCGACCTGTAATTGGCACTAAATATAGCACCAATTACAGGTCTTTCAACGTCAGCCCTTCAGCGCGTCGTCGATCGCGCTGGTGAGTTCCGGGGCGTCCGGCGCGGTCATCGAGCCGAACGTGCCGATGAGCGCGCCGTCCTTGCCGATGAGGTATTTGTGGAAATTCCATTTCGGCAGGCCCGCCTCGCCGGTCTGGCTGGCGATCCATTTGTAGAGCGGATGGGCGGCCTCGCCGATCACCGCGTTCTTGGAGGTCAGCGGGAACGAAACGCCATAGCGGACCTCGCAGAATTCCTTCACCTCGGCTTCGCTGCCGGGCTCCTGCGCGCCGAAATCGTTCGACGGCACGCCCAGCACCACGAGGCCGTCTTTGGCCTTTTCGTCCCATAGCGTCTGAAGCCCCTGATATTGCGGCGTCAGCCCGCAGGCCGAGGCGGTGTTGACCAGCAGCACAGGCTTGCCCGCGAAGTCGGACAGCGGCAGCGGCTTTCCCTCGATGGAGGTGAAGGCGAAGTCGTGAGCGGTGGTCATGGGGCGGTCCTTCGGGAATGGCGCGACGAGGCTAGCCCGGTGCGCGGCGTTTACAAAGGTTAACCGTCCATCAACCATCCATGGGCAATTTGTGCCTACCGCCCGAAAGCCGGGCGATTTGGCGCGAGTGAGAATGTCGAACCTGAAGGATGGGCTGATCACGCTCGCCTGCGCCGCAGCCGGCGCGGGGACGGCGCTGGCCATGATGAGCGTCGGCGAGACCCCGGCGCTGGCCGGCATTCTGGGCGTCGCCGTCTTCGTGGTCGGGTCGAACCTGCAGGACGTTTTCATCCGCGCCGCCGATCGCGCCCATCTGCGCAAGGAACTGCTGGCGCTGAAGCGCGCCGACCTCATTCTCTCCGACCTGCTGGCGCAGGGCGCGGAGAAGCATCAAGGCGAGATCGAGCGGCTGGAGCAGGGCGCCTCCGAAGGCACCGCGCAGCTGGCCTCGGAAGTGAAGGTGTTCGAGACGCTGATGCGTCAGTTCGCCGAGACCATGGTGAAGCGCGTGCAGGGCGTCGAGACGGCGCAGGGCGCGCTGGTCGCCGAGACGAAGCGGATCGAGGCGCGCATCGGCGAGGCGCGGGGCGCGGCGGCGCGCGCGGCCGCCGCTCCGGCGAAGACGATGCCCGACGCGCCGAAGACGCAGATGCTGGATATGATCCAGCGCGCGCTGGTCGATAACCGCGTCGATCTGGTGGTGCAGCCCATCGTCGCGCTGCCCCAGCGCAAGCTCAAATACTACGAAGCGCTGACGCGCCTGCGCGGGCCGGACGGACGCACCATCATGCCGGCGCAATATCTGGCGGTGGCGGAAGAAGCCGGGCTGATGTCGACGGTGGACAATCTGCTGCTGTTCCGTTCGGTGCAGTTCATCCGCCGCTTGACGGCGCGCCAGCGCGAGGTGGGCGTGTTCTGCAACGTCTCGCTGGCCTCGCTGAACGACACGGCGTTCTTTCCGCAATTCGTGGACTTCATGCGCGCCCATCGCGATCTGGTCGATCAGATCGTGTTCGAGCTGCCCCAGGCGGCCTATGACGCGATGGGCGCGGGCGAGGAGGCGAGCCTGCGCGAGCTGTCGCGGCTGGGCTTCGCATTCTCGATGGATCATGTGACGTCGCTGGAGTTCGACCTGGAGGCGATGCGCCGCCGGGGCGTGCGTTTCGTGAAGGTCGCGCCTAGCCTGCTGCTGAACGCCGGCGAAGGCGGAATCGGCGGGATCGCGGTGGAGGATCTCAAGCCCCTTCTGGCGCGGCAGGGCATCGCGCTGATCGGCGAAAAGATCGAGACCGAGCGGCAGATCGTGGATCTGCTGGATTTCGAGATCGACTACGGCCAGGGCTTCCTGTTCGGCGAGCCGCGCGCGCTGAAGGAAGATGCGGCAGAGACTCCAGCGCCGGGCGAGACGGCGGCGCGCGAGGCGGTGTCCCAGCCGCAGAGCCAGTCGCCGGGTCAATCGCCCGGCCAATTACCCGGCCAATTACCCGGTATGACCGCGCTGTTCCAGGCCCGGGGCGGACGGCGCGCGGCGGGCTGAGGCGTCGTCATCAAGCCTTCGCTTGACGGGGGCGGCGTCGCCATGCGAGCCACCGCACAGCCATGACACAAGCCATCGCCTCGCTCGGCGACATAGCCGAGCGGTATGATGCTGTCCTGAGCGACGTCTGGGGCGTCATTCACGACGGCAAAGCCGCCTTTCCCGAACCGTGCGCCGCGCTGCAACGCTTCCGCAAGGAGCGCGGCCCTGTGCTGCTGCTGTCGAACGCGCCGCGCCCCGGCGCGGACGTCATCGAGCTGCTGGACCGACTGGGCGTGCCGCGCGACGCCTATGACGGCATTCTGACGTCTGGCGACGCGACGCGCGCCGAGATGGAGCGGCGCGGAGCATGCGCCTTTCATCACATCGGGCCGGAGCGCGACCGCACGGTCTGGGAAGGCCTGCCGGCGCGCGAGGTGCGGCTGGAATCGGCGTCGTTCATTCTCTGCACCGGGCTGACCGACGATGAGCGCGAGACGCCGGAGGACTACGCCGAAACGCTGCGGACGGCGCATGCCTATGGGCTGACGATGCTGTGCGCCAATCCCGACATTCAGGTGCATCGCGGCGCGAAGCTGATCTGGTGCGCGGGCGCGATGGCGGCGGCGTATGAGAAGCTGGGCGGCGAGACGATCTATTTCGGCAAGCCGCATCCGCCGGTCTATGACGCCGCGCTGAAACGGTTGCGGGCAATGAAAGGCGGCGCGCTGGAAGCGACCCGCATCCTCGCCGTCGGCGACGGCATGCGCACCGACATTCTGGGCGCGAACCGTATCGGGCTGGATGCGCTGTTCATCACCGACGGTATTCACGGCGCGCTGTTCGGCGGCGACGCGGAGGTTTCGGCAGTGCTGTCGGAGCACGAATTGTTCGCCGCCGCCTATCAGCCCCGGCTCAGGTGGTGAGCTGAGCCGCGGGCGCGCGCCAGCGCGCGAGCGAAACGGTGAGCATCGGCACAATGTGGATGAGCATGAGCCACCACAGACTGCCGGTCAGCGCATAGGCGATGCAGAAGGCGAGCGCTGCGACGATGCTGCCGGCGATCTGGCCGGGCGATTTGTAGCCATGCGCAAGGCCGTAGGCCGCCGCCGCCGCCGCGATGGCGAGCGGCATGCCGATCGCCGGCCCGAGCGCCCAGAGCAGGAAGCCGCGATAGAGAATCTCCCAGCCGCAGCCGATCAGCAGCGTCATAAGCACGAAGGCGGCGGTTTCGACAGACGTGCGTGGCATCAGCTCGTCGCCGAGCGTCAGCCATTCCTTGCGTGGCTTCATGAGCAGCGTCGGCACGATCAGGCCGGCGATCGCGGCCGCCGCGATGGCGAGGCCGACAAGACCGTCGGTGGAAGGCGGGATGTCGAGACCGAGACTGGCGCCATCGCGGACTTCGCTGATCCAGCAGACCGCGAGCAGCGCCAGCAGTGCGGCGATGATCGCGCTTGTGCGCAGATAGCCGCGTAGTCTGGAAGGCCTGGGCCGCGCGCCGCCGGTGAGGCTGCGCCACAGTTGCCATGCCGGAAAGACCGCCAGCAGCAGCGCCGCGAGCAGGAGGTCGAGCGTCGTCAGGTGCACGGCGGAAATCCCCCTCTGCCGCTGCGTCAGCGCGGGAGATCGGAGCGCGCGTGGCGGGTTTCAATCGGTGCGCCGGCAAATTCCCGTTTCCGTGGCAGAGCGCGCACACTATGGTCCGCCCCGTTTGCTATTGCGCGGGAGCGGCGGCATGACCGTCTATGCGGAAGACATCGAGATCGGCCAGTCGGCCAGCTATACGCGCACGGTGGCGGAGCGCGACATCCAGCTGTTCGGCGAGGCGACGGGGGACATGAACCCGGTGCATTTCGACGAAGCCTATGCCGCGACGACCCCGTTCAAGACGCGCATCGCGCACGGCATGCTGACGGCCGGGTTTTTCTCGACCGTGCTGGGCACCAAACTGCCCGGCGCGGGGTCGATCTATGTCTCGCAGACGCTGGCCTTCAAGGCGCCGGTCAGGATCGGCGATACGGTCGAGGCGGTGTGCACGGTGACGGCGAAGGAGAAACGCCGCGTGACGTTGAGCTGCGTGGCGAAGGTCGGCGACACGGTGGTCGCCGAGGGCGAGGCGATGCTGCTCGCGCCCGGCAAGCCGAAAGCGTGATGCGGACCGCAACGTGATCGTCGTTCGCCATTTCGAGCATGTGCCGGATGCCGCGCGCGGCGCGGTTGTCGCCATCGGCAATTTCGACGGCGTTCATCGCGGCCATCAGGCGCTGATCGCCGGCGGCAGGGCGCTGGCTGCGAAGCTGGGCGCGCCGTTCGGCATTCTGGCGTTCGAGCCGCATCCGCAGGAGTTCTTCAGGAAGGGCGCGGAGAAATTTCGCCTGACGCCGTTCCGGCCCAAGGCGGAAATACTGTGCCGGCTGGGCGTCGATGCGCTGTTCGCGGTGCCGTTCAATGCGCGCCTCGCGGCGATGCCGGCCGAGCCGTTGATCGCCGATGTGCTGGTGAAGGGCTTGGGACTGCGCCACGTCATCACCGGCGCGGACTTCCAGTTCGGCAAGGGGCGCGGCGGCGACGCCGCGCTGCTGGCGGCGGAAGGCAGGAGGCTGGGCTTCGGCGCTTCGGTGTTCGAGGCCGTGATGGCCGACGGTGCGCACAAGATTTCATCCACCGACATCCGCCAGGCGCTGGGAGTGGGGCGCCCGCGCGATGCCGCCGCGCGGCTGGGACATGAATGGACGGTGTCGGGCCATGTGCGCGGCGGCGACAGGCGTGGCCGCACGATCGGCTTTCCCACGGCCAATATCTCGCTGAAGGGGTATCTGGAGCCGGCGCTGGGCGTTTACGCAGTGCGCGTGACGGCGCTGGGCGCGCCGTATCTGGGCGTCGCGAATTTCGGACGCCGCCCGACCTTCGACAAGCAGGACACCCTGCTGGAAGTGCATCTGTTCGATTTCGACGGAGATCTCTACGGCCGGACGCTGGACGTCTCGTTCGTGGATTTCATCCGGCCCGAAATGAAGTTCGCAGGGCTGGATGCGCTGAAAAGCCAGATCGCGGCGGATAGCGAAAAGGCGCGGGACATTCTAGGCGTCTGAAGACTTCAGAAAGAGATCGATCTCGGCGAGGCGAGCGTTGAAGCCGCGTGCGATGCCGTCCGCGAGGTCGGCGGGAAAGTCTGCGGGCATCGCCGCGAGCGTCGCTTCGAGCGCCGGGCGGGCCGCCGCCGCGATCTCGCCGATGGCCTGGAGCGCCAGGGCGGAGCCGACGCCGCCGCGTTCCGCGGTCTCGATGAAATGTCGAGGCGCGATGTCGCCGACACGGTAGTGACGGCTCTTTCCGATCGCCATGGCGAGCTTGATTTTGTTGCGGTCGATCTGTCCGCTTTCGAAGCTCGGCTGGGCCGACACGACATCGTAGAGCGGCGTCATCCGGTAGCGCCCCCCCGGCGACAGGAACACGCTGAAATTCTTGGCATGACCGTCCGTCGCCGCCAGCAGCCAGAACGCGATGAGCGCCTTGAGGAAGGCGACATGGTCCTCGCGCGGCGTGTCGCTGCCGGAGAGCAGCTGGAGCAGGCGCACGGCGCCGGGGCCGCCGTCTTTTTCATATTTCCGCGTCGGCGGCGTCGATGTCGCCTGGCAGCAATCCTCCTGCGGCAGGCGCAGGATGCGCCCGTCTTTGTGGTGCAGACGATCGAAGCGTTCGATGACGAGGACGCGATGCGCGCCGAAATCCGCCATCTCGGCGTTCGCTGCGGGCAGGCCCATCGCGCGAAGCAGGTTGAGGCAGAAATATTCGTTCTCGACGCTGTTCGAGAGATCGATTCCGTTGGGCAGCCGGCCGATCTGCGGCTTGAAGATATGCGTCGTCGGCGTCGTGCCTTCCGGCCTCAGCCATTGTCCGTCTTTCCGCAGCAGCGCCGTCTTCTCCTGCGCGCCGGCGACGGAAATCCGGAAATCGTCGTCGTCGTCGAGTCCGAGCGGGGTTTCCGTGAGGTGCGTGATGATCGCGGCGATCTCGGCATCGCTCACCGGAACGCCGTGCAGAGTCGCGAGAGGATCGGGAGCGTCGCCCTCCGCAAGGAACTGCAACGCGCCGACGCAGTCGCGGCCGATCGCCGCCAGCAGGCTGTAGGCGTCGATTCCTTCGGCGCCGACATGCCCCGCGATACGGCGGCGGATCGCATCGCTGTCGGGCAGAAGATTGTCGAAGACCGCGATGACCGGTGCGCCGACATAGCGATCGTCCCTGAGCGGCAGCGACAGGGACACTGCCATCGCGTTCGTCCAGCCGAGCCAGTCCGCGTCGTACTGGAAATCGATCGCCGCATTGGCCGCGCGCCGCAGCACGCCGACGCGCCGCCCGTTCATGAAGACGGTGAGAGACGATCCGGCCCGTCTGCGGGTCATTCGAAGATGTCGGCGATGGAGTCCGGCGCGCGGGTGCGATCGCGGATCACGATCTCGAGGTCCAGGGCGGCGAGGATTTTGTAGAGCGTGTCAATCGTCCCCCGCCCTTCGCGTTCCAGGCGGGGCAGCGTCGATTGGCGAAGGCTCGTCAGTTCGGAGACATTCGTCTGCGTCAGCGCCTTGGCCTTTCGGCGGCGGCGCAGGATCGCGCCGAGGTCGGATTGCTGACGTGCGATGGAGTCCATGGCTTTATACGCTTTCCCGCATAAAGTGACTTTATGCGCTTTTCCGCATGAAGTCAATTTATGCGGAAAAACGTATAAAATGAAATTATGCGATTTTCCGTATAAACGAGAACACGAAAATCCGGAAAATAGGGAAAATCGATCCGACGGAACGGATCCGTGCAGTCCTACTGCGCCCGCTTGGCCTGGTATTTCTCGGTCTGGTTGTAGAGCGTGTTGTCATCGACCACCTGCAGTTCGGTCGAGAGCGGCTGTGCGCCCGGCAGATAGAAGGTGAGCGTGAAGCTGTCGGCGCCGGTGGCCTTGACCGTGAAGGCGCCGTTGACGTCGTAGCGCGCCGGGTTGGCCCCGGTGATGGTCTGATAGCCCGTGACCTCGCCGCTGGCGTGATAGTCGAGAACGGAATCGATCGTCGAACCGTTCGCCTGCACGCTCGCGGTCCAGCGGCCGAGCATGAACTGGCGCAGCTTGGCGTCGGCGGCATTCTGTTCGGGCGTGACCGGGGCGGGCGCGGGGGCGGGAGCGGGCGCTGCGCCGCCGCCGCCGGACGCGGCGGGGGCCTCGCGCTGGGCCGGGATGCCGCCGAAGATGACCTCCTGCGAGGCGGGGACGCGCTGGTACACCGCGTCGCTGCCTTCGACCATCATCGTATCCGCGCCGGTGCGGCGGCGGTTGGAGGTCTGCGGCGGGTCGGTATCGCTCCAAGCGGTGAGCTTGAAATTCGCGCCGTCGATCTCGTCCACGCGGTAGTAGCCGTTGGTTTCGGTGACGCGGACCAGCGGGTCGTTGTTGATCTGCTGATCCTGCGTGATGGTGCGGGTGCCGTCATAGCGCATGGTGATGGTGAGGATGGTGGCGACGGACTGGATGTCGCCCTTGCCGCCCTTCACGTCCTCGCGGAATTCCAGCTTCCAGACGCCGTTCACGAAACGGCGGACATCGTCGTTCGGGTCGGCCGCCCGGGCGGGGGCGGCGGCTGCGCCGAAAGCCAGAAGGAGCAGGGAAAGCAGCAGCGCGCGCATGACGAAGGAGGCCCCGAGAGGTGGTGTCGGCGGCCAGATTGGGGCCGGAGCGGGCCGGGAACAACCGGGCCGTTTGGGGGAGGCGGTCCAGAAAACCGCTCGACTCGGCGGAATCGGCGCTGCTAGAAGCCGCCCATGACCTCGGTCCGGCAGACGATACGAATTACCGGCCCGGCAGCGCCCTGACGCGCGCCGGGACAAGGCTTCACACGTCCGCCTCACATATCAAAGACAGGGAAGGCCCCAGATCAGGGCCGTGACACCCATGACCGACACGACCACCCCCGCGAAACCCGAGAAGAAACCGAACGTCTATAAGGACTCGGTCTTCCTGCCGAAAACCGCCTTCCCCATGAAGGCCGGTCTGCCCAAGGCCGAGCCGGAATGGCTGAAGCGCTGGACCGCGATCGACGTCTATGGCCGCCAGCGCAAGGCCGCCAAAGGCCGGCCGCAATTCGTCTTCCATGACGGCCCGCCCTACGCCAACGGCAACATCCATCTGGGCACCGCCTTCAACAAGATCCTGAAGGACTTCGTCGTCCGCTCGCAGAACATGCTGGGCCGCGACGCGCCTTATGTGCCCGGCTGGGACTGCCACGGCCTGCCCATCGAGTGGAAGGTCGAGGAGCAGTATCGCGCCAAGGGCAAGAATAAAGACGATATTCCGGTCAGCGAGTTCCGCGCCGAGTGCCGCGCCTTCGCGCAACACTGGCTGAACGTCCAGCGCGACGAGTTCCGCCGCCTCGGCGGGATCGGCGATTGGGAACGCCCCTACACCACGATGGATTTCCGCGCCGAGGCGCAGATCGTGCGCGAACTGCTGAGCTTCGCGCGCAACGGCTTGCTGTATCGCGGCTCGAAGCCGGTGATGTGGTCGCCGGTGGAACGCACCGCGCTGGCCGAGGCCGAGATCGAATATCACGACAAGAACTCGCCGCAGATCTGGGTGAAGTTTCCAGTCGTTCAGGTCGCGTCCGATGGCAAAGACATCGAGCAAATGCGAGCCGCAGATGATGTTCTGCTGAGCGGAAATACGAGCGTCGTCATCTGGACTACGACACCGTGGACGATCCCCGCCAATCGCGCGATCTCGTATTCGCCGAACATCGAGTACGCCGTCTTTCGCGTTGACGGAGTTGCAGAGGGCTCGCTCGCTCGGGTGGGTGAGAACCTCATCCTTGCTCAAAGGCTCGCGGAGACAGTTTTTGAGAGCGCCAAGATCTCGAAATTCACCAAGCTGATGAACGTGAATCCTGGTGCGATCGTGTTGTGCGCGCATCCGTTCGCAGGTCATGGCTACGAGTTTGGCGTTCCGTTGCTGTCGGGCGAGCATGTCACCGACGATACCGGCACGGGATTCGTACACACCGCGCCGGGACACGGTGCGGACGACTATGTCGTGTGGCTGGCGTCTGGAAAGTCGTCTCAGGAAATCCCTGATACCGTAGGGCCGGCTGGTGAGTATCTTTCTACGGTGCCGCTGTTCGCGGGGCTGACGATCCTGAAGGATGACGGCAAGGACGGCCCCGCCAACGGCGCGGTGATGGCGAAGCTGGAAGAGGTGGGCGCGCTGCTCGCCAAGGGCCGCTTCCAGCATTCCTATCCGCATAGCTGGCGCAGCCGCGCGCCCATCATCTTCCGCAACACGCCGCAATGGTTCGCGCCGATGGACAAGCCGTTCGCCGTACCCGGCGAGGCGGGCGCGGCCAGGACGCTGCGCCAGCGCGCGTTGGAGTCGATCGACGCGACGGCGTTCTTTCCCGAACAGGGCCGCAACCGCCTGCGCTCGATGGTCGAGACGCGGCCCGACTGGGTGCTCTCGCGCCAGCGCGCCTGGGGCGTGCCGCTGACGCTCTTCGTCCACAAGACGACCGGCGAGATCCTGGTCGACGAGGCGGTCAACGCCCGCATCCTCGCGGCGGTCGAGGCGGAAGGGGCCGACGCCTGGTATGTGCGCGACCCGCAGGACTTCCTGGGCGACGCCCACAAAGCCGCCGACTACGAGCAGGTGAAGGACATCCTCGACGTCTGGTTCGATTCCGGCTCCACCCACGCCTTCGTGCTCGACAAGCCGATCGATCCCG
>JAPUEF010000127.1 GCA_027492655.1 Alphaproteobacteria bacterium | reverse complement strand
GGGATGATGGCCGGGGCAGGTCTTCAGGTGCTCGAACTGCGGGGTCCAGCGGTTGAGCGCCTGAAGCAGCAGGAAGCTGGTGAGGCTTTCCGTGCCGGCCTCGATCTTGGCGACGGCGCGCTTGGCCATCTCCTCGGCGCGGGCTTCGGCGCGGCCGCCGATGTCGTCCACGATGCCGGCGAGGTCGGCGTGAGCCTGAAGCGTCAGGCAGGAGGGAATATACGTGCGGTCGAGCACCACCGTCTGGTCACGCCGTTCCACGACGCGTGCGATTCCGACGAGGATGCGGCCGTCGAGCTGTTCACGGGTGACGCCAAGACGGAGATTGGGCTGGGCGGTGTCGATGCCTTCGGCGTTGCGGGCGAGCGCGAAATTATCGATCGCCTCTTCCTCGGCGACGATAAAGCGGGTGGCGGCGCTTTCGCCGCGCTGGAACTCGGCGGTGCCGGGCTGGCGGGGCGGCACGGTCAGATAGACGATGGCGTTGCGGGTGTCGTTCGGCACGTCGATAGGCGGCGGCAGATCGCAGTCGGCGGGGGCGTTCACCACCGTGCCGTCGGGCATCACCGCCGAAATCTTGCGCAAGCCGATCTTGCCGACCGCAAGAAGATCCTCGTTCAGCTGAAGCTCTGTGACGCCCCAGGCATGCGGGCGCAGCGGCATGGCGCGCCGCTCGACCAGCGTTTCGAGAAAACGCTCCTGCTGCTGGAAATGCTGGGGGCGCAGGAACATCCCCTCGGACCATGCGACTCGCCGCGAAGACGTCATGCTGTCGTCCGTTCGCCCCAAAACGATTTGCGGATTCAATGTGCAGACTAATCCATGCCCCCCCTTTGGCAAACCAAACACGCGTCGTCGGACATGAGACTCCTTGCCGCTGGTTGACCCCGCCCGGCGGGTCGCCTCATGTCGCATCATGCGCCCGCTCGTTCCCGATCTGTCGCGCCTGCTGACGGGCTTGAGGTTTCCCGCGCCGACCGGCGTGGAGACCCTGGAACTCGGACTGGCGCAGCGCTTGCCCGCCGGACCCGGCCTGGCGCTGACGCCGTGGGGCGCGCGCATCGCCGGCCCTGCAACGCGGGCGCGCATCGCCGATGCCGCCACACGCCGCTGGCGTGAGGACGCAGACGGCGATGACGCGGAATTTGCACCCGTCGCCGCCTTCCTGCGCGGCGAGACGCCCCGCCCCGCCCCGCCGCCGCCCACCCGTTCGCTTCTTGCGGCGGCGCGCTTCGTTCCCCGGCTGCTCACCCCTGCGAGCCGGCTGCCGCAGGGCGCGGCGACGCTGCATGTCGGGTTTTTCCGGCTCGAAAGGGCGGGGATCTTCGATTTCCGGCGGCGAAGGCCGGATTTGCGCGTCATCGTCGCGTTTCACGACATGCTGCCGCTGGATCACCCCGAATGGTTCCGGCCGGGCGAGGATGGGCTGCATCACGCGCGGCTGGAGACCGCGCTGGGTCATGCTGACGCCATCGCGGTTCCCGCCGCGCCGGTCGGCGAGGCGATCGCCGCCTTCGCCGTACGGACGGGCGCGCGGACGCCCAGAGTGGAGGTGATCGATCTGCCGGTCGCGGCGCGCTTCGCCGAGGCGCAGCCGGCGGCGTTCGTGACGCCTTATTTCCTGGTCGGCGGCACGATCGAGCCGCGCAAGAATCACGCGGTCCTGCTGGAGGCGTGGCGGCGCATGGGGCCGCTTGCCCCGAAACTGCTGATCGCGGGGCGGCGGGGCTGGCGCAACGAGGCGGTGTTCAAGGCGCTGGACGCCCGGCCAGCCAATATTCTGGAACTTCCGGCGCTTTCCAGCGGCGCGCTCGCGCGGCTGGTGAAAGGCGCGGCGGCGGTTCTGTCGCCCAGCCTCGATGAAGGCTACGGCCTTCCGGTGGGTGAAGCGCTGAGCGCCGGCACGCCGGTGATCGCCGCCGATACGCCGGTCTATCGGAATTTATGGGGCGGCGCGGCGCGTCTGATCGGCCCGCGTGACGCCGATGCCTGGGCGGCGGCGGTGCTGAACCCGCCGCCGCGCGCTGCGCCGTTCACCCGCACCGACTGGCCGACCTATGTGTCGGCGCTGACGGCGCTGGCGGGGTCGGTCTAATTCTTGACCGCGTTGTAGGCGCCGGCTCCGGTGAGGATCGGCGAGGTCAGCGTGCCGAACAGGCTGAACACTTTCTGGAGCTCGGTGAACGGCGCGTTCGAGACATAGATCACGTCGCCGCTGCGCAGCGCGAAACGCTGGGCGTAGAAATAGCCGCGCGGGTCTTTCAGATCGAGGCGATAGACGACCGGCACCGGCGTTCCACGTTCGGCCAGCGGCGAGCGCGGATCGAGACCGCGCGCGATGTTGGGCTGTTCGAAGCGGAAGATGAAGATGCCTTCGGCGTCGGAGCGGTTGTCGAGCAGGCCGCCGCTGCGGCCCATCGCCTGCGCCAGCGTCATCACCGCCGAGGTGAACGGCAGTTCGGCGTTTTGGCCGGTCGCGCCCAGCACGGTGAAGGTGCGGGTTTCGCGGCTGACCGTGATGACGTCGCCCGGGCGCGCATAGACGTTCTCGCGCGGATCGTCGAGCAGTGCCTGAAGCGGGGCCGAGGCGGTCCGGTTGTCGCGGGTCAGCTGGATCGTGGTTTCGTGCACAGCGGTCTTGATGCCGCCGGCCGAGGCGACGATGTCGAGCAGACGGTCGCCGCGCACCGAAAGCGGAATGCGCGCGCCGCCGGTGACTTCGCCCATCACCGAAACCGAGCCGCTGATCGAAGAGAGCACGGTGACGAGAACCTGCGGCTCCATCGCCTTGCCTTCCAGGCGCGCGCGAATGGCGGCTTCGGCCTCAGCCGGGGTTTTGCCCGCGACATGGACGCGGCCGGCGAACGGCACGGTGATGGCGCCATCGGCCGAAACGATCTGCGAGGGCACGGTGGCGGTGGACGAGCCGACGTCGGTTGCGCCGATATCGGCGGCCGTCCCGCGCAGCGCCGAGGCCGGGCCGCCGAAGAGGCCCGCGCCGCCGACTTCCCAGATGGAGACCGCGACCGCGTCGCCGACGCCGATGGTAAGGCTGGGCGCGCCGGCATAGGCGCCGCTGTCGCCGAAGCTGTCATACATGCCAGTCGGGCGCAGGGTCGAAAGCTGGTCGAGGGCGCGCAGATCGACATCGACGAGAAGATAGTTCGAAGCGTCGTTGTCTTCGGCGCCGCTGCGTACATCGGAAACCGACGGGCCTGACGAGGGCAGCGCGCCGCATCCGGCCAATGTCAGCAGGGTGCAGGCGGCGAAAACGGACTTCAGCGACATGGTCGGTCGGACTTCGTTTTGTGGACTGGAGCAAGGGCAGGGAGTCGGCCGCAAACTCGCACCCGGCTTCCCGCTTCGTCCAGTGATTCCCTAACTGATGACGTGTTACCCACAACAATTCGTTAACCACGAAAGGCGCGGCTTTGCTGGACAGCGCCCTCGCCCGCCTGTGCTATAGCCCGATCGCACAAGACCGAAATTAAGGAATCGCCCCATGTCCGGCCATGGCCTGAACGCTGACCGCCTCGCCCATATCGATCGCTTCCTGCAGGAGCGCTATATCGGACCGGGCCGCCTGCCCGGCGCGATCACGCTGGTGCAGCGGCGCGGAAAGCTGGCGCATTTCGGGGTAATCGGTCAGGCCGACATCGCCCGCCAGAAGGCGCTGAAGGACGACACGATCTTCCGCATCTATTCGATGACCAAGCCGATCACCTCGGTCGCCTTTATGATGCTGGTCGAGGAAGGCAAAGTGGCGCTGGACACGCCGGTGCACCGGGTGATCCCGGCATGGAAGGATCTGGAGGTCTATGCCGGCGGGTTCATGGAGACCTTCCGCACGGTGCGCACCAAGCGCCCCATGATGATGATCGACCTGCTGCGTCACACGTCGGGCCTCACCTACGGCTTTCAGCAGCGCACCAATGTCGATGCCGCCTATCGCAAGCTGAAGATCGGCGAGATCGAGAAGGCCGGCACGCTGGACGGCATGGTGGACGCGCTGGCCAATGTGCCGCTGGAGTTCTCGCCGGGCGACGCCTTCAACTACTCCGTCTCGACCGATATTCTGGGCTATATCGTCGGCAAGCTGTCGGGCATGCCGTTCGAGACCTTCCTGAAAGAACGTTTGTTCAAACCGCTGGGCATGAGCGACACCGATTTCCATGTGCCGCCGGAAAAGCACGCCCGCCTCGCCGCCAACTACCAGCCGACCAAAGGCGGCATGGCGCTGTATGACGACCCGGAGACCAGCAGCTATCTGGCGCCGCCTTCGCTGATCTCCGGCGGCGGGGGCCTTGTTTCGACCGCGAAGGACTATCTCGCCTTCACCGCCATGTTGCTGAACGGCGGGAGCGCGAACGGCACGCGGTTCCTGAGCCCCAAGACCATCCAGCTGATGACCGCGAACCATCTGCCGGGGGCCAAGACGCTGTCCGATCTTTCGACCTCGATGTTCTCGGAGGTCGAATATGCCGGCGTCGGCTTCGGTCTGGGTTTCTCCGTGACGACCGACGTTCCGGCGACCATGCTTCCCGGCAGCAATGGCGATTATGCCTGGGGCGGCGCGGCCTCGACCTATTTCTGGATCGATCCGAAGGAAGAGCTGATCTGCATCTTCCTGACCCAGCTTCTGCCCTCCAGCACCTATCCGGTGCGGCGCGAGTTGCGGACGCTGGTTTATTCGGCGTTCGAGGACGCCAACGCGTAGGGGCATTCCATGAAGTACCTGCACACCATGATCCGCATCACCGATGTCGAGGCGTCACTGGATTTCTTCGTGACGAAGCTGGGCCTGGTGGAACGGCGACGGCACGACAATGAAGGCGGGCGTTTCACGTTGATCTTCCTGTCGGCTCCGGAAACGCCGGAGGCCGAGATCGAGCTGACCCATAACTGGGATCCCGAGCCCTATGGCGGCGGGCGCAATTTCGGGCATCTGGCGTTCGAGGTGGACGACATCTACGCGGCCTGCCAGCGCCTGGCCGACGGCGGCGTGACGATCAACCGCCCGCCGCGCGACGGATACATGGCCTTCGTGCGCTCGCCCGACAACATCTCGATAGAACTGCTGCAGAAGGGGCGCGCGCTGCCGCCGTCCGAACCCTGGGCCTCGATGCCGAACACCGGCGTCTGGTAGTCCGGCGAAGTTCCGCGTTGGCGCGAGCGCCGGCCCGCGCCATGATCGCGGCTTCGCACAAGGAGGCTTCGATGAGCGTCGTGCTTCGACGACTGGCCGCAGCGATCGCCTTGACCGGCGCGGCGGCCGCCTTCACGCCGGATGAGCGCCAGAAGAACGCCATCGAAAACATCTCGCAGGTCGTCGCAGGCGCAGAGAAATGCGACGACTGGGTGCTGAACGAAAAGTTGACGGCGGCGATCTCGCTCGCCGATGGCTTTCGCCTCACCGACGAGGCGACCTACGCGTATATCGAGAGCCGGGTGCTGTTCCATGCCGAACGCATCAGGAGCCGAACGCGCGAAGATATCTGCGCCGCGATGGAGCGGCTTTACGGCCCCGAAGGGTCGAACGTCGCAGACTTGGCGCTGCGCGTGAAGAAATAGCCCGGAATTGCGCCGGCGATTCCTCGGATGCGAGCTATATTTTTTGCATTTGGTAAGGTTTGTTTAAGTCCACGTTAGGCGTGTTCCCAAACCTCGCCTTAAACCGGCGCGTGTAGCTTCCCTTCAAACCAGAAAGGTTTGCGAGGGGCATTCGCAATGGTGGATTTCAAGAAAGTTTCTGCGGCCGTCGTGGCGGCCAGCATGATGAGCCTGATCGGCGCCGGTACGGCGAACGCCGAGAAGGTCGGTCTGCGGATCGAGCTGCAGGGGCGCGTCGGCGTCGTCTGCAAGCTGGACTTCGCATCGGCCACGGTCATGCCGAGCCAGGGCACCCAGATCGAGTTCGGCATGGTGCAGGAATTCTGCAACGCCGGGAGCGGCTATCGCATTTCGGTCAACTACGACCCGACGATGCTGGGCGGCGCACAGCTTCGCCTGGGCGGCGACGCGGTTCAGTTCGGCGAAACGGGTTCTGAAGTGGTGACGCGGTATGAAGCCGCGAATGTCCGCCAGCGTCCGATGTCGATGACGCTGGCCCGCAGCCTGACCGGTCCGGCTGCGATCGCTCTCAGGATCGAAGCCCACATCTGAGCTTCGATCCCCTGCCCGGCCGGTTTCAGCTGGTCGGGCCGCCGTCGAGAGACGGCTCGATCGTGATGGTCACGACGTCGCGATACTCGCCGGCCCGCTTGGCGTCGGCGTCGGTGATCTTGACGTCGAGCATCATGTTCAGCGCCTGGCCGCCGGTGCCGCCGCCCGAGGAGTCCAGATACGGATTTCCGTCGCTGACCGAGCGGCCTGTTAGCCGCAGATCGTAAGGCAAGGGTTCTTCGGCACGCTCACGCGAACCGCCGTCGAGCAGCAGCACCCCGTCATTTTCTGAATCGAACGCCACCTTGAAGGGCGTCGTGGCCGTTACCTCGACGGCGATCTGGCGCGCCTGATTGGTCTGCAGCGCGCCGAAATCGATGCCGCCGTTGCGGCGGCCGCCGGAGAACGCGATGCGCGCGATGCTCTTGAGCTTGATCGCCAGCGGAACCGCCACGCGTTCCTCGCGCGGCATCATGCGGCAGGCTTCGTTCTCGCAGCCGGTATTGGCGGCGCGATAGACGAGATCGACGTCCAGCGCATCGCCTTCCAGCTTCTGGCCGCGCGGAACGATCAGATCGAATTCGATCGTCGCCGTCTTCTGGCCGGTGAAGTCGTACGAGGTCGAACGGTCGAACACGTCATCGGCCGACAGCACATTGAGACCATGCTCGACGATCTCGAATCTGATCGGGTTGGCGATGCGCTGGGTGAAGCCCAGATCGATGCGTCCGATGCCCTCATCCGCGGTCTGGCCGCAGCCTTCGGTGGCGCGCAGCGTGACCAGCAGACGGTCGCGCAACGGCCATGCGGCGGTCGGATCGTATTCCAGCACGCCGGCGGGCCGGGCGCTGACGGTGACGCAGGCTTCGGCCGAAGCTGCGCCGGCGGCGAGCGCCAGCGATGCGACGAGAACGCGCAGCAATGTCATTAGCGTGCCTCCTGAGGCTCGAGACGCAGGATCCCCTTTGTGCCTTCCGGCACGACGATCACCGCCGTCTTCTTGATCTTATCGCCCTCGCCCATTTCGACTTTCCAGCGGCCGGGCTTCAGGCCAGCCGCGACGAAACGGCCCGCGCGATTGGTGAACAGCGTTACCTGATGGGGCGTTTCCCCATCGCCGTCGAGATAGGTGGCGGTGCCAGGCAGCAACGCGACGGGCTTTCCGTCGGGACCGACCAGCGTGCCGATCGCGGTGACGGAGAAGTCCGAACCGACCTGGAACTTGTAGCCCGAACGATAGGGCGGCTTCACGCGGAAGCTCCCTTCGCCGAGGTCGTATCCCGGCGGCGCATCAGGCACCTGATAGGCGACATCGCGCTCGGTATACGAGCCGAGCGTGACGACCGCCGGGCCGAGCTCGTCGGAGCGGGCGATATACTGACCGCGGCTGGCGTCGATCAGCACGTCGGCGTCGCCGAGGCTCTCATGCGTATCCACGATAGCGAAGGAGTCGTAGATCGTCGGGCCGAGCGCAGCGCGGCCGCCGGTGTAGGAAACCGACCCCTGCGCACGCAGCGACGTGCGGGAATCGACGACATTCGAGCCGGACACATCGTAGAACGTGTTGTGTATCAGGGCGAAATCGCCGCGCGTGCTGAAATACGACAGCGAGCCGTTCAGAGTGGCGTCGTCCGGCGTGTAGCTGGCGCGGATATCGGCGCCCCAGTCATCGGTATAGGCGCTGGCCGACCGCGTATAGGACGCATCGAAACGCTCGCGGCGCGAATCGTAGGAGGTGTCCGCGAACTGCTGCGGCCCGAGCCGCGCGGAGAAACGGATTCCGACGCCGTATTCGACATCGCCGTTCCGGTCTTCTGCCGTGACGCCGAACTGCAGGTTCATCGCATCGTTAATCACCCAGTTCGCGGACAACGTGCCGGACCATGTGTCATCGGACGTGTAGTACTGGCTGTAAGCGCCGCCGAACGACAGGGAAACGTCATCGGACACGCGCACGCCCAGCGATGTGGCGTAGCGCAGCTCCATGGTCTGGGTGGCGATGACGTCCTGAAGGTCGGCATAGCCCTTGGACCAGTATTCGGTCGAGAAACGCACGCGCACGTCGCCGGGCTGGCTGGACGACAGGCTGCGCTCGAAGGCGGCCCGTCCGGCCCATCCGGTGCCGACGGCGTCGATATCGCTGAACGAAGCGTCGAGGCCGAGCATGCCGAGCGGCGTGGCGAGAAGAAGTTCGCCGCCATAGATGCGGCCGCTGGGGTCGGCCTGACCGGACACCCCGGCGGTCAGGAAGTCGAACACGCCGATGCGGGCGAAGCCGACGAACATCCAGCGATCTTCGTCATAGACCCGCTCGCCGAGGAGAAGGTCCGAGGCGACGCCGTAGTTGAGCGAAAATTCGAACAATCCCGGCGCGAGCAATTGCTGGTCGAGATAGCTCGAGAAGTCCGCGACCTCACGACGACCGGCTTCGTCCTGCACGACGACCTGCACGTCGTTGCCGCCGACGGTCAGCGGGAAATCCGCCAGATCGTACTTGCCCGGCTGGAGCCGCAGCGAGCGCACCGTCGCGCCGTTGATGATGACGTCCACCGTCGATGTGCGGTCCAGCGCGAAACTGGTCGATCCGAGCGGACGGATGATGCGTTGGGGCTGGATGGCGCTGTAAAGGCGCTGCACCGAGATGCCCAGAATGTCGTCGGAGATCAGGAACTGGCGGCTGGGGACACGGATGTCGCCCAAGGTGAAGCGGATGGCTTCCGATTCCCAGTCCCACACGATGCGCGAAGCCTGACGATCGAACGCATTGGCGTTGTCTTCGTCATAGGCCAGCTCGTTTTCGATCACGAGGCCGTAGAGATTGGCGCCGACGAAGAAATCGGCGATGGGCGAATTCAGCCCTTCGTTACTTCCGCGGTGCACGTAATCGAGCGAAACCGCATAGTTCAGATACAGCGCGAAATCGCGCGGCGTTTCAACAGGGCCTACGCGCGACAGGTCGCGCTGCGACAGCTGGATCACGTTGGACGAACGCTCGTCGCTGCGCAGTTCGAGCCTCAGCTCGATTGCACCGGGATCATAGACGACCGGCAACCCCGCAGCACTGATCGCTTCGACCGTCGCCCAGCCGTCGCTATCCGCAGCGGCGCGGACGGCGTCGATGACGGCGCTCGAGACCAGCGGCCCGACGATTTCGGCGAGACGGGCGACCGACACGAAAACCTGATCGGTCGCCGAGATGCGAACGGGAACGGAGCCGAGCGTAAAATCGGCGTCACGGACCTGAACGTCCATGTTGAGATCGCGGCCGGTCGGGTTGATCCGCGTCGGCGCGAAGTTTTCGGCGGCGGTCGGCGTCAGATTGGGAGACGCGGCGCCATCCTGCGCCAGCGCAGGAACCACCAATGCGGCCGTCAGCGCGATCAGGCTCGCGCTGCGGCGCAGGCCCGGCGTCAGACGCGGCCTGAAGATGAGGCGCAGCGGCTCAGCCCTCATTCCCCACCTCAAGCTCGATGCGGCCGCCGGCCTGCGGCAGGTCGATGGGAAGAACGAAACGGCGGTCCGATT
Source organism: Alphaproteobacteria bacterium (assembly GCA_027492655.1). Lineage (GTDB taxonomy): Bacteria > Pseudomonadota > Alphaproteobacteria > Micropepsales > Micropepsaceae > JADZAI01. The sequence goes on along the minus strand of JAPUEF010000127.1, from coordinate 9,736 downwards.
TCGGCTGAACCAGACCGACGCCGAAGACGTCATTCAGACGTCCGCCGGTCAGAGTCTCGTCGAACACGACCTTGCCCGAGGCATCGACCTGCTTGATCCGCAGCGAGGTCATCATCGACATCAAAGCGTGGCGCGCGCCGGCATTGCGAACCGTCAGCGCGGCGCGCGACTTGCCGCCCACATTCACGACCTCGGAGTTGATGAATGAGAGTGCAGGTTCGCCCTGCAGCGGCGCGACGTTCACGAGAACGCGGAAATTATAGACCACCTGGACGCCGGTCGCTCCGGTATCGACAGGCACCTGATTGACCGACACGAAATACGAATTGCTCTCGGTCAGCGCCGGCCCGACATATTGCACGCGGAACGCCTGGCTCTGGCCCGACTTGATCAAGGCCTGCGGCGGCAGCACGACGATATCGTCCGCGCCGCCGGGAATTTCGGTGATCTCGCCATTGAGGCCGACCTTAATACGCGAAACGACGATTTCGACCGGCACATCGACCGGATCGGCATTTTCCACGGTGAAGCGATTGTCCGTGCCGCTATTGGCCTCGTTCGCCTCGACGACCAGCGGGGTCACGCCAACGGCGAACGCCGGCGCAGCGAACAGGCACGCGGCGATCGCCGCAGCGGATACGGCCTTCGCCGCACGGATGAAAACCGTAGGATTTTCCGGCATGACTGACGCGGTCCCCAAGACGAAACTCTGCTCGGCCGGCAGAAAACTGGACTCACAGGCCAGCCGAAATTTTCACCAAACGATTAAGAACTCACCAACCAGCGGCTGTGGCGCGCCGCCTGGCGCAAGCAGATCGGCGGCGCTTGCGCGCCGCCAACCCAGCCGGCGGGAACAGGCCCCGCCGGCATCAGACCTTAGACCGACGGGTCGATCGTGATGGTCACGACGTCCGAGTAGACGCCGGCGATCAGGTACTTGCCCGGGTTGATGAGGTCGACCTGGAACGAGCCGCCGTTGATGACGACCGGCACCGACGCTTCCGCCGCGCCCGTCATGGTCGACGCCAGACGCGTGCCGAGGTTCGGGATCGAGACGTTGTAGTCGATCATGTCGGTGAAGTCGGCGTTGGCCACCGCGCTGGTGGTCAGGTTCTTGAGGCCGCCGTTCAGCGACGCCACGGCGACGGTGAAGTTGGTGTTGCAGATGAACTTGTTCAGCGCCAGCGAAGCCGTGCGGCCCGCGTCGAGCTGCGCGTCGGCGTTGGTGTCGAGGTTCGCCCAGCTGATCGACCAGAGGTTGGCGGCCGTGAAGTTCAGCGTGGCGTTGCCGCTCACCGAACCGTAGTCGATGCGGCAAACCAGCGGCTGCACGCCGTTGACGTTGATGTTGAACGTGCCCTGCGACCAGGGAATGTTCACGACGCCGGCCGAGGCCGTGGACGCCATCATAGCGGCGGCGACGCCGGCGAGAAGAATACGCTTCATTTGTCTGTCCTATCCTGATGACAGGCCCTCTCGGGCCCTTGTTTTGATGAGCAGTGCACTACTCAGTCCGGGGCGGAGAGCCCCTTGGCACACACACAAGTTTTCGCGGCCGTTATGGTTTGAGCCGGAGCGGCCTCTCCGGTGTTGCGTCAGATCAGACTTGCGGCCTGATCTGCATGACGATGGTGTCGACGTAGATGCCCGCGAGCGGGACGTCGCCGGGCTGGCTGGCCAGCGTGATCTGCACGTCGGCCTTCTGATCGAGCGAAACGCCCTCGCCCGAACTCACGCGCGTGCAGGAGCGACGATCGCCGTCGCGCAGCTCGATGCTGCTGCAACGATCCATCGTGGCGGCGCCGTCGGTGGTCGGGATCGAGAAGCTGAGGTCGTAGGGGATTTCGTTGATGATCCCCGGCCCGGTCTGGCGGGCGCCGGTCACGAGCGCGCCGTTTTTGGAACGCGTGACGATTTCGTAGGGGACGTTGCAGTTGACCGTGAGGCCGATGGAGCGGCTTTCGCCGGAGCGCAGATCGTTTCCGAAATTCGCCACGCCCGACCCGCCGCCGCCGAAATTGCAGGCGACCGGAATGTTGCCGCGCAGACGCAGCGTAATCGTATCGGGCTCGGCTGAAGCGGCTCCCGCGCCGATGACCGCCACCATAGCGGCGGCCGCGAAGGCGCAAAGAGACCGGCCAGCCGAACGACCGGCTCGCGCGTCGCGAACATCCTGTGCAGACATTCAACTCCCCAAGTGCCTCGGAGTTTGGTTTCCTGTGGTCCGAGGCGGCGGGACTCTTAACAGAGTGCTAATCGAATTAAAGCGAATTGAGTCGGTTTCGTTAATTTCCCACAGTGTCAAAAATCCGCCATTTTCAGTAGGTTAGGGCGCGTCGGCGCGCCGAATTAACCACCTGGAAAGGCTGAAATCCGCGCTTTCCGCCTACGGCAATGCGCGGAACGTGGCGCGAACGGGCCGGCGTGAGGCACGTTGTCGCGCTCAACTCTGGCGCGTATCCGAGTGCACCTCGGAATTAGCGACGGCGATCGACGATGAGACCGGACTTGTCGGCGATCAGCGTGGCGCTTTTGCAGATATCGATTCGGCGGATTTCCTCGGCCGGGCGCACGCCAAGCAGAATGCGGACGTCGTAGAGACAATCGCTGGTCGGCAAGGCGATGGCGATGCGCCGGCCGATCGCGAGGTTGTCGTCGAGCCTGTCCGCGCCCCAGTGGTCGGCGCTGGCGGGAGCTGCATAGATGCCGCGGACCACATCGCCGGTCTTGTTGACGACCGTGAGGGTGGCGGGCGTTTCGCCCCGGGCCTCGGTCTCCGGCGGCGGCAGATCGGCCTTCCAGAGGCCCGGCAGGGCGCGGACAGCGTGGATATGCGCGGCGCCGGATTGGGGGTCGAGCCGGAGCTCGCCCTCTATGGCGACGTCTTCAGAGAAACGCGCGGTCGCGATGACCCTGGCGACATCCGCAGCGGTTTGCGGATCGATCGCGATGGTTCCGGCGGAGCCGAGGGGCCGACCTTCGGCGCTGAAGACGTAGTCGCCCGGCGGACACGGGGCGCGGACGCAATAGATCGGGTTGTAATGCACGGTGAACTTGCCGCTGAAGGCGGGCGGCGGCTCAGCCGCTGCGGCGCTTGCCGGGAGGGCGAGGGTCAGGGCCATCAACCAGTACGCGCGCATGAACTCACCCTCACGATCCGAATGACCGCATCTGAGCCTGAAAATGTGTCGGGATGAAGTGGTGCCTGGGGACGGAATCGAACCGCCGACACAAGGATTTTCAATCCGTTGCTCTACCAACTGAGCTACCCAGGCGCCCGGTTGCGCCCGAAGACGCGACGTTGGAGGGCGGGCTTATAAGAGGCCCCAAAGGGCCTGTCCAGCGTTTCAGGGCCGTGCCGCCCCCTCCCGCCGCCGGACGCTCCCGACCCGGCGATGCCGGAGCGCCGGAACCTACCGGCGCAGGCGCGGATTTGTGCCGGCCTGATGGGTTTTCCGAGCATCTGTACTGCAAGGGCAAGCCCGCCCGGCTGAAGATCATCCCCAAGGCATAGGCCGCAGGCCTTATTCCTCGCCCCTCTCGCCGTCCTTATCGGCCGAGCGGCCGGGAATGACATAGCCGCCCTTCAGCCAGCGGTTGAGGTCGATGTCGGCGCAGCGCGACGAGCAGAAGGGTTTGAACTTCGCCGCCTGCGGCTTGCCGCAGATGGCGCAGGACGGCGCGTCGTTCATGGCGCGACGGGAACCGAGACCGGACGCGGCGCTTCGACCGCGACGTCGAAACGGGTGCGCGGCCAGCCCTCGCGCGCGTTGATGCGGAAGCGCGAGCCGATGCGTTCGCGCAACCGCTTCAGCACCACCGGCTCGTTGCTGATCCAGGCTGCGACATCGGGATGAGCGGTGCAGTTCATGGTGCGGCCGGGATTGACGCGCGCTTCGGCCTCGATCCGTCGCATGAATTCGTTGGCGACGGTGGCGACCGTTTTCATGCGGCCGCCCGAGAGCAGGCCGCGTACAGGTTCGGTCAGGAATTTCGAGATCGGATCGCGCACGCGCTTGCGCGTCAGCTCGACAAGGCCGAATTCCGACATGGCCGAAATCTGCGTCGGGGTGCGGTCGCGGCCGAGGCTGAGCGCCAGCGTCTGCAGCACGCGTGCGACATTCTCGGCGTCCGACAGATGGATGAAGTCGATCACCACCAGACCGCCGATGGCGCGCAGGCGCAGCTGGCGTCCAATTTCGGCGGCGGCATCCTGGTTGATGCGGAAGCTGGTTTCCTCAAGCCCCGATGAGGCCGTGAAGCTGCCCGAATTCACGTCGATGGCGACCAGAGCTTCGGTGCCTTCGATGGTGATCCAGCCGCCGCTGGACAGCGCGACGCGCGGTTGAAGCAAGGCCTCCAGCTCGGCCTCAACACCTTTCGCCTCGAACAGATCGGAGCCTTCATGCAGACGCAGCTTCGGCAGAACTTCGGGCATCGCCTCGGCGCAATAGGCGCGCGCGTCCTCCAGCGCAGCGGCATCGTCGATGACAACGGTGTCGGTCTCCAGATCGACGCAATCGCGCAGCGCCCGCTGCACCGGATCGAGGTCGCAGAAGAGCGTGGACGGCACGCGCGCGGTGCGGCGCTTGCCTTCAAGCTCGGCCCAGGCCGTGGCGAGGCGTTCGGCATCCTCGCGCAGCTCGGCCTCGCCCGCACCCACCGCGACGGTGCGGACGATGTAGCCGGCGTTGGCGACGGTGTTCTCAAGCCCGTCGAAGCCCGAGACGATACGGTTGAGCCGCTCGCGCTCGGCCTCGTCATCGATCCGGCGCGACAGCGCGACGCCGCGCTGGTTCGGCACCAGGATCAGCAGGCGACCTGGAATGGTGACGTTGGCGGAGAGGCGCGCACCTTTATCGCCGATCGGATCCTTGATGACCTGACAAAGGATCGCCTCACCCTCGCGGACGCAATCGGTGATGGGCGGCAGTCCGGCATCGAAGCCCGGCAGGTCAGCCAGGCAGCGCGCTTCCTTCGCGCCGAGAAACCCGGCGCGCTCCAGCCCGATATCCACGAAAGCCGCCTGCATCGCGGGCAGCACGCGCTGCACCCGGCCCAGCACGATGTTGCTGAGCACGCTGTGCCCGGCGCGACCGCCACCTTCGCCTTCCGGCAAACCGGCCGTGCGTTCGATGTGGATTTCTTCCAGACGGCCGTCACCGACGACCGCGACGCGGGTTTCGCCCGCGCCGACATTGATCAGAACCTCATGCGCCATTCAGGCCAGACTCAATTCTTAGGTACTTCCCTTACGTCACAGCCTACACGTGTGACGCGGAAACCCAAACCCGTAATGAGCGCAAGGGTTTCGGTGAGCGGCAGGCCGACGATCGCGCCGTAGGAGCCGTTGATGGCCGGAATGAAAGCGGCGGCGCGCCCCTGAATGGCGTAACCGCCGGCTTTGCCGATGCCTTCGCCGGAGGCGGCGTAATCTTCGATCTCGTCTTTGGTCAGCCGTTTGAAGCCGACGCGCGTGGTGACGACGCGCAGGCGCGGCTTTTCCTGCCCCAGCCTCGCGACGATGGCGGTGTGGACCAGATGGCGGCGGCCGGAGAGCAGGCCGAGACAGGCTTTCACCTCGGTCGCGTTGTCGGCCTTGGGCAGAATGCGGCGACCGCAGGCGACGACGGTGTCGGCGGAAAGAACCAGATCGTCCGGCCCGGCGCCGCCGGCGACGCGATCGGCTTTCTCCAGAGCGACGCGCGCAGCATACGGGCGCGGCAATTCGTCCCGCCGGGGCGTTTCATCGATGTCTGCGGGAAGGATGGCGTCGGGGACGATCCCGACAGAGCCGAGCAAAGCGAGGCGGCGTGGGCTCGCGCTCGCGAGGATGAGGCGCAGCTTCGCCGCGCTCACTTGAAACGGAAGATGATGCGGCCCTTGGTGAGATCGTAGGGCGTCATGGCGACGAGCACCTTGTCGCCGGCCAGCACGCGGATGCGGTTCTTGCGCATCTTGCCCGCCGTGTGGGCGATCAGGATGTGATCGTTCTCCAGCTTCACGCGAAAAGTCGCGTTCGGCAGCAGTTCCAGCACCGTGCCGGGAAACTCGAGCAGTTCTTCTTTTGCCATTCCTCACCGGGACTTGCCGCGGCCCTGCCGCGAAGGGGCGCGGAATGACAGGAATCGAGACCCAAATCAAGGCTTTCGGGCGAGCGCCGCTCAGTCGAACTCGGGCGGCAAGGCCGCATCGGCGCGGTGGTCGAAAAGCCGCAGGATCTGGGATTTCAGCGTGCGGCCGACCGAAACGTCGTCGGGAACCGCGTGGTGCGCGAACCAGCCGACGCCGGTGGTTTCAAGACTGGTCGCCGCCGCCCCGCCGGTGACGGAACACAGAAACACCGCCTTGGCGACCGAGAAGACCAGCGGGCCGTGGCCCTGACGGGTTCGGTCCCACAGGGCGACGAGGCGCTCCACCCGCACCGTGTAACCGCTCTCCTCGCGCACCTCCTTGGCGCAGTTCTCGGCCGGGGTCAGGTTCACGTCGGCCCAGCCGCCGGGCAGGGTCCAGCGCCCCTCGTCGGCGGCTTCCCGCACCAGCAGGATTTCGCCGGCATCGTTGAAGACCGCAGCGCGCACATCCAGTTTGGGCGTCGCATAGCCTTGCTCGCCCGCGAACAGCGCCTCGATGCGCACGGCGTCCGCCGCCGTGTGCGCCGCCATGATGCGGCTCGCGAGGGCGCGCAGCATCTCGTAGCGCTCACGGTCATACGGATCGCGGGTGAAGGCGAGGCCAGTCTGGGCGATCGCCTGCATCTCGCGCGTCCAGGTGAGCCAGTCGGGATCGTTCATGGGAGACGACATAGACGCAGCGGACATGACACCTAAAGCACGAAGAACAGGAGCGCGGCGGGCGGCGCGAGCGTCAAGCTCGCCGCGAAGGCAAGCCATCCGGCGAACCGCATGACGTCGGCGAAAAGGGCGGTTCTGCGCGGTCTCATACGTATGTGAGCTTCGAGATCGGAAAGGCTCGTTTCCGGCCCAAGGGTCAGGCTGTAGAGGCTGCGTTGGCTGCGTCCCCTGCGGAAACTGGCCCATATGATGCGCGGCGCGCGCACGAAGCCGAGCAACACCAACGGCACGCAGAAGGCCCGGGCGGCAAAGACGGGATATGCGCCGGCGCCGAACTCCCATGCGGCGACGCGGCACTCGCCCTTCAGCGTGCACGGAATGTCCGTCAGCATGTGGTGAAGGTCATGCCGGTCGAGCGCGTCTGCGCGCCAGCGGAAATTGGGCAGCGACAATCCCCATCCCGCCAACGGCCGCCAGCGCGGAGCGGCGGAGGCCAGGTGCGGCAGGTTCCGGGCGGCGCGCCAGCGGCTGAGGGCTTCGGCCGCGCTGGTCATACGGCGTCGTGAAGGCGGCGCTGATCGTCGGAGACGATGCTGAGCGCGCGCGGTGTCAGGGGGATGATGCCACGCCGGGCGGGAAGATCGGCCGGCACGCGGACATTCCACACAAGACCGACGGCGCGCAGCATCACGATAAACCACCAGCCAAGATCGATCTGGCCGGAGTAAAGCCCGGGGCGGGCAGATGCCGGGAAAGCGTGATGAGTGGCGTGCCAGCTTTCGCCCATCGTCGGGATCGCCAGCAGGGGAACATTATGCGCTTGGATCACCGCGCCATCGACCGCCCAGTCGCTGGGTCCGCGCGTGTGTGCGAAATAGGAGATCGCCCAGTGCATCGTCGTGCAGGCCGCGACACGGACGAACACGCCCCACACGACGAAGGGCCAGCCGCCCGCCCAATAGAGCAAAGCAGCCAGCGGCAGCTGGTGCAGCATCCAGGTGCGGTCGAGGACGCGATAGAAAGGATCGTCGCCAATGCCCGGCCCTGGATCGAACCCCGGTGGCCGGTCGAGTTCCAGCCGTCCGTGAAGGTAGAGGACGCCGTCCACCAGAAAGCCGCGTTCATGGCGCAGGAAGGCGTGGCAATCGGGCTGGCGCTGCGCCCAATCGCGGCTGTCGTGCAGGCGGATGGTCCAGAGCGGGCCGCCCATACCAACGAGCGTACCGATATAGACGAGCACACGTTCCAGCCATTTCGGGCAGTCGAAACTGCGGTGGATGAGCTTGCGGTGGAAGCCCACTGAGTGGCCGGCGCACAGCGTGACGGCGCTCAATCCAAGGAACGCCGCGAAGGCCGGCCATGTGAAATAGAGCGGGCCAAGGACGAGTGCGCCGCCGAACATCATGCTGTTCCAGATGGAGCGCACCGGATCCCACACGACGCGGCCGTGAACCGGGTCGGCGGCATCTAGCCCGGTGAGGGCGTTGACCTTGAAAGCGCCCTGGCTCGCGTCGTTCATCGCGCCTCTCACTGCGGTCTCGCGCCGAAGAGACGCGCGGCGCGGCCCAAAAATCCGATCGAACCCCGAAGAAAAGCAGGGGAAAAGCGGAAGGCCTGGATGTGAAGCGACGACAGATCGCGCACGAGCGCCAGCATCTTGTCGATCTGCGCCACCGCCTGGGGCACGCCGCCCCTGGCGAGATCATCCCTGCAGGCAGCGAGCGCCGCCTGCATCGGCGGCAGATCGCGGCTGCGTCTGTGCTGGAGGCCTGCGAACAGCGCCTCGTGAGGTTCCGTATGCGCCCTGAGACAGCCGCCGGCGCGCACTTCGATCAGACCGAATTCCGAGAGCATGGCCAGCGCCGCCGCCATGGCCTCCTCGTCGAGAGACAAGGCCCGCGCAACACGCGCGCCCTCGACGCCGTCAGGAGCAAGGTAGATGACGGCATGCACGCGACACGCATCGCGCGGCAGACCCCAAGCGTGACCGATGTCGCCAATCGAATCAGCGAAGCGGACCGCGCCACCCTGTATTGCGTCAAGCATGATGATGCCCGTCGTCAGGCTAGCATCTTTCATCCGTTGATGAAGCGGGCCTTCAGCTTGCGCAGCAATTCGTCGCGGACGGCGCGATAGACGTTCAGGCGTTGTTCGCGGCTGCCTTCGTGGGCGGTGGGGTCCATGGTCGGCCAGTATTCGGCCTCCACCGCCATGACGCGCGTGAACTCCAGCGCCTTGTGATGCGCTTCGGGCGAGAGCGAGACGATCAGGTCGAACGAGGTGTCTTCAAGCTCGGCGAAGGTCTTGGGCTTGTGGGCCTGAATGTCGATGCCGATCTCGGCCAGCGCCTCGACCGCCAGCGGGTCGAGTTCGCCCGCCTTCACCCCGGCGGATTCGACATAGGCATGCGCGCCGTAAAGATGGCGCATGATCGCCGCCGCCATCGGCGATCTGACGGCGTTGAAGGTGCAGGCGAAGAGCACGGCGTCCGGCAGGTCTTCGCCGTTCGGTCCCTTCATGTCCGGCCGGGATCCTCGCGGACATGCAGCGCGCAGATCAGCGTAAAAAGGCGGCGCGAGGTGTCGTGATCGAGTTCGATCTTGTCCTTCAGCCGCTCACGCAGAATCTCGGAGCCTTCATTGTGGAGGCCGCGCCGGCCCATGTCGATCGCCTCGATCTGGGCCGGCGGGGCGGAACGGATCGCCTCGTAATAGCTGTCGCAGATCATGAAGTAGTCCTTGATGATTCTGCGGAAGGGGGTCAGCGACAGGATCACGCGGCCATGCGGATCGCGCGCCTCGGTCATCACGTCGAAGACGAGGCGGCCGTCCTCCAGCGCCAGGCGCAGCACGTAAGGCCCGCCCGGCGACTGGACCGGCCGGAACGAGTTCGCTTCGAGCAGGTCGAATATCGCGACACGGCGCTCGTGCTCGACGTCGGAG
>JAPUEF010000126.1 GCA_027492655.1 Alphaproteobacteria bacterium | reverse complement strand
CGGTGCAACGCATCGGGGTTTTTCGTATCTGAAGCCATGGTCAAACTCTTCGGCATTCTCAACATCACGGCGGATTCGTTTTCGGACGGGGGACGGTATCTCGACCCCGCAGCGGCGCTGGCGCAGGGGCGGGCGCTGATGGCGGGCGGGGCGGATGTGTTGGATATCGGCGCGGCGTCGTCGAACCCGGATGCGGCGGCGGTGGGCGCGGCGACCGAGATCGCGCGGCTTGAGCGGGTTGTGCCGCACCTGCTGGCCGAAGGCGCAGCGGTTTCGATCGACAGCTTCGAGCCGGAGGTGCAGCGCTGGGCGCTGAAGCAGGGCGTCGCCTGGCTCAACGACATTCACGGGTTTCCCGATGAAGATCTGTATCCGCAGCTGGCCGACAGCGCGTGCGGCCTGATCGTCATGCATGCGGTGCAGGCGCAGGGGATCGCGACGCGGGTGGACGTGCCGCCCGACGCGATCATGCAGCTTATGTTCGATTTCTTCGATCGGCGGGTCGGCGCATTGCAGGCGGCGGGGGTCGACCCGTCGCGGATCGTGCTCGATCCGGGGATGGGGTTCTTCCTGGGAACGAACCCGGAGACCTCCATCGAGGCGCTGCGGCGTCTGCCGGAGCTGACGGCGCGCTATGAGCTGCCGCTTCTGGTGAGCGTGTCGCGCAAGTCGTTCATCCGCGCACTGGCCGGGGTGAGCGCGGGGGAGGCGGGGGCGGCGACGCTGGCGGCGGAAATCTTCGCCGTCTCGCGTGGGGCGGCGATGATCCGCACCCACGATCCGAAGGCGCTGAGCGACGGGCTGTCGGTGATCAGCGCATTGTCGGGCGAATAGTCGACGGGCCTACCAGTCGGCGTCGCAGAGGCCGCCTTTGGCCTCGGACATGAGGAAGGCGCCGTGGTCGTCCTTGGCTTCGACGGTGATGATCTCGCCGTCTTCCTCATCCGGGTTCTTCGCGGGGTAGGCGACGGAGAAGCTCTGTTCGTTGACGAGTTTGACCCGGCCGTCCTCCTGAATGAGGACGTTGAAGCTGCCGCCGTCGCCCTCGATGCCGCATTCCAGCATTTTCGACGAGCCGGTGCGGCAGTAGGCCCCGCCGAGCGCGATGCCGGGCTTGCCCGCGACGGTCACGGCGAGAATGGCGTTGAAGGCCGGGAAATCGGCGTATTGGTCCCACATTTTCTGCGGCTCGCTGACCTCGGGGACCTGCTTTTCCGGCACATAGGTGAGGGCGATGCCCGTCACTTTCTGTTTCGGATGCGCCTTCATGTGCGCCGAATCGTATGCGCGGGCATAGCAGAACGGCTTGGCGGTATCGACGAATCCGACGATCGGGGGCTCTGTGCGGGCCGGCGGCGGCGGGGCTTCGTCGGCCATGGCCGGGGTTAATGCGGCAAAGGCGAAAATCGCGACTCCGGTGCGGAACATGTTATGCAAGACCCCAAGTGACCAGACGTTGATGAAGAATAGGATGGATCGACGTGACGCGCAGCTTTTTCGGCACGGACGGGATCAGAGGCACCGCCAATCGCGGCAACATGACGGCGGATGTGGCGCTGAAAGTGGGGCAGGCCGCCGGCCGCCTGTTCAAGCGCTCGGAAGGCGTGCACCGCGTGGTGATCGGCAAGGACACGCGCCTGTCGGGATATATGGTGGAGAGCGCGCTGACGGCGGGTTTCACCTCGGTCGGCATGGACGTGTTTCTGTTCGGCCCGCTGCCGACGCCGGCGGTGGCGATGCTCACGCGGTCTTTGCGCGCCGATCTGGGGGTGATGATCTCGGCCTCGCATAACCCCTATTACGACAACGGCATCAAGCTGTTCGGGCCGGACGGCCACAAATTGAGCGACGATGTGGAGCGGCAGATCGAGGCGGGGATCGCCGGCGACATCACCGAATCGCTGGCGGAGCCGACGCGGATCGGCCGGGCGAAGCGCATCGACGACAGCCAGGCGCGCTATATCGAGTTCGCGAAGCGGTCGTTTCCGCGTCATCTGCGACTGGACGGGCTGCGCATCGTGATCGATTGCGCGAATGGTGCGGCCTACAAGGTGGCGCCGAGCGTGCTGTGGGAGCTGGGCGCGGAAGTCATCTCCATCGGCGTTTCGCCCAATGGCTTCAACATCAACGACGAGGTGGGATCGACCGCGCCGCAGGCCCTGCAGGAGAAGGTGCGCGAGGCGCGCGCCGATATCGGCATCGCGCTGGACGGCGATGCCGACCGCGTGGTGATCGTGGACGAGAAGGGCCACATCGTCGATGGCGATCAGATCCTGGGGCTGATCGGCCGGCGCTGGAAGGCGGAAGGCCGGCTGAAGGGCGGCGGGCTTGTCGCCACGATCATGTCGAACCTGGGCCTTGAGCGCGCGCTGGCGGCGGAGGGCGTGGAGCTGGTGCGGGCCGGCGTCGGCGACCGCTATGTGATGGAGCAGATGAAGGCGCGGGGGATGAATCTCGGCGGCGAGCAGTCGGGCCATATCATCATGACCGACCACGCCACCACC
>JAPUEF010000125.1 GCA_027492655.1 Alphaproteobacteria bacterium | reverse complement strand
TGCCGAAGGAGAAGATCCGCGTGGTGACGCCGGATGTCGGCGGCGGCTTCGGCACCAAGACCTTCATGTTCCGCGAATATCCGCTCTGCCTCGTCGCGGCGCAGCGGCTGAAGAAGAAGGTCGCCTGGATTCAGGAGCGCGGCGACCATTTCGTCAACTGCAGCCAGGGCCGCGACAATGTCTCGACGGCGACCGCCGCTCTCGACCGGCGCGGCAAGGTGCTGGCGGTGAAAGTCGAGACGGTCGCCGACATGGGCGCCTATCTGTCGCAATATTCGACCATCATCCCCTATGTCGGCGCGCTGATGCTGGCGGGCGTCTACGCCTTCCCGGCCATGCATGTGCACCTGAAATACGTCTACACCAACACCGTGCCGGTGGACGCCTATCGCGGGGCCGGCCGGCCGGAAGCCGCCTATCTCATCGAGCGGCTCATGGACCGCATCGCCATCGAGACCGGCATGACGCCGGCCGAGGTGCGCCGACGCAACTTCATCCAGCCCGGCCAGTTCCCGTGGAAGACGCCGGTCGGCCGCACCTACGATTCCGGCGAGTTCGACGGCCACATGACCCGCGCCATGGACGTCGCCGGCTGGGAGACCTTCAAGGATCGGCTCAAGACGGCGCGGAAGGCCGGCAAGATCCGCGGCATCGGCATGGCGACCTATATCGAGGCCTGCGGCGGCGGCTCGCCCGAGAACGCCTGGATGAGCCTCGAGAAGGACGGCACGGTGACGATCCGGATCGGCACCCAGTCGAACGGGCAGGGCCACCAGACCGCCTATGCCCAGCTCGCCTCGCAATATCTCGACATCCCCATCGAGCGGATCAACGTCGTCCAGGGCGATACCGCGACCATTCCCTCCGGTGGCGGCACGGGCGGCTCGCGCTCGCTGCCCGTCGGCGGCGCCGCCGTCGATGTCGGCGCGCGGGCGCTGGCCGAGGTCATCAAGGATATGGCGGCCGCCGAGATGGAGGTCGGCATCGGCGATGTCGAAATCCGCGACGGCACGGTCCGCGTCGTCGGCACCGACAAGGCGATTTCCTACGAGAAGATCGCGAGCCTTCCCGGCGCCGGGGAGAAGCTGAAGAGCCACGGCACCTGGCGCCCGCCGGAGCCGACCTTTCCGAACGGCACGCATATCTGCGAGGTGGAGATCGATCCGGATACCGGCGTGACCGAGATCGTCGCCTATACGGTGGTCGACGATTTCGGCGTCACCATCAATCCGGTCCTGCTCGCGGGGCAGGTCCATGGCGGCATCGTCCAGGGCATCGGGCAGGCGCTGCTGGAGCGGACGATCTACGACAAGGAGAGCGGCCAGCTGCTGACGGCTTCCTTCATGGACTACGCCATGCCGCGCGCCGACCACATCCCGAACTTCCACTTCGAGACGCGCAACGTGCCCTGCGTCACCAACCTGCTCGGCATCAAGGGGGCCGGCGAGGCTGGCACGATCGGCGCCTGTCCCTCGGTGATGAACGCCATGGTGGACGCGCTGTGGCGCGCCTACGGCATTCGCGAGATCGACATGCCGGCAACGCCGGCGCTGGTCTGGCAGGCCATTCAGGACGCAAAGGCAGCCAAGGCTGCGTGAGGTCTCGCTTGCGAGGGGTGGGTCCGCGTCGTGGGGCGTGCCCGTTCACGTGGTCGTGAACGGGAGGCGCGATTTCGTGTCCGGGAAAGTGGCGGTTTCCTGCAGGTAACTATCTGAATTCCAGAACGAAAACGGCCGCGGGACCCAAGGTCGCCGCGGCCGGTGATTCTGGCGTGAACCGTATCGACCTTACGGGTTGGACGAACGCTGGGCGTCGACGCTCCACGGGCCGGGGCCGGCGAACACCAGGTAGAAGAAGACGAAGCAGTACATGATCGCGAGATTGCCGCCATTCGCAATCGGGAAGAAGTTGCGCGGGGCGTGACCGATGAAATAGGCCGCTGCCATGGTTCCGGCGAGAAGAAATGCGGCCGGGCGCGTGAACAGGCCGACGATGATCAGCAGGCCTGTGACGATTTCGATCAGCGCTGCGAACCAGAACATGGAGAACGGAGCGACCGCCATCGGAAAGGCAACCGGAAAGCCGAACATCTTCACGAGGCCATGCTGCAGAAGCACGAGGCCGGCGACGATGCGCAGGAGCGAGAGCACGCGCGGCGCCCAGGCGTTGAGGGTCGGATTGAGGCTGTCCATGGTGAGTTCCGTCGGTGCAAGGAGCGGGGGAGCGCCGCCCGTTTTCAGGCAGCACCACGACCTTATCGAGGGAGCGATGATGCACAACCGCGGCGGCTCGGGCCGCGCCTCCGATCACGGATCGTCACGCCCGTATTGGAGAGACGCGCGGAGTCCGCCGGCTCGGGGCCGACAAGGGAAGGACGACCTGCCGCAGGCCCGCCGTGCAGCAACGAGCCTCCCCAATTCTGCATGGATGTGGTTCAAGAGGGTCCGCCCCATCGCCCGGCTTTCCCTCGTCCCAGCCAATTGCCTCGGAATGCGCCCATTGATTG
>JAPUEF010000124.1 GCA_027492655.1 Alphaproteobacteria bacterium | reverse complement strand
TGGTCCCGGGCGTGTTCGCGGGCAAGTTGGGGGGCGGTTACGGCGCCCGCGACGGCTTCTACAAGCACCAGTCCGGCGGCAAGGATCTCGATACGCTCGACGTGCTCTCCGGCCGCCTCCAGCTCGTCTATACGCCGGCCGCGTCCACCACGATCGTCTTCTCCGCCGATGGCCTGCGCGATCGCGGCGAGCCCGTCTTCTTCCAGGTCGCCGACCTCGCGGGCGTGAACTCGGTCATGGAGACGACGCCCTTCACCGTGAACAACAACCGGCAGGATTATCTCAACCGCGACAATTGGGGCCTCTCGCTCTCCATCGAGCACGATTTCGGCAACGCCACGCTCACCTCGATCAGCGCCTACCGCTCCTCGTCCTACCGGGCTTCGCTCGACGACGATCAGGAGCAGGTCGATTTCCTCTCCAGCGACCTCTGGGGCGACGAGACCAATTTCTTCTCGCAGGAGCTGCGCGTCGCCGGCTCCATCGGCGACAAGCTGACCTACATCGTCGGCGCCTATTTCTTCGACCAGAAGATCACCACCGACCGCATCCTCACCATCGGGGCTGATTTCGGCGTGCCCGGCGATCCGGCCCTCACCACGGTGGGCGAGGTGAAATCGCAAAGCTATGCGCTATTCGGCTCGCTCGACTACGCCGTCACCGATGCGTTCACCGTCTCGCTGGGCCTCCGCTATTCCAGCGAGGACAAGGACGTCTGGTTCATCCAGGACGACCGCGACGGCATCTTCCAGTTCCTCGGCCTGCCGGATGTCGCCTACAGGGCCAGCACGTCGGATGACGATCTCTCGCCGACTCTCTCGCTGTCATACAAGGCTGGCGAGAACGTGCTGCTCTATGCCCGCGCCGCCAAGGGCTTCAAAAGCGCCGCCTTCAACGTCGATCTGGTGGGGTCGACAGCCGGTCTCGCGGCAGGGCCGGAAAGCGCCACCACCTATGAAGTCGGCGTGAAGTCCGATCTCTTCGACCGCAAGCTGCGCGCCAATCTTGCGGTCTTCACCACCAATTATGACGACATGCAGGTGTCGCAGCTTCTGGGCGGCGGCGTCACGCTCAACAATGCGGGCAAGGCCGTCATCTCGGGCGCTGAGCTTGAACTCACCGCGCGCGTCACGCCCAATCTCACGCTGGAAGGCTCGGTCGGCTATCTCGACGCCGAGTACGATGAATATCTGAACTGCGGCGTTCCGTTGTCGCTTGGCGGCGGCAGCACCGATTGCTCCGGCAACCGCGTCATCGGTGCGCCGAAATGGACGACCCATCTCGCCGCCGAATATGTTCACCCGCTCGACATCGGCGAGGTCGCGATGCGGCTCGATTTCTCGGGCCAGTCCTCCGTCTTCTACGAGGCGACCAACTCCGCGCGCTTCCAGACCGACGCGCGCTCGGTGCTCGACGCCCGCATCGGCCTGCGCACCGAAACCTACGACGTCTTCGTCTGGGTCCAGAACCTGACCGACGAGGTTTACGAGACCTATACCGACGACCGCTCCGCGGTGGCTGTGCTCAAGACCATCGTTTACGGTAATCCGCGCACCTGGGGTCTTACCTTCACCGCGAGGTTCTGAGCATGAGCGGCTACGCTGAGACTGTCCCACCGGGCGCCGAACTGCGCCGCATCTCGCGCCAGGCCGGCGACATCGCGGCCTGGGTGAAGCCGGGGCAGGGCATCCCGCTGCTCTTCGTTCACGGCAACACGGCGTCCAAGGCGTCGTTCCGCTCGCTGCTGGCCGAACCGGCGCTCGCCGGTCGCGCCTGGGCGGCGATGGACCTGCCCGGCGCAGGCGAGTCCGCCGACGCCGCCGATCCCGCCGCCGCCTACACGATTCCGGCCTTCGCCCGCGCGGTGGGCGAAACCATCGCCGCGCTCTACCTCGACCGTCCGGTGGTGATGGGCTGGTCGCTCGGCGGCCATATCGTCATCGAGGCGGCGGGGCAGGGCGTCCCGATGCGCGGCATGATCATCACGGGCACGCCGCCCTGCGGACCCGGCCCGGCCGAGATGGCGGAGTCCTTCAACATGGAGGCGCTGGGCGAGGTCGCCATCGCCGAGAACCCCTCGCGCGAGGTGCTCGCCGGCTATATCGGCCGCAAGCTCTACGGCGAAAGCCTCCCCGTGCCGGACGAGCTGTTCGAGGCCGGCTACCGCTTCGACGCCCGCGCCCGCTCCAATTTCGCGAACCATTGGCTGAGCGCGGTGGAGGGCCACCACGCCCGCACCGTGATCGTGCAATGGCCGAACCCGGCGGCGGTCATCCAGGGCGACCTCGAACCCTTCCTCGACCCCAAGCTGCTCGACCGTCTCACCTGGCGCAATCTCTGGCGCGGCAAGGGCCAGTGGATCTCCGGCACCGGCCACGCCCCGTTCTACGAGCGCCCCGCGGACTATGCCGCCCTGATCGCCGCCTTCATGGACGATCTGGAAGGCGGCCGCATCTGACGGCCAGCGCCCGCCGTCTTTCCTTCCTCGTACGCCACGGGGGAGATTGCCGGCGCAGCCGGCGGAGG
>JAPUEF010000123.1:7518-19968 GCA_027492655.1 Alphaproteobacteria bacterium | reverse complement strand
CCGACAAGATCCGCGAAGTGATCGGTTCGGGCGGCAAGGTCATCCGCGAGATCGTGGAGAAGACCGGCGCCAAGATCGACATCGAGGATGACGGCACGATCAAGATCGCTTCGCCCAACGCGGATTCGATCAAGGCCGCGCAGAAGTGGATCAAAGGCATCGTGAGCGAGCCGGAAGTCGGCGAGATCTACGAAGGCAAGGTCGTCAAGGTCATGGACTTCGGCGCGTTCGTGAACTTCTTCGGCGCGAAGGACGGCCTCGTCCACATTTCGCAGCTGTCGAAGAAGCGCGTCGCCAAGGTCAACGAAGTGGTCAACGAAGGCGACAAGGTCTTCGTGAAGCTGCTCGGCGTCGACGATCGCGGCAAGGTCCGCCTGTCGATGAAGATCGTCGATCAGGAGACCGGCGTTGAGATCAAGGAAGAGGAAGCCCCGGCTGCGGAAACGCCCGCCGAAAGCTGATCTCTCTCCTTAGGGGGCGGGAAAGGGCGGCCTTTGGGCCGCCCTTTTTCTTTGCCCTGAGTTCAGCAAGACTGACGGCCCGGAACGAGGAAACGCATATGACGTCACGCAAAGCGCCGGACGGGTTCCTCTGGGGTACGGCCATTTCGGCCCATCAGAGCGAAGGCGGCAACGTCAATTCCGACAGTTGGCTGCTGGAGCGGCTGACGCCTACGGTCTATCGCGAGCCGTCAGGCGATGCATGCGACAGCTATCATCGCTACGGCGAAGACGTCGCGCTCGCCGCTTCGCTCGGCCTCAACTGCCATCGCTTCGGCATCGAGTGGGCGCGCATCGAACCCGAGCCCGGCGTCTTCTCCAACGCCGCGCTCGACCATTATGTCCGCATGCTCGAGGCCTGCCACGCGCACGGCCTCAAGCCCATGGTGACGTTCAGCCACTTCACTGTGCCGCGCTGGTTTGCGGCCCGCGGCGGCTTTGAGGAGAAGGATGGCGCAGACCTCTTCGCGCGCTTCGCCGAGCGTGCGACCGCGCGGATCGGCGATCTCATGTCTTACGCCACCACGTTCAACGAGGCGAATGTCGCGCTGCTGTTCAAGGCATGGCGCACCGGCAAGCGCGCCGCGAAGATGGCCGAAATGCTCGCCGCCGCCGCCAAGGCGAGCGGATCGGATCGCTTCTCATCCATTCTCTTCTCCGATCCCGACGTCATCGATCCCATCATGCTCGACGCGCATGAAAAGGCGTTTCAGGCGATGAAGGCGGGACCGGGCGACTTCAAGGTCGGCATGTCGCTGACGATGCAGCAGATCGAAGGCGTCGGCGAAGGCAACCTCGCCGCCGATGTCGAGAAAAGCCTCTATGGCGGCTGGCTCGAAGCGGCGGCACGCACCGATTTCATCGGCGTCCAGACTTATACGCGCTTTCGCATAGGGCCCGACGGCATGCTGCCGCCGCCGGACGGGGCAGAGCTCACCGCTTCGGGGTACGAGTATTACCCTCAGGCGCTCGGCCACACGATCCGCTTCGCCGCGAAGCTCGGCATTCCCGTTTACGTCACCGAAAGCGGTATCGGCACCGACGATGACACCCGCCGCATCGCCTTCATGGATGCGGCGCTCGATGAGGTGCGCGCCTGTCTTGACGAAGGCATCGACGTCCGCAGCTTCATCCAGTGGTCGCTTCTCGACAATTTCGAATGGACGGCCGGCTACGGCACGCGTTTCGGGATGGTCGCGGTAGACATGCAGACCTTCAAGCGCACGCCCAAGCCCAGCGCTTATCACCTGGGACAACGCGCGCGTGCGAACTTGATCTAGGACGCACGGTCCGCGTCACTTCGCCGCTTGGTGGGATCACGGGTTTGGAGAAAGTTCCAGCACCTCTAACAGAGACCATTCCTCATGCGCTTCGCCACTCTCGCACTCGCCGCAGCCCTCCTGACTTCTGCCGCGGCCGCGGCGACCGCCGACGGCCAGGCCCGCATCTTCGGCGCCGGCGGCGTCGCCTGCTCGCAGATCACGGCCGATATCGCCTCGAATCCGGCCGCTGCGGATCAGATCGTCTCGTGGCTGATGGGCTATGCCACCGCCACCAATCGCAGCATCGACGAAACCTGGGATCTGGTTGGCGCGGGCGGTATCGAGGGCTTCTACGCCAGCGTCCAGGCCGCCTGCGCGGCTTCGCCCGACAAGACGCTCGAAGCCGTGACCTTCGAACTGCTGAAAGACGCCTTCGCCACGCGCGCCACCGCGCCGCAGCAATAAGTCCGGCTCAGATACGAAAAAGGGCGGCGCGCCGGCCGCCTTTTCCGTTTCAATCCGCGAAGTGTCGCGCCCAGACCGGCGCGATCTTCGGATGCGCCTTCACCGCCTGGCGGATCGCTTCGATGCGCGGCGCGTTCGGGCCACGCCACTCGATGGGGTTCTCCCACCCGGCGATATTGGCGACATAGACGTCCAGCGCCGAGATCGTCTCGCCGAAAGCGTACGGCCCGTTCAGGTTGCGCCGCGCCAGCTCGCGCTCGAACAAAATCCAGTACCAGCGGATTTCCGACTTGGCCGACGCTGCAACCGCCGCCTTGTCGTAATAGTTCGAGGTATAGCGGCCGGGAAAATCGGTGCGCCCGATCGCCTCGTAGATATTGTTCGAGATGAACATGATCCAGCGCAGCGCCCACGCGCGCTCCGGCGATCCGATCTCGGGCAGCAGATTGGCGGCGCGATGGCGTTCGTCGATGGTCAGCAGAACCGCCGCCGATTCCGTCACCAGCGTGCCGTCGGGCAGCACCAGCGCGGGGATTTTCCCCATCGGGTTGACGGCTTTGTAATCGTCTTCCGTCTGCTCGAACTTCTCCAGATCCACGCCTTTCAGCGTGACATCCACGTCCAGCAGCGCGAACAGCGCCTCCGGCGTGAACGATCCGGAGTCCTTGTCGGCGTAAAGCGTATAGGTCATTCGGCGGTGCGGGCCTTGGCGTCGTTTTCGTCGGGCAGGCCCATCAGCTTCAGATCGGCGGTCGAGGGCATGCCCACGATATTGTAGCCGCTGTCGACATAATGGATCTCGCCGGTGACGCCCCCGGACAGATCGCTCAGCAGATACAGCCCTGCATTGCCGACATGCTCCAGCTCGATATTGCGCTTCATCGGCGCGTTCATCTTGTTCCATCGGAACATCAGCCGCGCGTCCCCGATGGCCGATCCGGCCAGCGTCCGCATCGGCCCTGCCGAGATGCAGTTCACGCGGATGTTCTGCGGACCCAGATCGGCGGCGAGATAGCGCACGCTCGCCTCAAGCGCGGCTTTCGCGACGCCCATGACGTTATAGTTCGGGATCACCCGCACCGCGCCCATATATGAAAGCGTCACCAGTGATCCGCCGTTTTTCATCAGCGGCGCGGCGCGGCGTGCGATGTCGGTGAACGAGAAGCACGAGATATCCAGCGCCCGCGCGAAATTCCGGCGGCTGGTGTCGCAGTACCGGCCCTTCAGCTCCGACTTGTCGGCGAAGGCGATGCAGTGCACGACGAAATCCAGCCCGCCCCATTCGCGTTCGATCGTGCCGAACAGCGTCTCCATGCTCTGCTCGTCTTCCACGTCCGCCGGCAGGACCAGCTTCGATCCCAGCTCGGCGGCCAGCGGCTTCACCCGCTTGCCGAAGGCGTCGCCCTGATAGGTGAAGGCCAGCGTAGCCCCCTGCGCCGCGCAGGACTGCGCGATGCCCCATGCGATGGAATGGTCGTTCGCGACGCCCATGATCAGGCCGCGCTTGCCATCCATCAATCCCGAAACCGCCATGCGCCGTCCCCTCAGCCCTGATGGCGCTGGAAGACCAGCGATGCGTTGGTGCCGCCGAACCCGAACGAGTTCGACATGGCGGTATTGATCGTCACGCCATCGATGCGGCTGCGCACGATATTCGCGCTCGCCACGGCCGGGTCGATCTCCTGGATGTTCGCGCTCTCGCAGATGAAGCCCGACTGCATCATCAGCAGCGTATAGATGGCTTCATGCACGCCCGCCGCGCCCTGGCTGTGCCCCGACAGCGATTTGGTCGCGCTGATCGGCGGCATGTCGTCGCCGAACACGGCGCGGATCGCCTCTATCTCGGGAATGTCGCCCACCGGCGTCGAGGTGGCGTGCGGATTGATGTAGTCCACTTTCTCTTTCACGTTCTGCAGCGCCATCTTCATGCAGCGCACCGCGCCTTCGCCTGAAGGGGCCACCATGTCCGCGCCGTCCGCCGTCGCGCCATAGCCTGTCAGCTCGGCATAGATCTTCGCGCCGCGCGCCTTGGCGTGCTCCAGCTCTTCCAGAACCACGATGCCGCCGCCGCCGGAAATGACGAAACCATCGCGGTTCTTGTCATAGGCGCGCGAGGCCTTCTCCGGCGTGTCGTTATATTTCGACGACATCGCGCCCATCGCGTCGAACAGCACCGACAGCGTCCAGTCCAGCTCCTCGCCGCCGCCGGCGAACATGATGTCCTGCTTGCCCCACTGGATCATCTCGGCCGCGTTGCCGATGCAGTTGGCCGACGTCGAGCAGGCCGACGAGATCGAGTAGTTGACGCCTTTGGTCTTGAACCAGGTGGAAAGATTGGCCGACACGGTCGAGGACATCGCCTTGGGCACCGCGAACGGGCCGATGCGCTTGGGGCCTTTTCCCGGCTCGCGCGTCACGTCGGCGGCGGCGACGATCGCTTTCGTCGAGGGGCCGCCCGATCCGGCGATCAGGCCGGTGCGCTCGTTCGAAACGAGTTCGGGCGGCAGGCCGGCGTCGCGGATCGCTTGCTCCATGGCGATCCAGGCATAGGCCGCGCCGTCGCCCATGAAGCGCCGGGCGCGGCGGTCCACCACCTCGTCCAGGTCGATCTTCAGGCTGCCGTGAACCTGGCTGCGGAACCCGTGGGCGACGTAATCGTCGGCCTTCACGATGCCGGAACGCGCCTCGCGCAGCGAGGCGACGACCTCCTGCGCGTTGTTGCCCAGCGAGGAAACGATGCCAAGTCCGGTGACGGCGACGCGTCTCATACGACCTCTTCACAGGCGGTCCATCCGCCCGGCCCTTCTAGAGCGCCCGCTCGTCCGTGAAAAGGCTGGACAGGGCGCTTATCCGTGCTCCGTCAGGCTCAACAGATTGCCGTCGGGATCGTTGAACCAGCACACACGCGCGTCCCCGCCCGGTGCGGTCCAAAGCCCCGCCTCGTCCTGCCCCATCCCGGGATAGATCAGGAACTCCGTGCCTTTGCCCTTCAACGTCGCCATCGCGGCCACGATGTCCGAGACCCGCCAGCCGAGCGCTGGATACGGGCCACCCTTCCAGCCGGGAATATGGGTCAACCGCAGCACCGCGCCGTCCAGGTCGAACACATGCGCGAAGCCGTCGAAGGTCACGTGGGTCAGCCCCAGCGTGTCGCGGTAATAGGCCAGCGCCCTGTCGAGGTCGCTCGTCTGGATGAAGGTGATGGCGCCGATCCGCCCCAGCGTCATGCAGGCCTCCCCTGATCGTCAAAGAGGCAGGCCGACGCCCCGGCTCAGGCCGGAAGCGCCGACGGTCCGCCTGTCGTGAACAGCCCGACCTTCAGATCCTTCACCTCGAAGGCCGTCTTGCCGTCCACCTCGACGCGGCCATCGCCCACGCCGACCACCAGCTTGCGCAGGATCACGCGCTTGAGATCGACGATATAGGTCACGAGCTTGGCTTCGGGCAGCACCATGTCGGTGAATTTGACCTCACCCACGCCGATCGCCCGGCCACGCCCCGGCGCGCCCATCCAGCCCAGGAAGAAGCCGCACATTTGCCACAGCGCATCGAGGCCAAGGCAGCCCGGCATCACCGGATCGCCCTCGAAATGGCATTTGAAGAACCAGAGATCCGGCTTCACATCCAGCTCGGCGACGATCTGGCCTTTGCCGTGGGCGCCGCCCTCGTCCGAGATATGGGTGATGCGGTCGAACATCAGCATCGGCGGCATCGGCAATTGCGCATTGCCGGGGCCGAACAGCTTGCCCTTGGCGCAGTCGATCAGGCTGTGAAAGTCGAAGCTCTTCGCCCGCTTGATAACGTCCACAGCCAGTCCGCTCCCACCCATCTCGCGTGTCTCGTTGGCCGGAACCTTCTGGAAGGCCCGGGATTGACTGCTTTCAGGTAGCAGCCGAAAGCCCCCCGGGCAAGCAAGCACGCCTGCGCGAAAGGCGGAAAATCACGTCTCCCTGCGGCTGATCATCCGCCACACTTCCAGCAGGCGCGGCGGCTGGCCGGTCCGCAGGATGGCGTTGCGGAACAGGCGCGACATCGCCCACACCACCAGCACCGCGAAGCCCAGCGTCAGCGCGCCCGAAGCCAGCAGCTCGCCCCATGACGGATTGGTCGAAAGCCGCACCATCATCACGAACGGGGTATAGAGCGGCACCCAGCCTACCGTCGTCGCGATGGGGCCGTTGGGGTCTTCCATCATCGGCATGATCAGGAAGAAGGGCAGCATCAGCAGGAAGACCAGCGGCGTCAGCAGCGACTGAGCCTCCTGCTGCGAATTGCACACCGACCCTAGCCCCAGGAACACCGAGGCGATCGTCAGGTATCCCACGACGAAATAGAACGCGAAGGCCGGGATATAGGGACCGGACAGGATCAGGTTGATCGCCTCATAGCCGAACTGCGCGGTCTGGCCCGACCCGCTCGCCAGAATCATCAGCCCGACCACGATCCACGCGAACAGGATGGTCAGCCCGATCCCCGCGATGCCCAGCAGCTTGCCGGCCATGAACTCCTCGGCCGACACCGACGACAGCAGCACTTCGATCAGCTTGTTCGAGCGCTCCTCGATCACCCCCAGCAGCAGCAGGTTGGCGACCGTGAAGATCGACATCCACAGCATCAGCGCCAGCCCCAGCGGCACTACGTTCAGAAGCCGGTCCTTGGTCGAAACCTCGCCGCCCTCCGCCGCCTTGTCAGGGCTGAAACCCTGCAGCGCGACCCGGCGCGACTCGATCGCTGCGACCGCGTCCTGGCTCATGCCCTGCTCGCGATACAGCGCGCGCTTGGCGGCGTCCGTCAGCGCCCGCTCCACCAGCGTCTGCAGATCGTATTCGTTGATGTTGATCGACCAGTACTGGATCGCGGTCGTCGGTTTCACCAGGTCGTAACCCGACGGAATCACGATCGCCCCCGACAGATAGGACGGGGCCGTCTCGGCCACCTTCTTCTCCGATCTCAGATAAGGGGCCAGCGCCGCCCCGATGCTCGCCGGGTCGGCCGCGGGGTCTATCCCGTCCGGCAGCTTCACGCGCACGAATCGCGGCCCCGGCGGCTGGAAGGCGGCCGCGCCCTCGCGCACCAGTCCGGGCAGAATCTTCTGCGCCTGCTCCAGTCCGCCCCAGGTGCGGAACGCCGCCACGTCGGCCGCCGTCACCTCGCCGCGCGCCGGCGACAGCGGCGACAAAGGCGGCAGCTTCTCCTGCGGGATATTCTCGCTCGCATAGTCCTTCAGCGCCGAAAGCGTCCGCCGCTCGGCGTCGTCGATCACCGCCTGGTCGATCGCCTGTTCGATCGCCCCGCCCGACTGGTCCACCACCAGGAAGGCGCGCGCCGGCTTGTTCTCCTGCACCCATTGCGGGATCAGCCCGGCGGCCACGGCCACCAGCGGCACGATCACCATGGTCAGCCAGAAACCCTTGGAGCGGGCGTGATGCCTGTACTCGCGCCGGGCGACCTGAAATATCCGACCGAACGCGCTCATGCCGCCTTGCCCCCGCGCGTATCCGCCTCGCGCGCGCCCTCGCCCACCAGCGCCACGAAAATATCGTGCAAGGCGTGCTCGCTCATATCGAAGCTCTCCAGCGCGATGCCGCGCGCGAAGCACGCCTTCAGCAGCGCCTCGCCGTCCGCCCCGTCCTTCAGCTTCAGCTCATAGCGGCCATGCGCCGCGTCCTCGACATCCACCGAGGCGACCCCCGGCAGATCGCCCAGCGCCGCCGCCACCGCCGTCGTCTTCAGCCGGATCACGCGCGGCATCAGCGCCCGCGCCGCCTCCAGCGTGCCCTCGAAGGCCAGCTTCCCGCGTGCGATCAGCACCAGCTCGTCGCACAGCCGCTCGGCGTGCTGCATGACATGGGTGGAGAAGATCAACGTCCGCCCCTCGCGGCGCAGATCCTCGATCAGCTCTTCCAGCACCTGCTGGTTCACCGGATCGAGGCCCGAGAACGGCTCGTCCAGGATCACCAGATCGGGCGCATGCGCGATGGTGCCCAGAATCTGAACCTTCTGCGCCATGCCCTTCGACAGCGCCTCGATCTTGGAGTTGCCGAAGGCCGCGAGGCCGAACCGCTCCAGCAGCTCCAGCGCCTTCCTGCGCGCCGCTGCGGCGTCCATGCCCTTCAGACGCGCCAGATAGACGATGGTCTCCACCGGCGTCATCCGGCGATACAGCCCGCGCTCCTCGGGCAGATAGCCGACGCGCTCGCGCACGCCCATCGCGCTCTCGCTGCCCAGCACCGAGATCGCTCCGGCCGTCGGCTTGATCATGCCCAGCATCATGCGCAGCGAGGTGGTCTTGCCCGCGCCGTTCGGCCCCAGAAAGCCATAGATCACGCCCTTCGGCACGGCGAAGGTCAGATCCTCCACCGCGCGGAACGCGCCGTAATGCTTGCTGACGCCCTCAAATGAGATGGCGTGCTCGTTACTGCCCGTCACGTACCCCGAAACCCCTGCGCTGGCGTTGCGTCCGGTCTAACCGCCTAGTCCGCGAATTTCTGAACCACAAGGATGTGAAGGTCGTCCTTGGGCGTGAAATCCCTCTTCTCGACCACAAACGTCGTCGGGCCGGTCTTCTTGATGCCATCGACGCACAGCGAGATCACATTGCCGGGCGCGCCCTTGTCGATGGTCAGCTTGAACGTGCCGATCGGGCCGTTCCAGGTGTTCGCCGTCTTCAGCACATAGTCGAGATAATAGGCCGAGCCGGTCCAATAGGTCTTGTCGCCCTCATCCTGGCGCAGCGCCTTCTTGATCGCGGCCTGGGTGCCTTCGTCGATGCAGTATTCCTTGGCGAGCGCCGCCGCATACTCGCCGTCCTCGCCGACGGGATTGCGCCACTGGAAGATGCCGCCGGGCACCGCTGCGTCATACTGGTGCGCGATCTTCACGTCCTTCCCGTGCGGGAAGGTCTGCTTCCAGTGGTAACGCTCGATGATGCCCCACTGCGGATAGGCGTCGCCCTCGATTACCTCGATCGCGCCGAGTTTCAGCAGCTCGTCCTTGCCGGCCTGCGGCATGGCCTTCAGCGCGGCGGCGACCTTGTCGTAGTCGAGCGAGAGCGGCACTTTGTATTTTTTCAGCACCGCCGTGATGTCGGTGCCGGGCGTCTGATAGCCGGCGGCCGGATCGGGGGTGGGCGTCGGCCTGGCGCCGCCTTCGGGCTCGTCGGGCATCACGATCGCGACGCGGTCGGTGGTGACGGGCACTTTCTTGCCGTCCACCGTGGCGGTGAAGCCGACGATATTCTCGCTGTCCAGCTTCTCCTGCGGAATCGCGAAATCGGATTCCTGGATGCCGTTGAGGAAGATCGGCGGCAGCGGGAAGATCACCTCGCCGTCCAGGTCTTCATCGCCGTCATGGCGGAAGACATAGCTGACCTTGATCTTGTCGAGGCTCAGATAAAGGTCTTCCGACACCATGCGCACGGGCGAGGAGAGGAACTCCAGCCCGCCGGTCGTCAGACCGCCGAAACCGTCATTAGCGAAAGTGGGCGCGGCGAGCACGGCGGCCAGCGCCGTCGCCTTGAGGATACGGGACAGCATCGGGTCGTTACTCCTTGAAGGCCGGGTCGCGCGTGACGACGAGAATTTCCAGATCGCGGTCGGGGGTGAAGTTCTTCTTCTCGACCGTGAACTCAGTGTCCGACGTCTTCTTCACGCCATCCATGCAGACCGACAGCACGTTCTTGGGCGAGCCCTTGTCGAGCGTCAGCTTGAAGTCGCCGATCGGCCCCTTCCAGGTGTTTGCCGTCGTAAGAATATAAGCGATGTTATAGGCCGTGCCGCCGTGGCCGTTATTGGCCTCGGGATCGACCGGCAGCGCCGCCTTGATCGCCTCGCCGGTCGCGCCGTCGATGCAGTATTTCTTCTTGTCCTCGCCGTTCGGGTCGCTGTCCCAGTCGGCCGTCGGCTTGGTCCAGTCGTACCAGTAGAACAGCCCGCCATTGGGGAACGACTTGTAGGCGTGCTCGATCTTCAGTTCCGCGCCGGCCGGGAAGGTCTGGTCCCAGTAATGGCGGATGCCGATCGACCATCCGATGATCCAGCGCATGTCGGGGCCGTTTTCGCCGGTGTCCTTCTCGGCCAGGACGCGCTTCTGAAGTTCGGCGATCTTGTCGTCCGGCAAGGTGTCCAGCACCGCCATGACCATCTCGGCGTCGAACACGATCGGAATGCCGAGGCTGGTCAGATAGTCGGTGATGTCTTCGCCGGGCGCGTCGTATTCCTTGCTGGCGGGCGGGTTGACCGGCCCGTCGTCGCTGGAATTTTCCGGCACGTCATACGACACCAGATAGGCCCGGCGGTCGGTCTTCACCGTCACCGGCTTGCCATCGACGCTGACCGTGAAATCCATCGGATTCTCGGCGTCCAGATCGGCCGCTTTGAACTGGGTCGGCGTAAACATGAAGGTCGAAACCGCGAAAGGCGGCATCGGGAAGGCGACCGTGCCGGTCACGTCTTGCGCACTGGTGTTCTTGAACACGTAGGCGACGCGGATGTCGTGCATGCCGATATACAGATCTTCGCTCTGCATCGCGATCTTGTCGGTCTTGCCGAACTCAAGCCCCGTGGCGGTGATGCCGGCGAAGCCGTCATTGGCCAGCGCGGAACTCGCCAGCAGCGCGCCTGCGGCCACGGCCGTCAGCAGGCGATTGAGAATATTCGGCATGATCTCTCCCAAGCACGCCCGCGGCGCAGGCGCTCATCGTTTCGCGCATGATGGCATGCGCCGCTTGGGGCCTTAAAGGCGGAAGATCACCAAAAAATGGCGACGGGCCGTGTTATTCGACCGTTTCGTCCTGATAGACGCCCCATACCCGGTCGCGGGCGACATAGGCATCGATCGATTTGGCCTCGACCTCGCAGAACTGTCCGCCGCAGGCTTTCAGCTTGGCGATGACGCCGGGCTCGGCATAGGCGATCACGGCGGAGTCGGCTCGCGGGCCTTCGCGCAGCGGCACATTGCCGCCGGGGGTCATCACCACCGAGCGGCGGCCGTCCAGCATCCCCTTGTGGACCCAGCCCGTCACGCCGTCCTCGTCGCGGATGCGCCGCCAGACGTCATATTCCGCGATCACCTCAACCGGCAGCCCGCGGCGGACATACACCCACTGCACCTTGTGCTGGGGCGAGGGGCCTTCGCGCAGATAGACTTCGCCGGATTTCAGACTCACGAAGCGCGGCACAGGCAGGCCGCTATCGCCGATCCGGGTTTCGCCCCGCGCCTCGGCGCCGAAGCCGCCCTCGTTCAGCGTCTCGGGCGCGCTTTGCACCGCCGCCATCCGGGTCGCCGGCTCGGCGCTGGCGGATGCGGCATCGGACGCCGAAAAATGCGGTTTGGGCTGGGGTTGCGGCGGCCAGTCGGCGGCCGTCGCGCTCGCCATAGCGGCAAGCCCGAACCCCAGAACGAATGAAATGCGGACGCTGGACACTGTTTGAAACGCGCTTGAAAAACACCCCCGGCGCTCAAGACCGCCCCCGCCCTTCTGGCGCCGTTCGCCCCTTCGGGGCCGAGCTCATCCCTCGCGTCGCCGGAACACTGCGCTGCAGGGGTTAATGGCGCGTTGACCGTGGGACACGGGTTTCACGGTTCGTCGGGCTTTGCTACAGGATTTCCTGCAGAATGCTTGGGGACCGACCCGTGAAAAAGCCGCTCGTCATCGTCACGCGCAAGTTGCCGGACATCGTGGAGACGCGCATGCGCGAGCTCTTCGACGTCCGCCTCAACGCCGATGACAGTCCGATGAGCCAGACCGATCTGGTCGAAGCCATGAAGACCGCCGAGGTTCTGGTTCCCACGGTCTCCGACCGGCTCGACAGCCGCGCCATCGTCCAGGCCGGGCCGCAATTGAAGCTGATCGCCAATTTCGGGGCCGGCGTCGACCACATCGACGTCGAAACCGCCCGCCAGCGCGGCATCGCCGTCACCAACACGCCGGGCGTCCTCACCGAGGATACCGCCGACATGACCATGCTGCTTCTGCTTGCCGTGCCGCGCCGTGTGGTGGAAGGCGCGGACGTGCTGCTGAAGGGCGATTTCAAAGGCTGGTCGCCCACCTGGATGCTGGGTAAGCGCATCTGGGGCAAGCGGCTGGGGATCATCGGCATGGGCCGCATCGGCCAGGCTGTGGCCCGCCGGGCCAAGGCTTTCGGCCTCCAGATCCACTATCACAACCGCAAACCCGCGCCGAAGCCCGTCGAGGAGGAATTGTCGGCGACCTACTGGGAATC
>JAPUEF010000123.1:0-7508 GCA_027492655.1 Alphaproteobacteria bacterium | reverse complement strand
GGCTGCAGATTCACTATCACAACCGCCGCCCGGTCGCGCCGCAGATCGAGGAAGAGTTGGGCGCGACCTATTGGGACAGCCTCGACCAGATGCTGGCGCGGATGGATTTCGTGTCGGTGAACTGCCCGCACACGCCGGCGACCTATCATCTGCTTTCGGCCCGTCGCCTGAAGATGATGAAGCCGTCGGCGTATATCGTGAACACGGCGCGGGGCGAGGTGATCGATGAAAACGCCCTTGCCCGCATGCTGGAAGCCGGCGAGCTGGCGGGGGCGGGCCTCGACGTGTTCGAACACGAACCGGCGGTGAATCCCAAGCTGCTCAAACTCAGGAATGTCGTCCTGCTGCCCCATATGGGGTCGGCCACGCTCGAAAGCCGCGTCGATATGGGCGAGAAGGTCATCGTCAACATCAAGACCTGGGCCGACGGTCACAGACCGCCCGACCGGGTCATCCCTGCGATGCTTTAACCCTTCCCGGCTCGACAGGGTCGACGCGCCTTCCTAAATGTGCACGGACTAGGCGGTACTCGGGGCGTTTTTTGATGCGGCTGCGCGTCATCCTTGCGCTGACCGTGGCGGCGGGCTTGTCCGCATGCGCCACACCCAAGCCTGTTGCCCTCGACACCATCACCAGCGCCGCCGCCGCCGCCGCCGATCCGGCCGATAATGAGGCCCGGCTGAAGGCCCTGCTGGCCGACGAACAGCGCCTGAACGACGTTTTCGGCCGCCTCGTCACCGCCAATGCCGATCTGTGCGGCGCCGCCTATGTTCCCAGCTTCGGCTTTCGTCTCTGGTCGCTGACCGATTTCGCCGCCCCTCTGCAAGACGCCGCCCGCGCCGCCTTCGCGCTCGACAATCGCCTTCAGGTCTATGCCGTCGCCGAAGGCCAGCCGGCCGATAAGGCAGGCGTGAAGCCCGGCGACATCCTCAAATCCGTCGAGGACAAGTCGCTGGCCCTCGGCGAGGATGGCCGTCGCCAGTTCGCCGAAGGGGTGACGGCGGGTCTGCTCAAGAAGGGTCAGGTCCGCTTTTCCTTCGAACGCGACGGCAAGACCCGGAAAGTGCGCCTGAAGGCGCTGAAATCCTGCCCTTACGGCGTCGCGCTGGCGGTCGGCGACGACCCCAACGCCGCCACCGACGGGGTCACGGTCTTCGTCACCACCGGCATGCTGGATTTCTCCGCCGACGACCGTGACCTCGCCGTGGTGCTGGGACACGAGATCGCGCACGCCATCAAGCGCCATCCCCGCCAGCCGGCGACGCCGCCCCGGCGCAGCGGCGCAGGCCGGGTCTTCGGCGCGGTGATCGATCTGGCGGCGGGCATCGGCGACGCGGCGGCCGGGGCGCTCGGCCTTTCCGAAGCCCGGCGCAATTCGC
Organism: Alphaproteobacteria bacterium; assembly: GCA_027492655.1. Lineage (GTDB taxonomy): Bacteria > Pseudomonadota > Alphaproteobacteria > Micropepsales > Micropepsaceae > JADZAI01. The sequence goes on along the minus strand of JAPUEF010000123.1, from coordinate 6,129 downwards.
TCGATGCCGAGATCGAGGCCGACAGCTACGGCCTCTATCTCGCCGCGCGCGCCGGTTACGACATCTCGAACGCCGCCGAAATCTGGCGGCGGCTCGACAAGGAATACCCGTCCACCTCCGATGGCGGCTGGACCCATCCGGCCTCGTCGCGCCGCTTCGATCTGATGAAGGCGACGGCGGAGGAGATCGCCGGAAAACGCGCCGCCGGAGAGCCCCTCCTCCCCGACGGCGCACCGGCCCCCGCCAGCTAGCTCCTAGAACTTCGCGCCGATCTCCACGCCCACCGTGCGTTTCGGGCCGCGGATGAAGGTCGGGATGGTGAAGCTGTCGCCCACATTGCCGGCGTCCAGCAGATAGTCCTCGTCCAGCACATTGTTGACGAAGCCGGTGATGCGCCAGCTCCCGTCCTCGCTTTCAAGGTCAAGGCGGATATTCACCAGACCGTAATCGCCCTGGAACTCGTCCACCGCGCGATCCTGCAGGCCGGGCAGAACCGGCGGCTGCAGATCGGGGCGGTCGTTATTGTCGTCGAAGAACACTTTCGACTGCCACGACCAGCTCGGCGTCAGCGACACGATGCCGATGCCGTCCAGCGGCACCTCCCAGGTGAAACCCAGCGAGATCGTGTGGTCGGGCGACAGGCGGAAATGATTGCCGTCGCGCGCCCCGCTGGTGAAGCGGGCATGGTTGTAGCCATAGGTGCCGAAAATGCTCAGGCTATCCAGCGCGCGCCACTGGAACGCGCCCTCGAACCCATAGGCCTGCGCCTCGCCGGCATTGATCTGCCGGATCGACCCGCCCACGAACTGTGTCGTCTGGAAGTCGTTGTAGTCGTAGAAATAGACCGACCCTTCGATATCCAGCGCGCCGTCCAGAATGCGCGCCGCCCGCGCGCCGATCTCATAGGAATCCACCGTCTCCGCCGGCAGCGTCTCGATGCTGGCCGTGCTGCCCGGCAGATTGCCGGCGCTGATCGCGATGACGTCGGGCGTGCGCCCCCGCGCATAGGACGCCCACAGCGAAACATCGTCGCTGACCGCGTAGCGCGCGTTCAGTCGCCAGGTGAAACCGTCGAAATCGCCCGACCGCCCGATCGGCGTCTGCGGCTGGGTGAACAGGCCGACATTCGGATTGGGAATGGACGGATCGGCGATCGCCGTGATGATCCCCTGCGCCTGGGCCTGCAGTTGCCCCGCCAGCACGAAATTCCCCGCATTCGCCGCCGCCACGGCCTGCTGGCCCAGCGCCTGCGCTACCAGCAGTCCGCCCAGCGCCGACGCCGTGCCGGTATTGCCAGACCGGAACGTGCTGGTCTTGGTGTCGCGGGTGTAGCGAAGCCCCGCCGTCAGCTCCAGCCGCTCGGTCGCCTGCCAGGTCACGTCGCCGAACAGATCCCACGATTCCGTCTGGCCGCGATTGACGTAATACTCGCCATGGAACGGATCGAGCTGGGCATAGATCGCCTGCGCCACCGGCGCGCTGCCCGTCAGGTTCGTCAGATACGCCACGTCGATCGCCCGGATCGTGGCGAGCGACGGGGCGTTCGGCCCCAGGATCGTGCCGGTCGCGAAGGCCAGCACGTAGCGCTCGTCATATTGCGTCGGCGAACGCTGCGCGCCGTCTTCCTCGAAATACGAAACGCCGACGAAGCCCTTCACCGACCCGCCATTGTCGAACGCCAGCCGCAGTTCCTGGCTCGCCTGATCGCCCTCCGCATCCTCGGCGGCGATGATCAGCGGCAGCTCCGAACCGTCTGCGTCGAACACCTCAAGACTGTTGAAATGGCGCAGCCCGGTGATCGAGGTCAGCGTCAGCGCGTCCGACAGCTCCCAGCTGCCGATCAGCGTGCCGCTGCGCACCGTGCGGTTGAGGCCGATCTCGCGCCCGCCCTCGAAGCCTGTCGCCGAGCGGTTCAGCGCCGCCGGGCTGAAGGGGCTCAGGCTGCCGCCGGTCGGCGCCCAGGTACCCGATTTGAACGGCGTGCCGGTGTTCTCGTCCACATGCTGGTTGAAGATCAGATCGAAGCGCACGCCATCCCAGGGCTTGATCGCCCCGGCGAAGCGCCACGCCTCCACGCTCACCCCGCCCAGCCTGTCGCCGCCCAGCAGGTTCTCCACGAACCCGTCGCGCTCGCGATAGGTGCCGGCGACGCGGAAGGCGACCTTGCCCTCCTCGATCGGCACGTTGATCACGCCTTCGGTGCGGAAATAGCCGTTATCGCCGATCCCCGCCGACGCCGAGGCCCCGAAACCGTCCACATCCGCCTTGTTCTGGATCACGTTGATCGCGCCGATCAGCGCCCCGCGCCCGAACAGCGTCGCCTGCGGCCCACGCGCCACCTCGATGCGCGCGATATCGAACAGCTCCTGATAGGTGCCGCGATTGCGCGATGTCGAAACCCCGTCCTGGAACACCGCGATGCGCGGCTCCGACTGCGCCGATCCGGAATCGGAGGTGATGCCGCGGATCACGAAGCCGGTATTGTTGGCGCTCTGCTCCTGCACCTCCAGGCCCGGCACGATCAGCGCCAGATCGTCGTATTTGGTGATGCCGAGATTTTCCATGGTCGCGCCGGTCACGGCCGTCACGGCCATCGGCACTTCCAGCAGCTTCTGCGATCGCAGCTGGACGGTGACGACCACCTCCTCGCTGCCCGCGCCGTTCTCCGGGGCTGCATCCTGCGCCATCGCGGCCGCGCCAAATCCCGTCATCAGCGCGATCGCGCTTGTCGCCATAACCCGCATAGGAGCCCCCGCATTTTGCACTGCGGCAGGGACTATTTTTATTATGTGACAGGCGTTTGACGGAAATGATCAGATTGTGCTTGTGCGTCGCATCATTTTTCGGAAGCGGGTTTGAACACTAGGCGCGACGACGCCGCGTAGTTGAAGAACAACCCGGCCACCGACCCGCACCCCGCCGCGACATAGGGGATCGCCAGAATCTGCGGTCCCCACGCCACCAACGCCGCATAGACCGCGTAATTGACGCACAGGCCGATGGCGTTCGCGGCCACGAAGCGCGCCCATTCCCGCGCGGCCCCGGCGGCCCCGTGCGCCTTGCGGTCGCTGAAGGTCAATTGCCGGTTCATCGCCCAGGTGAACGTCACCGTCACTGCGAACGAGATCGCCCGCCCCACCCACGGCCCCAGCCCCAGCACCTCGATCGCCAGCGCCAGCACCGCCACATCGACCGCGAAGCCGAGCGCGCCGACGATGGCGAACCGCAGGAAGGGCGGAAGGCGGTTCATCAGCCGGGGGGCGGCAGCGACAGGTAATGCAGCCGCTTGGTCTCCCAGCGCCCGCGCGTCACGGTGTCCAGGATCAGCCCGCTCATCGCCGCCAGCGCCGAAAGCAGCATCAGGCTGGCCGCCAGCACGGCGCTGGGCAGCAGCGTGACGATGCCGGTGCGCACGAACTCGATCACCACCGGCAGGCCGATGATCAGCGACAGCAGCGCCAGCGCGATGCCGATCACGCCGAAAAACACCAGCGGGCGCTCCTGCCGCACCAGCTTGCCGATGGTCATCAGAATGCGCCAGCCGTCGCGATAGGTGCGCAGCTTCGATTCCGTGCCTTCCGGGCGTTCCTTGTAATGCGTGTCCACCTCGGCCACCGGCGTCATCATGCGCGCGACATGCACGGTCAGCTCGGTTTCGATGCCGAAGCCGGTGGCGGTGAAGGGCAGCGATTTCACGAAGCGCCGCGACATCACCCGGTATCCCGTCAGCATGTCCTCGAAGGGCGAGCGGAAGAAGAAACGCACCAGGCTGGTCAGCAGCCAGTTGCCGAATTTGTGTCCGCGGCGATAGGCGGCCTCGGCGGTTTCCACCCGCTTGCCCGCCACCATGTCCAGATTTTCGTTCACCAGCCGCTGGATCATCCCCGGCGCGGCGCCGGCGTCATAGGTGTCGTCGCCATCGGCCATCACATAGATGTCGGCGTCGATGTCGGCGAACTGCCGGCGCACCACGTTGCCTTTGCCTTGCATCGGTTCGGTGCGCACGATCGCGCCGGCGGCCCGCGCCACCTCGGCCGTCCTGTCGGACGAATTATTGTCATAGACATAGATCGCCGCGTCCGGCAGCGCCGCGCGGAAATCCGTCACGGTCTTCGCGATCGCCCCTTCCTCGTTATAGCACGGCAGCAGGACGGCGATTTTCATCGGGCTTGGCTCATCGGAACGACGCGGCACCACCGGAAGGTCGGCGCCAGATTGGACGTGACATCGACGCAAGTCTGCGTGCGGTCAAGACCCAGCATCTCCAGCGCGCGGTCGCCGCGCGCTGTTTCGCCGGGCAGGAACAGCGTAAAAAGATCGCCGCCCGCCGCCAGATGCGCCGCGATGCGGTCCTTCATCCCGCGCAGGAAGGCCGTATCCTTGTCCGGCCCCACCAGAAACCCATCGACGCGCAGGAAGGGAATGGCGGGGGGGAATTCCGGGATCACGAAGCCCATCGGCTCCACCCCGGTCATCAGCGCCATGGTCGCCTCGGGCCGCGCGATCTGCGGCGCGTCCACCACCACCATCCGTTCGGCGAAGTCGGCGCGGTTGCCTTTGTACAGCGTGGTCAGCGCCACCACGGCGGCCAGGGCGCCAAGGGTCAGCGCGCGGCGCGCCGGTCCGGGAATGGCGACCGACCCGATCGCCGCCACGATCAGCAAAGGCCCCAGCATCTCCAGCGGCGCGATATAGCGATAGATCGCGAACACCGCGATCCAGCTCAGATAGGCGGCGATGGCGAACGCGAACACGATGCGCGCCGCGCCGCGCAGGACGACGGGCGCGGGCGATTTCAAGCCCATCGCCGAAAGCAGCAGGGCCGCCGGCACGGCGATATAGGCGAACGCGATGCGCCAGTCGTTCACCGCCCAGTCCGACGATACGCGCCAGTCGTCCGCGAAGCGGAACGGCAGCGTCGCCGCCTCCAGCAACGATCCCGGCAGGAAGCGCGTGTCGCGATACGAGGCGTCCAGGATCAGCGTCGAGCCGATCAGGTCGTTGAAATACGGGAACAGCGGATTGCCCGTTTCGCGCCACAGCACGAAGAACCACCAGCCCGACGCCAGCATCAGCCCGGCGAAGGCTGCGAGGCCGCACTGGAAGATCAGCGCGATACGCCGGGCATTCAGCGCCGGGGCCGCCGCGACGGCCGCCAGGATCGCCAGCCCGAACGGCGCGGTCGGCAGCTTCAACCCCACCGCGATGCCGGTCAGCAGCCCGGCGAGCGCCACCACGCGCCGCGCCGCCTTCGCCTCGCCCGCCGCCAGCGTCAGCCGGTGCTTCACGATCAGCCACAGCGCCGCCAGAACGGGGATCGAAACGACATTGTCGTAATAGGTCGTGCCGGTCAGGATCACGGCATAGCCGCCGGCGACGCCCAGCGCCGCGATCAGCGCCGCCAGCGCCCGGCGCATGACGATCTCCGGGGCCAGCGCATCGCGCGCGATCAGATACAGGAAGCTGAAATTCAGCCCCTGTACGAGGCCCAGAAACGCGCCCGCCACCCAGCCGGGGCTGATATGCGCCACCGCCCACAGCGGCAGATCGATCAGCGGATTGTAATAGGTCGCATGATGCGCCACCGCCGCATCGAACCCCATGCGCCCGGTCAGCAGGGCATAGGGATTGTACCAGTGGTAATTGCGCAGATCCCACGATGTCGATTGGCCCAGCCACAGCGACAGCGCTGCGATGGCCAGCGGCCCGACGATGAACGGCCAGATTTCGCGCAATGAGGACCGCCGCGCCACGCCGTTCACGGCCTGCCGCCCGCCTGCATATCCAACGCTATCTGGGCGGCCAGGGCGATCTTCGGCATCACGGCTCCGGGAAACACCGGGCGACACTAGAGCAGCTTCGCGGCACGCGAAACGCCCCTCGCGCGCCGGCGCGTCGTGGCCGGCCCCGGCCCGCTTCGCCCCGCGCCGTCAGATCAGCGGGCTGAACTTCTCGTCCAGCGGCGTCGGCGGCTTCCAGTCGCGGATCGCCGCCGCCACCCGTTTCGCCATGATCGGCTGCGTGTCGGCGATGGTCTGCCACTGCGCCATGCCGGCGCGCCAGATCAGCGTGCCTGATGAGATCTCGCCCCGGTCCAGACGGCGCATCACGCCGTCTTCGGTCAGCGGT
>JAPUEF010000122.1 GCA_027492655.1 Alphaproteobacteria bacterium | reverse complement strand
AAAGCTCTGCGTGGTGGATGGCGAATGGAGCCTCATCGGCTCCAGCAACTGGGACATCCGCAGTTTCCGGCTGAACTTCGAAGTCTGTGTCGAGGTCTATGACCGCACGCTCGCCGCCGAACTGGAGCAGCGCATGGAGGCCAGCCGAGGCCCCGAGCTGACCATCGAGGAGATCGACCGCGCCGGTCTTCTCGTCCGCCTACGCAACGCCGCCGCGCGGCTTCTTCTGCCTTACCTCTGACGGCGGCTCCAGCCGCACCAGAATCGGGTGGTGATCCGACGTGCCGCGCGACAGCACCAGCGCCTCGGTGCAGACCATGTCGCGGATCAGGCAGCGGTCCAGCCGCAGACGCAGCAACCCGCTGGCCCTGTGCGTGTGACGCCGCATGCCCACGTCGCGAAACCCCGACAGCAGCACCGGCCCCACCAGATTGAAATCGCCCATGATCGCCGCACGCGGCGGCAAATGCTGCGAGATGAACTGCAGCTGCAGCCGATTGAGGCGCTGCCCGTGCGACAGATGCACATTGGCGACCGCGAACGGCCCCAGATCGGCCACCTGACATATCCGGTTTACGATCGCGCCCTTGGGCAGTTCGAAGGTTTCCGCCGGCCGGGCCGTCGGCTTCGGCGTCCAGATCGCCAGCCCGTGCCGCCGGCCGGGCAGCGGCGTCCTCGACACTGCGCCGCCCGCCAGATCGGGCAGGCTTTCGAAATCCGCCGTCGCCTCCTGCATCAGCAGCGCATCTGGCTGCTCCCGGGCGATCAGATCCGCGACGTCAGCGACCTTCGCGCCGTCCCGGTGCAACAGATTCCAGCTGATCAGCTTCGTCGCTTGGCCGTGGACAGCAGCGCTGGCGGACATGAACGGCGGTTCGTGCTTGAAGGATGACGGATGCAAGTGGTTTCACGGTCGGACGCCGCCCGCAATCGGGGCAATGCCATCATTTGAAGCCCTTACGCAACGCCATCTTGCACGCCCCGAAGGTTCCGCCACATTTGCGCGCATTACGTCAGGAAACGATACGGGGAATCGCATGCCCAAGCTGCGCGACCATAAGCCCGTCGGCGAGGACTATCTCGCCGGCGCCACCGTCCACGTCAGTCACCAACTTGCGGTGCCGCCCCATGCGTTGTGGGCGGCATTGCTCGACGCCAAAGCCTGGGCCGAATGGCTGCCCATCACCGGCGTGACATGGACCAGCTCTATGCCTTTCGCCGCCGGCACCACCCGCACTGTCGATATCGGCAAGCAATCGGTGCAGGAATATTTCTTCGCGTGGGACGAGGGAAAGCGCATGGCGTTCCGCTTTGACCGCTCCACCCTGCCCGTCAGGGCGGGCGTCGAGGACTACCGCATCGTCCCAACCGCCAAAGGCTGCGAACTTCGCTGGGCAGGCCGGATCGATGCGATCTTCCCGCTCGGCTTCCTCATCTCGCGCTCGCTCGGCTCGGGCATCCGCAAGGGCATGCCCCGGCTGGAGAAGCTCATCCTCGCCGACCCGAAACGCTTCGGGCTTTAGGCTGCGGGCGAGCTGGCGGGGCGATACTGCCCGCTATCGGACTCGAACGCCGCGTGGCCATAGCGCTTCAGCAGCTTGCGGATACGTTTCACCAGCGCGCGGTCGGTCCACCCGGAAAGGCCCGGGATTTTCCGCGTCAGGCTGTAGAACCCGGTCTGCAGGCCCAGCCATATCGCCACCAGAACAGCGGTCGCCTTGTCTCCGGCGCTGATATTCACCCCCATGGCGCGCGAGATTCTCTCATCCCCGCCCAGAAAGTGCTTCAGGAAGAAAGTTTTGGCGAAGCGCCGCTCGAACGCCGCCTGGATTCGCGAGGTCAGCGAGCGGTCGGCGGGCAGATAGGCCGCCAGCGTCGCGCGCACCAGCGCGCCGCAGGTCGCATCGTCAAACCCGTTCCGCAACGTCGAATTGCGCGCGTTCATGAAGCGCACGATGCCTTCGGCCGAGTCCGAAAGAATGTCCTCCGGCAGGCCCAGCAGGAAACAGCGATAACGCGCCAGTTCCACCTGCGCCCGTTCAGCCGGCGTGAATTCCCGGCGGCCCTCGCGCAACATCCGGTAGGAGAGCAGGAAGATCGGGATCAGCCCGGCGGGCATCTGGTCCACCTGCGGGATCGGCACGCCATAGACTGCGCTGTCCCAGCTGTTGGAGCGCAGCGCGTTCACCCGCACCATCGAGTGCATCAGCCGCACCATCGCAGCCGCCTTGAAGCCCTCGCCGAAACGGTCCAGCGCATCGGGCAACGTGGTGACTGCGAAGAAGGTCGCCGTCTCGTTCACGCGCTTCGCCGCCGTGTCATTGGTCAGCGTGCCGGTCAGCGCCATCGGCAGCGCGGAGTATTTGTTCAGGAAGGTCGCGATGAACGCGCCGCGAATGGCGAAGGGCGCGATCACCGCCGTGCCGATCAGGTCTCGCCGCGCGCCCTCGCGCACCAGATCCATGTTCACCCACGAGGGCGTCGCTTCCATCGCGCGGATGAAGGCCACCAACTGGTCCGGCGCGCCCTCGATGGTCTCCACGCCCCGGTCGCAAGCCGCGACCAGCATATCGACCAGCCCGCGAAAGCCGAACTTCGGCATCAGCATGGCGTAGGCGTCGCCCACCTCGTCGCCCAGCATCGTGTAGGCGCGCACCAGATCCAGATCGTCGTCCGTCACCTTGACGCCGAAGGCATCGCGCGTGGGCGAGATCGAGGGCGCGGGATCGCGCGTGAACCGTTCCGGGTCGCGGTCGAAATCGACCTTGGCGAACATGGCGGGAAGCCGCGTTTTCTGGGCGACGATACGTTCACGAGCGCGCTCGACAGCGGAATTCATTGTCCCTCCTCGCCCGGTGATGTCCGGCCGTGTCATTGATTGCCGGAAATGCTATCTAAGCTTTGCTCATGTTCCTACTCGCATCTCGCCGCGCCGGTCGCGGCCAGCCAAGGCGCATTTAAGTGTCTGAAAAGAAAAGACGAGCACCCAAACAAGACCGCGCGGCCGCGACCATCGACGCCATTCTGGCCGCCGCCTTTCAACTTCTGGAACGCGACGGCCTGAAAAAGCTCACCACCAACCACATCGCCGCGCGGGCCGGCGTCAGCATCGGCACGATCTATCAATACTTCCGCGACAAGGACGACATCCTCGCGGCCCTGGCCGAGCGGCACTCCACCGCGATTCGCGACGGCATCGCTGATCTCGTTATCCGCGAGCCTGAAGGCCCGGGCACGATCCGTCACATCATCGACCTCGTCATGCGCAGCTTCGAGGGCGAGCCGGCCACCCGCGCCGCCTTGATGGATGCCGCTCACCGCCGCGACAACCGCACACTTCAGCACCATCACACCGCCTTCCTCGCCGCGCTCGACGGCAAGGCCGAGGGTCTTCAGCGCATCCTGACGCCGGAGCGCGCTTTCATCCTCACCCATGCGCCGGTCACGATCCTCCGCGCGGCTCTGATCGAATCCGATCTCGGCCTCGATCCGGCAAAGCTCGCCGACGAACTGACCCGATTGCTGGAAGCCTATGTCATCGCCCTGGCGACGACCGAAACCGGCGCTACGCCAGCGCCGCGCCCGTCGTAAGCGCCGCGATATCCCGCTCGGCGTCGCGCACATAGGCCGCCGCCAATTCTTCCGCCGTCAGCTTGCGGATTTTCAGCGGCAGGAAGCCCTGATCCGCCAGCATCACCACGCCATGCAGTGCGGCCCAGAATTTCAGCGCGATGGTCTCACGCGCTTTCGCGTCGGCCGCCGGCCCATAGAGGTCCAGCATCGACAGGAACCCATTTTCGACCGCCCGCTGCAACGTGCTGCCGACAGCAGACCGCTCGACAAGCCGCGCGCCATACATCAGCCGATACAGCCCTGCCCGCTCCTGCCCGAATGTCAGATAGGCGCGCGCCATGCGCTCCAGCGGCGTCCGCTTCGACGATTTCGCTATCGCCGTGCGAAGCGTGCCCGCAAAGATATGAAACGCTTCCGCCGCCGCCGCCGCCAGCAGCGCATCGCGATCGGCGAAATGACGATAGGGCGCTGCCTGCGTCACGCCCAGTTCCCGCGCCAACGCGCTGAAGCTCACCGCTTCAGGCCCGTCCGCCTCCGCCGCACGCAAGGCCGCCGCGACCAGCGCATCGCTCAGATCGCCATGGTGATAGGCTTTGGCGGGTTTGCGGGCGTGGACGGCGGCGCTCATGTAATGACCTATAACATTCTGCTTGACCGCCCGAAACCCGAACGCCAAATGTAATGATATAAAACATTGACCGGCTGATGCCGGCGGGTGAGGGACGGATGAGCCGCATCTTCGGCGCGATCACGCAGAACGGCTATGTCGTGCGCGACATCCGCGCCGCGATGGATCACTGGGTCAACGTGCTCGGTGTCGGCCCGTGGTTCTACGTGCCGAAGGTCAAGACCGACTATTTCCGCTATCGCGGCGTCGACAGCCCCATGGAGATGTCGGTCGCCCTCGCCAATTCCGGCGATCTGCAGATCGAGCTGATCCAGCAGCTCAACGACGCGCCGTCCGCCTATAAGGACTTCCTCGACGCCGGCCACGAAGGCGTCCAGCACGTCGCCTACTGGACCACCGACTTCCAGGGCCTCTACGACAAGGCGCTCGGCCTCGGCTACAAGGTCTGGCACGAGGGCGCGATCGGCGGCGCGCAGGGCCGCTTCTGCTATTTCGACACCGCCGTTCATCCCGGCACCTGCGTCGAGATTTCCGACATTTCCGGCGCCAAGGGCCAGTTCTTCCAGCACATCCGCCGCGTCGCCGCCGATTGGGACGGCGCCGACCCCATCCGCACCATCGCCTGAACGGACACGCGCCATGACCGACCTCGCCGAACGCCGCCTCCAGACTGTCCGCGACCATATGCGGCTCGAATGCGATTGCGACTGGGACGCCGTCATCGCGACCTTCCAGCACCCGCGCTACGAATTCTACGGCCCCGGCACCTCAGCCGACGGCGAGGAAGCCGTCCGCGCCTATTTCGCCCAGTCGCGCACGCCCTTCCCCGATCAGGGCAACGAGATCATCGCGCTGGCGCATGACGACGCCAGCAACACCGTGCTGGTCGAGTTCTTCCTGACGGGCACGCATCTCGGCCCGCTCACCCTGCCCGACCGTGTCGTTCCGCCGACCGGCCGCACATTCAAGGTCCGCATGGCGGCGACATTCGAATTCCCGCCCGGCGGCGACAAGATCATCTGCGAACGGCCCTTCTTCGATCAGATGGCCGTCATCCGCGCCGCGCTCGGCGTATAGTCCGGCGAGGTCGCGAAGCCTGGACGAGAAAATGGTGGGCCCGGCAGGGCTCGAACCTGCGACCAAGCCGTTATGAGCGGCCCGCTCTGACCAACTGAGCTACAGGCCCCACCTTCGTTCAGCTTCCTATCAGCTATTCGTGAGCCATCAAGCTCGCCGCTTTTCCGGCGCAATCGGCAGGCGTTATCCCGCCGGTCCACGATCCAAAGGAGACGCCCCATGTCACGCCCCGTCATTCTCGCCGCGATCGCTGCCGCCACTCTGGGCGGAGCCGCCCTCGCCCCGCTGGCCGGCGCGCAATCGGCCTCCGATACGGTGGTGCCGGCCCCCGCCGCCATCAACCGCACCATCAGCGTCAACGGCGTCGGCCGCAGCGCCGCGGCGCCCGACATGGCCATCCTGTCGCTCAGCGTCGTCACCGACGCCGCCACGCCGCGCGAGGCGCTCGACAAGAACAGCGCCGGCATGACCGCCGTCGTGGATGCGCTGAAATCGCTCGGCTACGGCGTCACCGACATCCAGACCGTCGGCCTCAGCCTTGCGCCGGCCTACGACTATTCCAACGCCACGCCCCGGCTCACCGGCTACACCGCCACCAACGGCCTGACGTTGAAGGTGAAGGATGTCGCCCGCCTCGGCGAAATCCTCGACCTCACCGTCACCGCCGGCGCGAACCGGATCGACGGTCTCGCCTTCGATGTCGTGAACAAGGACGCGGCGCTGTCCGAGGCCCGCGTCGCTGCGGTGAAGGATGCCCGCGCCAAGGCCGAACTGATGGCGACAGCGCTCGGCGCCACCATCGGCCGCCCGGTCTCGGTCAGCGAATCCTATACGACCGACCGCCCTGTCGCGATGCAGTCGATGAACGCGGCTGCGGCGGCCTCGGTGCCGATCGCCGCCGGCCAGGTGGGGCTGGAAGCCCAGGTGACGGTTGTGTTCGAGCTGAACTGAGGTGTGATCACCGCTTCGTGAACGCGCCTTTTCGCGCCGCAACATGCGCTTTCCGGATGATCTTCCCGTCCGGCCGCCCTTAAGAGTCCTTGGTAGTCGGCGCCGCACCCCTCGCGGCGCCGAAAGCGAAAGGACTTTGTGCAATGACGATTTCCCGCACCGCGCGCCGCGCCACGCTGTGGCTCGCACTCGCCGCCTGCACAGCGCTCGTCCCCGTCACGGCAGCGGTCGCGACCGCACAGGACTCCGGCGCAGACCTCATCCCCCGCGCCGATATCTTCGGCAACCCTGACAGGACCGGGGCACAGATCAGCCCCGACGGCCAGTGGGTCGCCTATATCGCGCCCAAGGACGGCGTATTGAACATCTGGGTCGCTCCGGTCGGCGATCTCGACGCCGCCCGGGCAATCACCAATGCGACCGACCGCCCCATCCGCCAGATGTTCTGGGCCAATAATTCGTCCGTCGTTCTCTATCTGAACGACAAGGGCGGCGACGAAAACCCCTGCTCTACAGCGCCGATCCGGCGACGGGCGAGAACAAGCTCATCACCGATTTCCCCAACACCCGCGTCATTCCCTTCGGCGGCAGCGAGAAGCGCCTCGATGAGATCGTCATCGGGATGAACAACCGCGATCCCAAATGGTTCGACCCGTATCTGCTGAACACCCGAACGGGCGAACTCACCAAAATCGCCGAGAACACGTCGGAGTATGACGGCTACATCATCGACGACGATCTGAAGCTGCGCTTCGCCACGAAGGCGATGCCCGACGGCGGCAGCGACGTCTTCAGGCTCGACGACAAGCTGAACGCCACCCCGTTCACCACGATCCCGTTCGAGGATTCCCAGACGACGATGGTGTCGGGCATGACGAACGACGGCAAGACGCTTTTCATCCTCGAGACACGCGGCCGCGACAAGGCCGCCATCACCGCCACGAATCTCGACACCGGCGAGACCACGACCGTCGCAGAGAGCGACAAGGCCGATGTTCAGGGCGTCCTGTCCGATCCGGCGACCGGCAAGGTGCTCGCCTCGGTCACGCGTTATCTGAAGACCGAATGGACGGCCATCGACCCCGCCCTTCAGCCTGATTTCGATTTCCTCACGGCCAACCTGCCCGGCCAATGGACGCTCGGCGGGCAGAGCCGCGACAATAACATCTGGATCGTCATCAACGATCCCGTCACGGCCTCGGTCAACTACCAGATCTACGACCGCGCCCAGAAGAAGCTGACCAAGCTGTTCGACGTCCGCCCCGCCCTCGCCCACCACAAGCTCGCGCCGATGTATGGCGTCGAGATCAAGGCGCGCGACGGGCTCACGCTGCCGTCCTTCCTCACCCTGCCCGCCGGCGCGGATTCCGACGGCGACGGCAAACCCGATACGCCGATGCCGATGGTCCTCAACGTCCATGGCGGCCCGTGGGCGCAGGATATCTACGGCTACGATCCCGAGGCCCAATGGCTCGCCAATCGCGGCTATGCCGTGCTTCAGGTGAACTATCGCGGCTCGACCGGCTACGGGAAGGCCTTCGTCAATGCCGCCGACCGCGAATGGGGCGGCAAGATGCACGAAGACCTGCTCGATGCCGTGAAATGGGCGATCGCCGAGAACGTCACCACCGAGGACAAGGTGGCGATCTATGGCGGCTCCTATGGCGGTTACGCCACGATGGTCGGCATGACGATGACGCCCACCACATTCGCTTGCGGCGTCGACATCGTCGGCGTCACCAATCTGACGACCTTTATGAACACCCTCCCCGCTTACTGGGATTCATTCCGGGCGCAGCTTTATCGCCGCGTCGGCGACCCGACCACGGAAGACGGCAAGGCCTTCCTCGCCTCGCGTTCGCCGATCACTCACATCGCCGATATCCAGCGCCCGCTTCTGGTGGCGCAGGGCGCGAACGATCCCCGCGTGAACAAGGACGAAAGCGATCAGATCGTGAAGGCGATGAAGGAGAAGGGCCTGCCGGTCACGTATCTCCTTTACCCGGATGAAGGGCACGGCTTCGCGAAGCCCGCGAACCGCATCTCGTCCTACGCCGTCTATGAAGGCTTTCTCGCCCAGTGCCTCGGCGGCCGCGCGCAGCCGATCGGCGACGACCTGAACGGCTCCAGCCTCCAGGTTCTGGAAGGCGCGGAGCATGTCGAGGGGCTTCAGCCGGCGCTCGACATGCTGGCGAGGTAAGCCGCCTCACTCTCGCAGTAAAGGAAAGGTCCGGGCGTCAGCCCGGGCCTTTTTCGTTTCAGCAGTCCTTGTCGTCTTTGGCGCAATCGCCATCGCCGGTGACGGCATCGATCGCCGATCCTGTCGCCGACGCCGCGGCGCCCACCGCCGATCCGGTCGCCGAGATCACCGCGCCGCCCGCCGACACCACGCTGCACGCACAAAGCGGCGTCAGGCAAAGGACGAACACGAAAACGCGGCGCATGACGGTCTCTCCGGCGGATATCCGCCGCCACAGAGCACGCCCTTTCCTAACGCCCGGTCAATCGGGCGCCGGTCAGGCGGCCCGGCCGATGCCCTCGGCCTTCGTCACCGCCGCCGCCGGCAGACGCACCCGCACCGTGGTGCCGGCATTGACGACCGAATGGATGTGGACCGATCCGCCCATGCCCTTCGCCATCGAGGTCACGATGGAAAGGCCAAGGCCCATGCCGGCGTGATTGCGCGCCAGCACGTCCGACACCTGGAAGAACGGCGTGCCCAGCAGCGGAATCTTGTCGGCCGGAATGCCGACGCCGGTATCCGTGACCGCGATCTCGACCGTGTTGTCGATCCGCCGTTCGCTCCACACCACGGTGACGCGGCCGCCCTCGTTTGTGAACTTCACGGCGTTGGACAGAAGATTGAGGAAAATCTGGCGCAGCCCGCGCGCATCGGCCAGCACCAGCGTCTCGTTGCTGGCGACGCTCAGCGCGACGCCGCGTTCGCTGGCTTCCTGGCGCACCATCCGCATCGCTTCCTCGGCGATCTCGGCGACGTCGCAGGTGTCGATCTCGAAGGCATGCTGCCCCGCTTCGATCCGCGCCACCGCCAGCACGTCGTTGATGACGCTCAGCAGATGGCGTCCGCTCGACACCACGTCATGCGCATATTCACGGTATTTGTCGTTGCCCAGCGGGCCGTAGCTTTCCATCTCCATCACCTCGCCGAAGCCGATGATGGCGTTCAGCGGCGTGCGAAGCTCATGGCTCATATTGGCGATGAAAGCCGATTTGGCGTGGCTCGCACTTTCCGCCGCGTCCGCCGCCAGCGTCACCGATTGCAGACGGTCGATCGTGCGCGTCCAGCGCAGGCCCAGCACGCCGACGATGCAGGCGATGGCGATCAGAAGCGCCAGCGCGGCGGGGCCATAACCGGCCATGAAGGTGCCGAAGCGCGAATCGACCTCCCAGACCAGATAGCCGATCACATGTTTGTCGATGTCGCGCAGCGGCACGCTGGTGACGCCGTCTTCATCCGGCTCTTCCAGCGCGAATTTCAGGCCCGAAAGCTCGAAGTCCTCGGCCAGTTCCTGGTAGCCCGTGGCGTCGAGATCCGACATCACGACGAACACGTTCCGCTTCTTGTTCTCGATGGACACCAGATCAGCCGATGTCACGGGCGTGATCACGGCGGCGGCGGCGATATGCACCGTGCCGTTCTCCACGATGAAGGCCGAAACCGGATTGGCTGACCCCTCGCGCGCCGGCAGATCGCGGGCGGTCTGCACGAGGCGCTTCAGATCCGGCCCGCCATTGAACGTCGCGATGGGATCTTTGCTCGGGTCTTCGACCCAGGAATAGAGCAGACGGTCATCCTCGGTCAGCACCCACGCGCCGCTGGCGTCGAACGTGTCGCCGATATAGTTGCCCATATTGGCTTCACGCCAATCGTCCGGGTAAGCCTCCTGATCGGAATAGGTATAGAACTCGTCCCACAGCGCGAAATCGCCCACGAAGCGGTCCAGCTTGATCAGCAGGCGCTTGGCCATCGACGACACGATCTGCTTCTGGGTGCGCGCCGCTTCGTCGTCCAGCGTCGAGCCGGCGCGATTGATCAGGAACACGTTGACGGCGGCGCCCAGCAAAATCAGGGCGGCGACCGGAAGCAGCACGTCTATGAGCAGACGGCGGCGTTCGCGTGAGCTGGCTGAGGAAGAAGCTGTCGACATTGGCTTTGATGCGGGTTCCTGACGCCAGCATCATCGCGCAATGCGCCTAACATACCCCGAATCAAATCCTATCGGTCCAGTAACCTCAATGAGCGGTTAAACGGCCGGAATTCCGCGATCTGCACGATCTCCACGCCGTTAAGGTTGCAAATTGCGGCGCGCTTTAAGGGGTTCGTTCACTATACGGACGAATGCCGAGTCATGCGTGCGCCGCCGCCTCAGCCCTTGTCCACGATCTTCGCGACGGCGCGCCGGAAGGCGGCCGAGTCCGGCTTGGTGAAGCTCGAAAACCACGTCGCCAGCCGGCCGTCGCGGCCGACCAGATATTTGTAGAAGTTCCAGCGCGGGCGCGACAGAAACCCGCCCTCATCGCCCAGATGCTTGAACAGCGGGATCGCATCGCGGCCTTTCACGACGCTTTTGGCGGCCAGCGGAAAATCGACGCCGAAATTGATCTCGCAGAACTGCGCGATCTCGCTGGCCTTGCCCGGCTCCTGCCGCCCGAAATCGTTCGACGGCACGCCGATCACCACCAGACCCTTGGCGCGATTGTCCTGCCAGACCTGCTCAAGCCCTTTGTACTGATAGGTGAAGCCGCATTGCGAGGCGGTGTTCACGATCAGCAGCGGCTGGCCTTTGAACTGCGACAGCGGCATCGGCTTGCCACCCTGCAGCGTCTGCAGCTCGAAATCGAAAACGGTCTTGTCCTTGGCCATGACGCCCTCAGCGCGGCGGAACCGGCACGCCGGGTTCCTGTTTGGTGGTGCGGACGATCAGCGAGGTTTTCACATGCGCCACATTCTTTGCGGCGGTCAGATCGTCGGTCAGGAAGGTCTGGAAAGCCGACAGATCGGTCGCCACGCATTTCAGGATGAAATCGTCCTGCCCGTTCAGCATCGAGCATTCGCGGACGATCGGCCATTTGCGGCACTGCTCTTCAAACGCCCGAAGATCGGCGTCCGCCTGGCTGGAAAGCCCCACCATCACATAGACGCTCACGTCAAAGCCCAGCAGCTTGGGCTCCAGCTGGGCGTGATAGCCCTTGATCAGCCCCGCCTCCTCCAGCGCCCGCACCCGGCGCAGGCAGGGCGGCGGCGAGATCTGCACCCGCTTCGCCAGCTCCACATTCGTCATCCGGCCATCTGCCTGCAACTCGGCCAGGATTTTCCTGTCGATCGAGTCCAGCTTGATCCGGCGCATGTTCCCCAAGTCCTACAATGATTTTGCGACCGCTTTAGACCTGATCGCGCCACCCAGCGCAACATTATTTCGCTGCGGTGCAATGTCCTGACGGTTAAGCGGCGGATCGTTGCGGGGCCGGGCGCTGACGCTTACTTCCCCGTCCACTCAGGCTAGATTTCAGCCGCAAAATTCGATTCCGGAGCCTCAAATGGCCGAGCGCCACGCCAAAGTCATTGTTCTGGGCTCCGGCCCCGCCGGCTACACCGCCGCCATATACGCCGCCCGCGCGATGCTGAAGCCGCTCCTGATCCACGGCATGCAGCCCGGCGGCCAGCTTACCATCACCACCGAGGTCGAGAACTACCCCGGCTTCGCCGAGGCCGTTCAAGGCCCCTGGCTCATGGAACAGATGCAGGCTCAGGCCGCCCATGTCGGCACCGAATTCGTCCACGACACCATCGTGAAGGTCGATCTCTCGCACCGCCCCTTCCGCCTCTGGGGCGACGACGGCGCGGTCTATTCCTGCGACACCCTCGTCATCGCCACCGGCGCCCAGGCCCGCTGGCTCGGCCTTCCGTTCGAGCAGACCTTCCAGGGCCACGGCGTCTCGGCCTGCGCCACCTGCGACGGCTTCTTCTACCGGGGCAAGGAAGTGGTCGTGGTCGGCGGCGGCAACACCGCTGTCGAGGAAGCCATGTTCCTCACCAACTTCGCCAGCAAGGTCACGCTGGTCCACCGCCGCGACAGCCTGCGCGCCGACAAGACCAACCAGACCCGCCTCTTCGCCAACCCCAAGGTCAGCGTCGTCTGGGACAGCGAGATCGCCGATGCCACCGGCACGAGCGCCCCGGTCTCGCTCACCGGCGTGACTCTACGGAACGTGAAGACGGGCGCGCTGACCGAGCTGAAGGCCGACGGTCTCTTCGTCGCCATCGGCCACGTCCCGGCGACCGAGATCTTCAAGGGCCAGCTCCCCATGGATGAAAGCGGCTACCTGCTCAAAACCCCTGACTCAACGGCAACCGCGATCCCCGGTGTCTTCGCCGCCGGCGACGTCACCGACAAGGTCTTCCGCCAGGCCGTCACCGCCGCCGGCATGGGCTGCATGGCCGCGCTCGAAGCCGAACGCTTCCTCGCCGCGGAACACGACGCCGCCGCCGCCGAAGCGGCCTGATCGCGTCGCGGGAAGCGCGCGTGAACCCTGTTCACGCCGCACCCGCAAAAAGAGACTCGCTGTCTCAGCCTGCCCCCGTAACCGATTCCGGCGACTCGCGAATTTTTCGTCGCAACGTCGGACCGGGCTGACTACCCGTTTCGCACTCGCGCGCCTGATCGGCGGATTCAATCTCTGAACCGCCCGATTCAGGCTGTCAGCCGCACCTCGTAACCTGCTGACTCGACTCACGAATCCCAAATTCTGCGAATCGCTCGCAAAAACACTTGCGCAGCACGCGCAGACACGTCAGAACAGACACCAAGTCCTGCGACTGACTTTCAGACGCACATCTCGGCCGAGCGACATTCTTGTCGCCTGGTTCGCGGATCGGCCGGGGCTTGGCTGATCCGGCCTCCCTCAAGCACCTTCGGCCGGGCCTCGTGCCCGGCCTTCTTTTTGGCTCTCACCAGCCCCGGCGGCGCCCGTCGGTTCGGCGCTCCGCCAGCCCCAGCAGCATCGGCAGGTCGCGCATGTCGGTGAACACCACCGCCCCCGCCGCCTGCAACGCCGCCCCGTCGGTCATCGGATCGCCGGCATAGCCGAAGACGCGCATATGGGCCGCCACCGCCGCCTGCACCCCCGGCAGCGAGTCCTCCACCACCACCGTCTGCTCCGGCACGATCCCCGCCAGCCGCGCAGTCATCTGGAAAAGGTCGGGGAAAGGCTTGCCGCGCTCGACCTGATCGGCGGTCATCAGCCGGGGGTGAAACAGGCTCAGCAGCCCCGACGTCCCCAGCGTCAACGTCATCTTCCTCACCGACCCTGACGAGGCGACGGAGACCAGAACGCCCTTCTCCTTGATCGCCTCGACCGCCGCCGCGACATGCGGCACCGCCCGGACCTGCGCCCGCAACTGCCGGAAGGTCTCGTCCTGAAGCGCCGCTTCCCACCCTTCGGGCAGCGGATGTCCCAGCTCCGCCTCGATCCGCGCGATGGCGCTCTTCATCGACAGCCCGACATAACGGCGGCGGACCTCCGCCACCTCCAGCATCAATCCCTCGGCGGCGAGGGCGGCGGCCAGGCAGGCATTCGCGATCGGTTCGCTGTCCACCAGCACGCCGTCGCAATCGAAGATCACATGTAGGGGCGGGCGGAACGACATGCCCTCATCTAACGCCTGACGGGCGCGCCTGCGCCTCACAAATCATGTCCGACGCGACAATCAAACCCAGGATGTCCCGCCCCGGGACGCCGCTATTTCGCCCCCAACCTCTCGTTCTTCAGTGAAACGGCCGGTTACAGTTCATTAACCTTGTTCTTTAATCAGTCTTAACTGCATTATTTAACCACTGTTAACTTCTGACGTTAAGAAATCCTAATTTGTTTCAATTTGAATCGGCGGAAAACCGCCATATTTACCCTTTATTTCTTGACCTTAATTAATGAGACGTTTACGTTAAATCCATGATCGACGGCAGCCTCCAGTCTTGGATAGGCCTGACCTCCGGCGCCGTCGCCCTGGCGTCGTTTGCGCCCTATATTCGCTCGATCCTCAAGGGCCAGACCCGCCCGAACCGCGCCAGCTGGATCATCTGGGCCTTCGCCGAAATCATCACCACCGCCACCTATTCTGCGGCCGGAGCCGACGCGACGGTATGGATCGCCGCCGGCTATTCGATCGGCACCGTCACGGTCGCCTCGCTCTCCATCCGCTATGGCGAAGGCGGGGCCGGTCCGATCGACATATTGTGCCTTATCGGCGCGTCGATCGCCCTCATTCCCTGGCTGGCGCTCGATCAGGCCGAACTCGCCCTCTACATGATCATCTTCGTCGATGTTCTGGCGGTCTTCCCGACCCTGAAAAAGGCCATCGCCGACCCCGACAGCGAGGACAAGACCTACTGGTCGCTCTCCTTCCTCGCCGCGATCATCAACCTGTTCGCCATCGAACGCTGGGCGCCCGAAATCGCCGCTTTCCCGATCTATTGCTTCCTGGGGGCCGGCGCGATCGTCACCGCACTCTATGCGCACAATATCGCGCGCGCTCTTTCGACCCGCCTGAAACCGCCTTCCCAGCTCCCGGCTTCCCTACCCAACCTACAGCCCTAGGCATCATGCTCACCGTAAAGACAAAGCTGAAAGCCAGCGCCCTTCACGGCATTGGTTTGTTCGCAAGCCAGCGCATTCCCGCCGGCGTCGTGGTCTGGCGGTTCGATCCCGTCTTCGACCTGCATTTCCCCGATGCGGCCTACGAGGCCGCGCCGGCCGTCCAGAAGCATCACCTCGACTATTACGGCTTCCTGTCCAAGGCGACGCGCGAGCACATCTACTCCGTCGACGACAGCCGCTTTATGAACCACTCCGACGCGCCCAACATGATCGTGACCTATGGCGCGGGCGATGGAGAGCCCACCATGGTCGCCCGCCGCGAGATCGCCGAAGGCGAAGAGATCACGGTCAGCTATCACGACCTCTGCCACGCCGATGACGTTGCGCTTGCCTGGTTCCGCGAGCAGGCGCCGATTTCGGTTCGTTCCATCGGCCCCCGCCCTTCGCAGCGCGCTGCCGCCACGGACGACCAGCCCGCCATCCGCCAGACCGGCACGCCCTGAACGGGGCGTGACCGCGCGGGGCGTTTCGGGCATGCTGGCCTCGGTCAACGACATCGGGGGAGCGCTATGAACGCCGTCTGGATCGCTTTCATCGCCGTGTTCGCGGCCTTGATCCCTGTCTTCGTCTTCGCGGCCAAACAATTCCAGATGAAGAAGGCTGAAGCCGCCGGCAACGGCCGGAATGATGGCGGCAGCGAGTTGGGATATATCCCGGTCGCCGACGGCGGCGCCCATAAATCCGTCCACCACGACCACGCGCCGGATAGCGGCAGCGACAGTGGCGGCGGAGATGGCGGCGGCGGTGACGGTGGCGGTGGCGGCGATTGAGGCAAAGCCGGCAGGGTTTTCTCGCGCCGCCCCGATCCGGTCTGACCGCTGAAATGGAAGGCGGCGACGACCCGAAGGCCCCCGCCGCCCCAGCCCCCTAACTCAAGCCGCGCGCATATGCGCCAGCGCCTGTTCCGCCGGGCGGCCCGTCAGCTCGGCGAGATGGTCGAACCGCGCCGTATAGCCGCCCACGCCTTGTGTCGCCGAACGAAGCTCCACGATCAGCGATTGCAGTTCGGCCTGCGGAATTTCCGCCCGCACCACGTCCCAGCCACTCCATCCGTCGCGTGCGTCGAAGCCCAGAATATGGCCCCGCCGGCTCGACACCATGCCGTTGACGGCCGCCGTGGCGTTCGACGGCACATGAATGTCCACCGCCATCACCGGCTCCAACAGGACCGGCGCGCATTGCGGCAACGCCTCATGCATCGCCATGCGCCCCGCGATGATGAACGCCTCGTTCGAGGAATCGACGTCGTGATATTTGCCGTCGGTCAGCGCCACCGCCACGTCCACCACGGGGAACCCGAACGCGCCCTTCTCCAGCGCCTCCCGCGCCCCGCGCTCGACCGAGGGGATATACTGGCGCGGCACCGAACCGCCCGTCACCTTGTCCTCGAACTGGAAGCCCTCGCCGCGCGTAAGCGGGCGGATCTCCACCGTCACGTCGGCGAACTGGCCATGTCCGCCGGATTGCTTCTTGTGCCGCGCATGCTGCGTCGCGCCCCTGCGGATGGTCTCGCGATAGGGAACGCGCGGCGCATGCGCCGTCACCTTCAGCCCGAATTTCGACGCGAGCCGGTCGATCGCCACCTTCAGGTGCATCTCGCCCTGCCCCGACAGCACCAGCTCATGCGTTTCCGCGTCGTGCCGCACGCTCAGCGACGGGTCTTCCTCCGCCAGCTTCGCCAGCGCGGCGGTCAGCTTCACCTCGTCCTTGCGGTCGGCCACCTGGATCGCCAGCGCATGCACCGGCTCGGCCCGCGATGCGCCCGCCACCGCAAAGCCCGGACGCACGGTCGATAAGGTATCGCCCGTCTGCACCGGATCGAGCCGCCCGAACGCCACCAGATCGCCCGCCGCCCCGAACCCGACTTTGCTCATCTTGTCGCCGAAGGGCTGGAATACCCCGCCGATCCGGGCCTCCGATCCGTCGCTGCGCATCAGCGTCGCGCCGTCCTTGATCGTCCCGGCCAAAATCCGCGCCAGCGACAGCTTGCCCTGCGGCGAATGCAGCGTCTTCAGCACATAGGCCGCATCCTGCCCGGCGACGCCCACCCGCACCGCCGTCTGCTTCACCTCCGGCACGTCATGGCGCAGCGCCTTCAACAGACGCCGCACGCCGTTGTCGTTCTCGGCGCAGCCGATCAGCACCGGCACGATCTGCCCGGCGCCCGTCTCTTTCATCAGATCGGCGAACACCTCATGCTGCGGCGGCTCGATATCCGACAGAAGCTCTTCCATCAGATGGTCGTCGTGATCGGCCAGCGCCTCCAGCATCTGATAGCGCGCCTGCTTCTCGCGCTCGGCCAGCTCATCCGGCATGTCGGCGATTTCGGACGCCGCGTGATCGCGGTAGTGATAAGCTCGCTCCAGCGCCAGATCGACCGCGCCGGTCACGCGCCCCTCCTCCCAGATCGGCACCTGACGCAGCACCAGCGGCGCGGCGCTGATCGGCTGCAGGCTTTCCAGAAGGTCGCGGATGCGGCCCTTCGCCTTATCGATCTTGTTAACGAAAATCAGGCGAGGAACGCCCGCATCCTCCAGCGCCTTCATGTAAGGCTGCAGCATCAGCGCCTTGGCGGGGTCCGGCTCCGTCACCACCACGGCGGCGTCGCACGCGGCGATGGCGCTCAGCGTGTCGGACAGGAATTCGATCGATCCTGGACAATCGATGAAAGCATAGCTGTCGCCCAACCAGGTCATCACGGCGGCGTTCGGCTCGGTCGACATCTGCCGCGCCCGCGCCTCGGCGCTGGGATCGCCGACCGTATTGCCGGCGCTCACCTGCCCCTTGCGCGTGGTAGCGCCGGCTGCGTGCAACAGGCTTTCCAGAAGCGAGGTCTTGCCGGACCCGTAAGGCCCGACGATGGCGATCATGCGCGGGCCGCAATTCTTCGGCCCGCCGTCTTGTCTGCCGGTTTTGATGCCTTTGGCGTTGGTGCCGCTCATGCGTGTCTCCTCTTCGCGGGCGAGCGTGAAGAGCGCGGCCATGAACGCATGACTGCGCTCAGATCGCCGGAGAGGCGCGCGCGAGAGCGGCGTGGAGGCCTTCCCGGTGCCGTTACGTCACGCCTCTTTCGTGCCGCATGCAAGCAAATGAATCGCTGCATCGCAGCGAAGACGGGGCGACGCTGGACAGGATGAAGGAGATCGTCCTAGCTCGCCAGCGCCCGTCTTGGCGTCTGAGGGACTGATCCGTGGCTTCATCGCTTACCGCACACGAGAAGAAAATCGCGCAGATTTTCAGCGCCGATTACGCCTTCAGCATCCCCGGCTATCAGCGGCCCTATGCCTGGACGAGAGATCAGGCGAGCGAACTCTTCGACGATCTGACCGGCTTCATGAGGGGACGAGCCGAGCCGGTCAGCGAGATGCCGCCCTATTTCCTCGGCAGCATCGTCCTCATCAAAGCCGACCACGCGCCCGATGCCGATGTCGTCGACGGTCAACAGCGGCTTACGACCCTGACGCTCCTGCTGTCGGCCCTTCGCGCGCATCTCGACAAGGAGAATGCCGAGCCGATCACCTCGCTCATCTACCAGAAGGGCGCGCCCATACTGGGAACGCAGGACCACTTCCGTCTGCTTCCCCGGGAGCGGGACCGCGACTTCTTTCGCGATCATGTCCAGATCGAGGGCGGCTTCGAAAGGCTTCTCGCCATCCAGGCCGAACTGCCCGACAGCCAGCACCGTATCCGCGACAATGGCCGCTACTTCGCCGAGCAGATCGGCGCGCTCTCACCCCACGAACGCCAGAAACTGGCGCAGTTCATCGTGACCCGCTGCTTTCTGGTCGTGGTTTCGACGCCGGATCTGGAATCGGCCTATCGGATCTTCTCCGTGATGAACAGCCGCGGCCTCGATCTCAGCGCCACCGACATCCTCAAAGCCGAGGTGATCGGGAAAATCCCCGAAGCGGGGCGTGAACTGTACACGTTGAAGTGGGAAGACGCCGAGGAAGACCTTGGCCGCGAGGCGTTCGGCGAACTCTTCAGCCATCTCCGCATGATCTATCGAAAGGCCAAGCCGCACGGCACGTTGCTCAAGGAATTTCAGGAGCATGTCTCGGCCGTTCATGCGCCGGCGGCCCTGATCGACGATCTCATCGTTCCGGCGAGCGACATCTACCGCGAAATCATCGGGGCGTCCTATTCCAGCTCGCAATACGCCGAACAGGTCAATCGGAACCTGAAATGGCTGAACCGGCTGGAGTTCTCCGACTGGATGCCGCCTGCCCTGCGCTTCGCGATCCGCAACCGGAACACGCCGGCCACGATGCGCGATTTCTTTGCCGATCTCGAACGCCTCGGCTACGCGATGATGATCGACCGCTGGGGCGTCAATGACCGCATCGAGCGCTTCTCGCGCCTCACGCGCGAGATCGAGGAAAACGCCGATCTGACCGCGCCCGCCTCCGCGCTGCAACTCACGGATGAAGAGAAAGCTGCGGTCCTCGAAACGCTGTCCGGCGACGTTTATGATCTTCTTTCCGCCCGCGCGCGGTCGTCGCTTCTGCTGCGGCTCGACGATCTGATCTCGGGCGGCGGCGCGGTGTATGATTACGCGACCGTCACGGTAGAGCACATTCTGCCCCAGACGCCTGCCGAGGGCAGCCAATGGACGACATGGTTTCCCGACGCCGACGCGCGCAAGCAGCTCGTCCATCGGCTCGGCAATCTCGCACTGCTCACGCGCAAGAAGAACAGCGCCGCCTCCAATTATGAGTTCGACCGCAAGAAGGCCGCCTATTTTACGAATGGCGGCGTTTCGCCGTTTCCGCTGACGACGCAGGTGCTCCAGCACGCCACCTGGTCGCCGGACATCATCGCGAACCGGCAGGTCGGGCTTCTCGCGACGCTCAGCCAGCACTGGCGTCTCTCCTGAGGCCGCAGGCCTGACCGATGCCTTACCGATGCGCTAGGCTTGCGTCGTGATCCGCCCGATTCTGCTGAGCCTTGCATTTCTCGCCGTCCCGACATCGGGCGCGGCCGCCGAACCTGCCGGGGCCGTCGAGCCTGCCGTCGACATTCTCGCCCGCGTCCTCGCCGCAAAACCCTGCGCCGCCGTCGAGACCGCGCAGGGCTGGATCAGCCAGCGCCGGTCGCC
>JAPUEF010000121.1:17893-20049 GCA_027492655.1 Alphaproteobacteria bacterium | reverse complement strand
CCCTCGCCCTTCGTGACCTTCTTCTTCGTGCTCGGCTTCTTCGTCGCCGCGGTGGTCTTGATGTTCTCGACCACGATGGGCTCCTCCTCGGGGGGAGGCTCCTTCGCTTTGAGAACGACCTTCTTCTTCGTGCCGGTCTTCTTCGTTTTCGTGATGACGCTGGTCGGCCCGCGCACGCGATCTGCCGGAGCGGCGACGCCCGCTCCGATCCCGGGGGGAGAGGCTTGAGACGGACGAAGGAAGAGGCCGGGAAAACACGGCAACGCATCGTTGACGCTGCGGAGTTGCTTTTCTTCCAGCGGGGCGTCTCGGAGACGACGCTGGAGCAGATCGCCCGCAAGGCCGGCGTGACGCGGGGGGCGTTCTACTGGCATTTCGCAGACAAGGCGGCGCTGCTGCGCGTGATCTACGAGTCGATCATTCTGCCGCAGCAGCATCTGGCCGATATGCCGTGCGACACATCGCGCGATCCGTTCGAGGTGATCGAGGAATCGACGCTGGTGGGTCTTCGACGTTTCGCGGCGGACGATCGCCAGCAGCGCGTCTATGCCTTGCTGTCGCGCATCGGGCTGGTGGACGAAAGCGCGGACGAGGCCAAGAATCTTCTGAACGAAGCGTATGAGAACCAGCGCGCCCAGCTGATTGAGATCCTGACGCATGCCGAGCGCGCCGGCCTGATGAATCCGAACTGGACGCCGGTTTCGGCGGAGAATGCGCTGGGGCGGATGCTGCTTGGCCTCTACCACGAATGGTTGATGGGCGGGCGGGACTTCGATCTCGTGACCGAAGGCCACGACAGCATTCCCCGGCTGATCCGGGGATTTCGCCGATAGCGCAAGGCGGGGCTGCCGGTCCGGTGTGATCCGCGCTCTCGACCGAACGCCCCACGCCGCGATCTGCGCCACATTTAGCGTTCAGCCTCGCCGCCGCCGCCTGACGCCTATCCCTGCGGCGCATTGCGCCCTCGAAAAAGTTCCGGCATTCGCTAACGCTTCCGGTGCTGAGGTCTTGGGGGATTCGCCGATGTTCAAATCGTTCTGGTCGCGCGCCCGTGTCGGGCTGGCTCTGTTGATTCTATCGGCCGCCACCGTCTTGCCGGTTTCGGCAACGGCGCCGATCAACATTCCTGCGTTCGACATAGGCGCTACGTCAGAGGCGCTGCCCGGCGCTCCGGTCGAAGCCCAGGCGGACTATACACTCAACGCTCGGGTCGGCGTGGCATACATCGTTGGCATTACGCCACCCGGCGGCGGCATTGCGCCCTTCTCTTATTCCGTCGTTGGTGGCGCTTTGCCACCCGGACTCACTCTTGGCCAGGTCGGCGATAATGGCTGGATTTCTGGCACGCCGACGGGCGCCGGCAATTACAGCGTGGTCATTCGCGCTGGCGCCTCCAACGGCTTTTCTGAGTTTTCGGTGGACTTCATCGTCGCCGATCCCAACCTCGCGCTTGCCCCGGCCGCCGGGGCGCAGCTCGCCATCGGCCGTATCAACGTGCCCGGCTACAGCCAGCAATTCACCGCCTCGGGCGGAACGGGGCCGTATACCTATACACTGTTCGCTGGCGCGCTGCCCTCGGGTCTGACGCTGAACCCGTCGACGGGCGAGGTGAGCGGTACGCCCACCCTCGCCGGCATCTTCAATTTCTCGATCCGCGCGACGGATTCGACCACCGGCACGGGCTCGCCGTTCTCGATCACCCAGACCTATCAGATCACCGTCTACGGTACGGTCACCGTCGATACGGCCTCGCCCCTGCCTAACGCGCAGATCGGCGTCGCCTACAGCCAGCAGCTCTCTGCATCCGGCGGCGACGGCGGACCCTATACCTGGGCGCTCGCCAATGGCGTCTCGTTGCCGGCCGGGCTCAGCCTGTCGTCCACCGGCCTTGTCTCCGGCACGCCGACCGAAGCGGGACCGTTCGTCTTCTACCCCTATGCGACGGACCAGGGCGGCTATAACGGCGCCAAGGCCATGCAGCTCGGCGTCGCGCCGCCGAGCATCGACATCCAGCCCGCGACGCTGAACAACGCGACGGTCGGCGTCGCCTACAACCAGACTCTCGCGGCTACGGGCGGTACCGCTTCGTACTCTTACGCCGTGACCGCCGGTTCGCTTCCGGCAGGCGTCACGCTCGGCGCCAACGGCGCACTCTC
>JAPUEF010000121.1:0-17883 GCA_027492655.1 Alphaproteobacteria bacterium | reverse complement strand
GACGGTCCCGGCCGGGGCCGAGGCGCCGAACCGGTCGATCGAAAGGATCTGACCGAGCGCGCCCACGTACTTGTGCCAGCCGAGCGACACGCCGGCTTCGACCGCCACCCGCGCGCCGACCGCCGGCGGCATATTCAATTTCACGGTGACCGCCACGGATTCCTCCACCGGCGTCAACGCGCCCTTCACCAGCGCGCGCGCCTATGCCTGGACCGTCCAGGGTTCGGCGATGACCATGACGCCGGCTGCCGGCGCGCTTCCTGTGGGTCAGCAGTTCATCCCGTACAGCACGCAGACCTTCGCCGCGTCGGGCGGCATCTCGCCCTACACCTATTCGGTGTTCTCCGGCGCGCTGCCTGCGGGATTGACCCTGAACGCGTCCACCGGCGCGCTCTCGGGCACCCCCACCGCGTTCGGCGCCTTCTCCTTCGCCATCCGCGCGACGGACAGCGCCACCGGCACCGGCCCCTTCGAGGTGACCAACGCCTACACGCTGAACATCCAGCAGGCGCTCCCCATCATCTCCGCCGTCGCGCCGACCAGCGGCCCGACGGGAGGCGGGACCGTGGTGACGATCACCGGCACGAGCTTGCAGAACGTCTCCGCCGTCAGCTTCGGCGGCACGGCGGCGGCCTATACTGTGGTCAACGCGACCACGATCACCGCCACCACCCCGGCCCATGCGGCCGGCGCGGTGAACGTGGCCGTCACGACGCCCGGCGGCACCGCGACGATCGTCAATGCCTATACCTATATCGCACCCGGCTCGTTCCAGTTCGTCGTCAACTCCGGCGATGACGATGGCAGCTTCGTCTTCTCGGTCCCCGGCGCTTCGGGCCTGACCACGACCGTCACCACCTCAGGCGGCTCGGGCGCCAGCCCGGTCTTCCCGGTGCAGCCGGGCAGCTACCCCACCAGCTTCACCGTGCCTGACGGCTTCGGCCTCGCCAGCGGCTCGTGCTCGCCCTCGACCAGCACGGTGAACACAGCGGCGAGGACCATCGCCCGCACCGTCGCCTCGAACGTGACGACGGTCTGCCCGATCGAGGCGCTGGACTCGCGCCGCGCCACGACCGAGATCATCGGCGCGGCGCTCGATGCGTCGTCGCGGCTCATCATCGCCAACGCGCCCTCGCTCTCGCGACGCATCGAGCGCCTGAACGGCGGCGGAGCGGCCGGCGGAACAGCCTCGGCCTTCGGCAAGACGCTGGCGTCGAACCTGCCCTTCACCGCCACGGCCAGCGCGACCGAGATGCGCTTCGCGATGAGCCTTTCGGGGCTCCGCGCCAAGACCGATCTCGATCACCGCTTCACCGCCGCGAACGAGAACGGCGTTCCCGCCTCGCTCGCCGCATCGGTGACGCCGGCCTCCGACCTCGCCGCCACGGCGACCGCCGACGCGACGGCGGCGATGGCCAGCCGGTCCGGCCCGCGCTTCGACGTCTGGGTCGAGGGTCTGCTGGCGGAGTTCGAAGGCGCCGCCAGCAGCGATGGCCACTTCGCCATCCTTCATGCCGGCGCGGATTATCTCGTCACCGACAATCTGCTCGTCGGCGTCGGCGTACAGGGCGACTGGCTCGACATGAACACCGCCTCGGGCAGCCTCGACAGTTCCGGCTGGCTGGCCGGGCCTTACGCCACGGCGCGCCTCTCATCCAATCTCTATCTGGATGCCCGCATCGCGTGGGGCGGAGCCAGCTTCGACGTCTCGCCCTTCGGCACCTATACCGACCGCGTCAGCAGCGACCGTACGCTCTACTCGGCGGCGCTGATCGGCGCGTTCGAGATGGGCGATCTCGCCATCCGCCCCGAGGGCCGCGTCACCTGGTACAAGGAAACGACCGAGGCCTATATCGACAGCCTCAGCGTCTTCATCCCCGAAGTCGAAATCAAAACCGGCGAGGTCTCGTTCGGTCCTGACTTCGAATGGACGTTGAAGCGCGAGAATGGCGGCGTCTTCATCCCGAAGATCGGCTTCGATCTGATCTGGACCTTCCAGCAGGACAACACCGCCACCGCCTTCACCGGCGCGCCCGGCCTCGACGATACGGGCGTCAGAGGCCGTGTCGAAGCCGGCGCCTCCTATGCCGATCCGCGCGGCGTCGAACTGGGCGGCTCGCTCTTCTATGACGGCATCGGCGGCGGCGACTATTCAGCCTGGGGCTTCAAAGCCAATATCAGAATGGGGTTCTGAAGCGCTCTGAAGATGGCTGGCGTTAGACTGACAGCGCCAGCGGCATCGCTTTCCGCCCGAAAGCCGTCTGGCTCTGCTTCCGCTTCACGCTGCGCTTCCGCGATGTTTCAGAGTCGCGGGGGCGACGCATCATCGGGATCAGCTGCGAAACGATCCGCTGCCGGACAATCACGGTCGGCCGCCAGATCGCCGCTCGTCCCGATCGCTGTGGCAGGGCGTCTTCTCCGTGGCGGCATCCGGGCGAGCCATCGCGCCGATGGCCAATCTAGCGCCAGGAGAGGATTGAGCTCGCCAGCTCTTCGGCGAAGAGGCGGACCACGCGGGCGATGCGGCTGCGGCGGACCAGGATCTCGATCGTCGTTTCGCTGAGCGCCGCGTCGTCGATGTGAACGGGCTCAAGATCCATTACAGCGAAGTCGGCGAGGGCCCTGCGGTCATCTTCGTTCATGGCGGCGGCCCCGGCTCATCGGGCATGAGCAATTTCTCGAAGAATATGGATGTTTTCGGGAAAAATCACCGCGCCATCGCCATCGATCTTCCCTGCTACGGCCAGTCTACCAAGCTCAAGATCACCGAACCGCTCTGGAGCTTCTACGCCAAGGCGCTGTCGGGCTTCATCGACGCGCTTGGCCTCGGCAAGGCTCACCTTGTCGGCAACTCGCTGGGCGGCGCCGCCAGCCTGAAGACCGCCATCGACTTCCCGGGCCACGTCGCCAAATTGGTGTTGATGGGGCCGGGTGGTGGCTATTCGCTTTTCGAGAAGTCGCCCAGCGACGGCATTCTCTCGCTGCTCACCTTCTACGGCCCGCCGACCCCGGACATGGCTCGGATGAAGCAGTTCATCCGCTATCTCGTCTACGATCCGTCGACCCTCACGGATGATCTGCTGCAGGAGCGTCTTGACCGCGCGCTCGACCCTGAAACGGCTGAGTTTATGCCGCTGCGCCTCGGCCCTAACATGCCGCCGATTACCGAGCTCTGGCGCGAGCGCCTAGACCAGGTGCAGCACGAGACGCTGATCATCTGGGGCCGCGAAGACCGCGTGAACCCCATGGATCAGGGGTTCATCCTCGCGCGCCAGATGCCGAACGCGCGCTTCCTGATCATGCCAAAGTGCGGCCACTGGGCGCAGTGGGAAAAGGCGGAAGAGTTCAATCAGCTGGTTACGGGATTCATCGACCAGTAAACGAAAGCGCTTCGAGTACAACGCTTAGCGGGCGTTACAGGAAAGGGGCGCTAGGCGCTTTGAAGCATCGACTGGGCGGGTTTAACTGGGGCGCGCAATAGATGCAGCTTCGCCCAAGGGCGCATAT
The DNA here is from genome assembly GCA_027492655.1 of Alphaproteobacteria bacterium. GTDB lineage: Bacteria > Pseudomonadota > Alphaproteobacteria > Micropepsales > Micropepsaceae > JADZAI01. Next base: position 14,376 of record JAPUEF010000121.1, on the reverse strand, counting down.
GCCGATTGCGTTTCTTGTACGCAGGGTAAATCGCACCATGAATAGTTAGACGTGCGATCGGCGTTTTTCCACTATGGCCAAGGCAATGCCTGGATATTGATCTTGCATTCCCGTGTCCGCGTGGTTGGTTTTCGCTGTGAGGCGGATCGATCATCAACGGGCGCAATGGTTGGCGCAGAACATTCTGCCGCTTGCGGCACTGCGTGCCTGGCTCCGCCGCCGCCGTGTATCTGGCCTGGATGTCGACGATATTGTCCAGGAGACCTATGCGCGGCTTGCAATGCTCGACGACGTCAGCGGGATACGCAACTGTCGATCTTATTTCTTTCAGGCTGCGCAATCCGTCATTCTGTCTCATGTGCGCCATCAGCGGATCGTGCCGATCTATGCGGTCGATGATGTGGAATTGCACGGAATGGCCGGCCAGGAGGCTTCGCCGGAGGTTCAGGCGGTCGACCGCGATGCGCTCTTCCGCATCGCGCGCATCATCGCAAACTTGCCCGATCAGCCGCGGCGCGTGTTTGTTTTGCGTCGTGTCGAGGGCCTGTCGCAGCGGGAGACTGCACAAAACCTTCGCCTGAGCGAAAGCACGGTGGAAAAGCATATGGCTCGGGCGCTGAGGCTTTTCATGGACGCCGTCGGGCAGGACTCGGAAGACTGGCATCGCCCGCCAGGCGGTTATCAACGAGCAAAACACGACAGGCGAAATGACCAGGCCTGAGACAGCGCGAGAGATCGACGACGCGGCCGCGCTGTGGGCCGTGCGGGCGGGTGACGGCGAACTGAGCCCGGCTCTGGAGGCAGAGCTCGAGGCGTGGCTTGCGGACGATCCGCGGCGGATAGGGTCATATGCCAGGGCGTGTGCCGTAGCCGTCAGTCTCGATAAAGCGAAAGCCCTGCATGGGATTTCGGTGCTCGCGCCGCGACCGGTAATGACGCGGCGAACAGCCGTTGCAGCCCTTTCCGGGATGGCGGCAAGCGTTGCCGCCGGCCTGCTGATATGGCCCGGGCTCGGAAGCGCGCGCACGCTCGAGACCCGGCTGGGAGAGGTGCGCGTGCATTCCATGGATGACGGCTCGATCGTGACGCTGAACACCGCGAGCCAGGTTGTCGTCGACTACGGCAAGGACGTCCGTGACGTCAGGCTTGTCGCAGGCGAAGCGATCTTCGACGTGGCGCATGATGCTGCAAGGCCGTTCACAGTTCGCGCCGGCGACGTTCGGGTGCGGGCGATCGGCACCAGCTTCCTGGTCCGAGCGCTTGAAGGACAACCACCGGAAGTGGTTGTGCGGGAGGGCGCTGTGGATGTCTCCTGGCGCGGCGCCGAGAACCAGCCTCTCCGCCTCGTCGGGCGGCAGCGCGTGGTCGGTGGGCCTGGGGCGAAGGTGGAAGCCCTGGCTGAAGACAGGCTCGCGCGCGAACTTGCGTGGCTTGACGGCAGGTTGGCCTTCGAAGGCGATACGCTTGCCCAGGCGGCGGCGGCTTTTGCGCGCTACAGCGAGATTCGTCTTGTGTTTGAAGACCCGGGGATCGCCGAAGAGCGGGTGACGGGCCTTTTCGTTTCGACAGATCCTGTTGGATTTGCGCAGGCGGTCGCCAGTGCGTTCGACCTCGAGGCGAAGACATACGGCGGTGAAGTCCGGCTGCACCGCCGCCGCTGAGCGCAGGCCGAACAAATTTTTGAGTCCGGCCATGGCGGATTAGTCGCGGGCCGTGCGTCTAGGTCTGTATAAATCAGAATTGCACTTCGCAAAGCGAGGGCAGGGGGAGGGCTGTGAGCGCCAGAGAAGGGGCCATAAGCGACGTTGCGCGCCGGGCGGCGGGTATATGCACCGCCGCCTTGCTGGCCGGCTTCTTCAGCGCGGCGGCGGAGCCGCGGCAGTTCGATCTCGGCGTATCGAGCGCTGTCGAGGCGATCCCGGAGTTCGGCCGTCAGGCTGGCATGCTGATCGTGGCTCCAGCAGGGCATCTGGACGGTATCCAGACCAAGGCTGTCCACGGCGTCATGGAACCGCGTGAGGCTCTGGATATCCTGCTGCAAGGCACGGGGCTGGTCGTGGCATCCGACGATGGGCGCGTGATCGCCCTGCGCCGCCGCGACGAAAGCGCCCGGACCATAAGCCCGGCTGATCCCGGCGCTCTATTGGCTGCGTCAAACGATCAAAGCGCGGCTGAGGAGGTCATCGTGACGGCCGAGCGCCGTTCGATGGCGCTGATGGACGTGCCGATGTCGCTGCAGGTCGCTTCCGGTGATGTCATCAGGATCCTGCGCATAACGGGCGCACGTGATCTGGCCGAAGTGGCGCCGACCTTTGCTGTGTCCCGCAGTTACCAGGGGACACCCCAGTTCGGCATCCGCGGCATCACGTTCAACGCCGTGAACATGTCGTCGTCTCCGACGGTGACTGTCTACCAGGGCGACGTCGCCTTCGCGTATCCCTATCTGTTGAACGGCCCCATGTTCGACATGCGCCGGATCGAGGTTTTGAAAGGTCCGCAAGGAACGCTGTATGGCCGCAATACCACGGCCGGCCTCATCAACTTGATCCCCAATGGTCCAACCGATGTGCTCAGCGCGGGGCTTTCCATCGACGTCGGCAACTACGGCACCCGGAATATCGAAGGTCATGTCAGCGGACCTATCAGTAGCGCGCTGCGCTTCCGTGTGTCGGGCCGCATCGAAGACAGCAGCGATGGCTGGCAGAAGTATAATGGCCCCGACAGCGTCATCTCCACGTTCCGGCGGAATAACGGCGTAGGCACCTCCAGCCGCGAGTGGATTGCGCCGCGATCGCCCAGCGACAACAGTCTGGGCGCCGTGCATGCCTACGGGGCCAGGCTGATGCTCGCGTGGGAGGCATCGCCTGCGCTCGATGTCGAGCTTCTGACTTCCATCTGGGGTAACAATTCAGACACGCAGGCGGCACAAGGCTTTGCGCTGACGCCGAATCTTCGGCGTGGCTCCACGAACTCCACGGCGGCGAACTACGTCGCCACCCCGCTGTTCACGCACCCCAATCAAATCAACTGGACGAGCACCGATCCTGCCCGCGCGACGAACTACTTCGCGCTGGCGCCTTACACAAACGGAAAGCAGGCCGGCTGGGGCGGCCGCGCCGGGCGATGCAGCGACGGGGGAACCGCTGTGGGGGCGGGCACGGGTATGTGCGGCGATCTCGTCGAGAACAGCTTCTATTTCGGTGGCGCGCTCAAGGTCGGGTATCAGGTCGCCGACGCCGTCCGGCTGACATCGATCACCGGCTACAACCACCTCAACCGGGAATCGCTCCAGGACGTCAGCGGCGCACCGTTCGAGCTGCTCATCCAGAACCCGGTGGGCGAGATAGAAACCTTTTCCCAGGAGCTTCGCCTGGAGGGGCAGGGTGGCGCGATCCGTTGGGCCGTCAGCGCCTATTATGGCCGCGCCTATCAAAGTGCAGGATACGGCGTGAAGGAGCTTTGGTTCTGGTCGACGGCGAGTGGGCGGCCAATCTGAGGAAAGGCGCGTTGTGAGCAGGCCGACCGGGAGCAGACTTTGCAGCCGGCGCCGATTGGAGTGGCCGCTTCCGGGTCGGCGAGTTTGAGGCCGCGCGAGTAGACCAAGCGCTCGGCATGGCGGATGTCGCAGCCGAGGCCGATGGCGAACGACTTGCCCGGCACCCTGAAGCCGCCGTCATTCCGGCCGACTGTGCGGGCGATCCAAAGATAGGTTCTTCCATCTGGCATCTGGGCGATCTGTGTCAGCACGCGGCCCGGCTGTGCGAAGGCCTCGTAAACGTTCCAAAGGGGGCAGGTGCCGCCGACGCGCGAAAAGTGGAAGTCGGTCGCTGACTGGCGCTTGGAGATGTTTCCGGCGCGGTCCACGCGGATGAAGAAGAACGGGATGCCGCGCGCATTGGCGCGCTGAAGGGTGGAGAGGCGGTGGCAGATCGTCTCGAAGCCGACGCCGAAGCGGCGTCCCAGCCGCTCGATGTCGTAGCGATCTTCTTCGGCAGCCGCGAGAAACGGGCCGTAGGGCATGATAAGAGCGCCAGCGAAGTAATTAGCCAGGCCGATGCGGGCGAGGGCGCGTGCCTCGTCATTCGAAAAAGCAGGATCGGTGGAGAGCCGCTCGATCAAGGGGGCGATCTCGAGAAAGGCGAGCTGTGTCGCCATCTGGAAGGCCTGCTGTCCCTGTCGGAGGTCTGCGGACAGATGCAGGATGCGGCTTGCAGCATCGAAGCGACGTTGCGCGTTGCCCGTATCGTTGAGCGCGATGCGCACGCCGTGGCGAGTTTCCAGCCATGAGATCAGCCCGGCATGCACCGTGCGGGGCGCAAGGCCAGCCTCGGCATAGAGGTGCTCGGCTGCGTGATCGAGTTCCGGAATGTGGTTGTGGCGCGCATAGAAGAACTCCCTCACCTGCTCGAACGGCATCAGGGCCGCGCCGGGCGCCTTCCAGTCGTCGCCAAGTTGGGCTGCGAGGGCTGAGGATTGGTCGGAGGCCTCGCGATAGCGCCGGTGAAGCGAGACGAGCGCGCGTCCGATAGCAGGCATGCCCGTCGCCAACTCCCGAATCTCTGCCATCGAGACCGCTTCGCTTTGGGCGTCATCGGAGAGCGTTTCGCGCAACTCCGCGATGAGGCGGACGTCGTCATCTTCGGAGAAAAGCTGCACATCGACGCCGAAAACGGCGTTGATCTTCAGCAGGACAGGGACGGTCAGCGGGCGTTGGTTTTGCTCGATCTGATTGAGATAGCTGGCTGACAATTGAAGCATCTTGGCGAGCGCTGCCTGGGTCAGGCCCCGCTCTTCACGAAGTCGGCGCAGCCGCACGCCCATGAAGGCCTTTCTCATCCGGAAGTCTCGCCTTCGCAGAATTTGCAAACTCGGCAGTTCCGGTTCGCAAGTCTTCGCAAAAATCTAAGTCTCAAAAGGGCTTAGCACGGCATGAGAACGAGCGCCATAAAGCGTTCTGGCGGAAATCTGCAGCCATCGCCGGCCGGAGGCTCAGCAGCTTCGCAAACTTTGCAGATTCGCAATTTCGGCTTCGCGATTGTCGGCCTTTTCAGTCATTCCGCGCGACCGGCGCTCGTGGCGTTAGTCCGGGCCATGAGCGTGCCTAAGACACAAGCCCCGAATGGCGGCGTGACCGACAAGGTCAATCTCTCGGCGCTGTTCGTGGAGATGGTCTTTCCCGAACAGGCGAACCACTACGGCACGTTGTTCGGCGGAACGGCCCTAAGCCTGATGGCAAAGGCCGCCTACGTCGCCGCAAGCCGCTTTACGCGCCGCTCCGTCGTCATGGCGTCCTCCGACAAAGTCGATTTCCACACGCCGGTGAAAGTCGGGCAGCTCATTGAGCTCGAGGCGCGCGTTGTTCGCGCCGGTCGCACCTCCCTCACCGTCGATGTCTTCGTGTCGGCCGAGACGCTCGACACTGGCGAACGCCGTCTCGCCATGCGCGGTCGGTTCGAAATGGTCGCGGTCGATGAGGCCGGGCGGCCCACCCCCCATTCAAAGCAACCCTGAACCGAAAGAAGTCCGCCCGTCATGAAGGTGCACGACGTCCGAACCTACAAGTCAGCCGAAACGCTGCCTCGCGAAGACCAGTTGGCGTGGAAGCTGGCCGTTGTTGCCACCGATCCCGTGCCCGTCGCCGCAGACGTCGTTGAGATGATCGGCAACCGCATCATCGACAATGCGGCAGTCGCTGCCGCCTCCGTCGCACGCCGCCCTATCCGCTCGGCGCGGGCACAGGCGCTGGGGCATCTGTCCAAGGCGGGTGCGTCGGTCTTCGGTCTTGGGGTCGATGTGAAGGTGAGCCCGGAATGGGCGGCCTGGGCCAACGGCGTCGCTGTTCGCGAGCTGGATTTCCACGACACGTTCCTTGCCGCCGACTACAGCCACCCCGGCGATAACATCCCACCGATCCTGGCTGTCGCACAGGCGAAGGGCCTTGATGGCGCAGCGCTGGTTCGTGGTCTCGCTGCCGGATACGAAATTCAGGTCGATCTCGTGAAAGGCATCTGCCTTCACGAGCACAAGATCGACCACATCGCACATCTCGGACCATCGGCGGCAGGCGGCATCGGCGCGCTGCTCGGCCTTTCCACCGAGATCACCTTTCAGGCGATCCAGCAGGCTCTCCACACGACCACCACGACCCGGCAGTCGCGCAAGGGCGAAATCTCGACGTGGAAGGCCTATGCGCCTGCCTTCGCGGGCAAGATGGCTATCGAGGCCGTTGACCGCGCCATGCGTGGCGAGGGCGCGCCGTCGCCGGCCTATGAGGGCGAGGACGGCTTCATCGCGTGGCTGCTGTCCGGCCCGGGCCACGTCTACAAAGTACCGCTGCCCGAACCCGGCGAGCCGAAGCGCGCCATTCTTGAAACCTACACCAAAGAATATTCAGCCGAGTATCAGAGCCAGGCGCTCATCGATCTCGCGCGCCGCATGGGGCGGAAGATCGGCGATCTGTCACAGATCGATTCCATCCTGATCCGCACAAGTCATCATACGCACTATGTGATCGGCACGGGCGCTAACGACCCGCAGAAGATGGATCCCAAGGCGAGCCGCGAAACGCTGGACCATTCCATCATGTACATTTTCGCTGTCGCGCTGGAAGACGGCGGCTGGCACCACGAGCGCTCTTACGCGCCCGAACGTGCTCAGCGTCCCACGACCGTCGCGCTGTGGCACAAGATCTCGACCGAGGAAGATCCGGCCTGGACCGCGCGTTATCACGCGAAGGGGCCCGAGAAAGCCTTCGGCGGCAAGGTTGTCGTAAGGCTGAAAGACGGGCGTTCCATCGTCGATGAGCTGGGCGTCGCCGACGCCCACCCAGTCGGTGCTCGGCCATTCGTTCGCAAAAACTACATCGAGAAGTTCCGCACGCTTGCGGACGGCATTGTCGGCACGGCCGAGCAGGATCGCTTCATCGGTCTTGTCGAGCGCCTTGGCGATCTGTCGGCCGCTGAAGTGGCTGCCCTCAACTTCATCGTCGATACCTCAAAGCTGGGCGCAGAAGCGCCGGCTGGCATCTTCTAGAGAGGCGGACGCCATGGCCGAGACATTCAAGCCGAAGAAGTCTGTCGCACTTTCCGGAGTGATGGCGGGAAACACCGCCCTCTGCACCGTGGGACGCACCGGCAATGATCTGCACTATCGCGGCTATGATATTCTCGACCTTGCCGAGACGTGCGTCTTCGAAGAGATCGCGCATCTGCTGGTGCACGGGAGCCTTCCCAGCGCCGCGCAGCTTGTAGCCTACAGGGCGAAGCTGAAATCGCTGCGTGGGCTTCCCGCTGCAGTGAAGCGGACGCTCGAGGCAATTCCGGCTGCGGCGCATCCCATGGACGTCATGCGGTCCGGGGTCTCCGCGTTGGGGTGTATCCTACCCGAGGCGCATGACCACAACCATCCGGGCGCGCGCGATATCGCCGACCGGCTCATGGCGAGCCTGGGGTCGATGCTGCTCTATTGGCATCACTTCGCCCACCATGGGCGCGCCATCGACGTGGAAACCGACGATGACAGCATCGGGGGGCATTTTCTGCACCTGCTGCATGGCAAGCCGCCGTCTGATGCCTTCGTCCGGGCGATGCATACCTCGCTCAACCTCTACGCGGAGCATGAGTTCAACGCCTCGACCTTCACGGCCCGGTCCATCGCAGGGACGGGAGCGGACATGTATTCGGCGGTCACGGGTGCCATCGGCGCACTACGCGGCCCCAAGCATGGCGGCGCGAACGAAGTCGCCTTCGAGATCCAGAAACGTTACGGCACCGCCGATGAGGCGGAGGCCGACATCCGGCGCCGGATCGAGGCCAAAGAGGTCATCATCGGCTTCGGACATCCCGTCTACACAAAGTCCGACCCGCGTAATGTGGTGATCAAGCAAGTGTCGCAGCGCCTGGCGCTGGAGGCACGCGCTACGCGCCAGTTCGAGATCGCGGAGCGTATCGAGCGCGTGATGCACGATGGCAAGGCGATGTTCGCCAACCTCGACTGGTATAGCGCCGTTTCCTATCACCTGATGGGCGTGCCAACGGCGATGTTCACGCCGCTATTCGTCATTGCCCGCACGTCCGGCTGGGCGGCGCACGTCATCGAGCAGCGGATCGACAACAAGATCATCCGCCCCTCCGCCAACTATGTCGGCCCTGAAAATCTCGCTTTCGTGCCCATCGAGGCGCGGGACGACGGCGCAAGCGCCGCCTGATCGGTCATAGTCATGCATCTCATCGGAACTGATCTGCCTTCGGAAAGCGCCGGCCGCCGCTTTCGGGCGTTGCTCGACCGCCGGGCCATCTTGCAGCTGCCGGGTGCGCATAACGGTATGGCGGCTTTGCAGGCGCAGAAAGCGGGGTTCGAGGCGCTCTATCTCTCCGGCGCTGCCATGACGGCGTCGATGGGCTTGCCCGATCTAGGCATCATCACGGTCGACGAGGTGACGTTCTTCCTCAGGCAGCTCGTGCGCGCGACCGGGCTTCCGGTTCTGGTAGATGGCGACACAGGCTACGGCGAAGCGCTCAACGTCATGAGCATGGTGCGCAGCTTTGAAGAGGCTGGGGCAGGGGCCGTCCACCTCGAAGATCAGCTGTTGCCTAAGAAATGCGGACATCTCAACGACAAGAAGCTGGCGAATGCCCGCGATATGGCAGCCAAGGTCGCCGCTGCGGCGAAAGCACGCCGCGATCTGGTCATCGTCGCACGCACCGACGCTGCCGCCAGCGAAGGCCTCGACGGCGCTATTGCGCGTGCGAAGCTGTATGTGGAAGCGGGCGCTGACGCGATTTTCCCGGAGGCGCTGATCTCGCTCGACATGTTGAGGGCCTTTGCCGCCGCGATGCCCGGCGTGAAGCTGCTTGCCAATATGACCGAGTATGGCCGGACGCCGTATCAAACGGCGGCGGAGTTCGAGGCGCTCGGCTACGCCATGGTGATCTGGCCGGTCTCGTCGCTGCGGGTCGCAAACAAAGCCCAGGAAAAGCTCTACGCGACCATTGCCAGTGAAGGCGGCACGCGTGGCGCTCTGGGTGACATGCAGACCCGGCAGGAACTCTACGACCTCATCCGGCTCAACGACTACGAGGCGCTCGATGCCTCGATCATCAGATCCATCGCGCCGGTTTGATCGTCCCACATAGATTTCGCACGCCTGACCTCAACGCCAACTAGGGAGTGAACCATGACCGTCAGCGTCGCCACGCTCGGATTCCCTCGCATCGGACCTCGCCGCGAACTGAAGAGCGCCCTGGAAGCCTATTGGGCGGGAAAAAGTTCGGCTGACGACCTTTTGGATATGGCCAAGCGCCTGCGGGCCGATGCGTGGGCGCGCCAGCGCGACCTGGGCGCCGATATCATTCCCTCGAATGACTTTTCTTTCTACGATCATGTCCTCGATACCAGCGCCATGATCGGTGCTGTGCCGACCGTCTATGGGTGGAAGGGCAACAAGGTCGATCTGGCGACCTATTTCGCGATGGCGCGAGGCAGCCAAAGCGAAGCTGGCGAGGAAGCCTGTTTCCACGGCCACGCGTTGCACACCGATGGTGGAGGTGCGCCCGCCGCCGAGATGACGAAGTGGTTCGACACCAACTACCACTATCTCGTGCCGGAACTGGCGGCCGACCAGAACTACTATCTCGCCTCGACCAAAGCGCTGGACGAGTATCTCGAAGCCAAAGCGCTGGGCATTGAAACGCGGCCGGTACTTCTTGGGCCGGTGACATATCTGCTGCTGGCAAAGGCGAAAGATCCGGGCTTTGCGCCGCTGTCGCTGTTGCCGCGCATTCTCCCGGTCTACCTCGACGCCTTGCGCGGTCTCGTCGAAGCTGGCGCGGGCTGGGTGCAGATCGACGAGCCTTGCCTTGTGACGGACCTGTCGCCTGAGGCTCACGCGGCTCTCCGCGTCGCGTATGCGACCTTGGCCAAGGGCGTTCCAGGCATCCGCATCATGCTGGCTACCTATTTCGGCGCGCTGGCAGACAATCTGTCGGTTGCACTCGATCTGCCGGTGCACGGGCTGCATGTCGATCTCGTGCGCGCTCCCGGCCAGCTCGCTGCCGTCCTTGCCGGTGCGCGTCCTGACCTCGTTCTCTCGCTCGGCGTTATCGATGGCCGGAATGTCTGGCGGGCCGACCTCAGCACCATCCTCGACCGGATAGCACCCGCTTTGAGCGCCGACCGCGAGGTCATCATCGCGCCGTCCTGCTCGCTGTTGCACACGCCCATCGACCTGGCGCGCGAAGGGGATCTAGACCCGGAGATCCGGTCATGGCTCGCCTTTGCCGTTCAGAAGGTCGCCGAGCTACGGCTGCTTGCCGATGCGGTGAACAATGGTCGTGAGAGCGTGCGGGCTGCGCTGGCCGAGGCAGACGTGGCGCAAGCATCGCGGCGATCCTCCTCGCGCATCCATGACAGCGTGGTCAAAGGCCGCGCCAACACCACTTCCGCCGGGGTGGCCGACCGCGACATGCCGTTTGCGGCTCGGCGACTGCTCCAGCGTGAGCGGCTGAGCCTGCCTGCCTATCCGACAACGACCATTGGCTCGTTCCCTCAGACGGCCGAGGTCCGCAAGGCGCGAGCGAATTTCGTGAAGGGCACCATCGATAGCGCAGCCTACGACCAGTTCCTCCGCGAGGAAACAGCCCGCGCCGTCCGTTGGCAGGAGGGCGTTGGCCTCGACGTGCTCGTTCACGGCGAGTTCGAGCGCAACGACATGGTCCAGTATTTCGGGGAACAGCTCTCTGGCTTCGTCTTCACCAAGCACGCCTGGGTGCAATCCTACGGCTCGCGTTGTGTGCGCCCCCCGATCATTTTCGGCGACGTCTCACGGCCCGAGCCGATGACGGTGGGCTGGTGGCGCTATGCACAGTCGCTGACAAGCCTGCCCATGAAGGGCATGTTGACGGGGCCGGTTACGATCCTGAATTGGTCGTTCGTGCGTGACGACCAGCCCAGAAAGGACACTTGCCGCCAGATCGCCTTCGCAATCCGCGACGAGGTCAGCGATCTGGAAGCTGCCGGTGCCGCGATCATTCAGATCGATGAGGCCGCATTGCGAGAAGGCTTGCCCCTTCGGCGGGCTGACTGGACGGCCTATCTCGATTGGGCGGTCGAGTGCTTCCGGATCAGCGCAGCCGGCGTCCGCGCCGAAACGCAGATTCACACGCACATGTGCTACTCGGAGTTCAACGACATCATCGCCTCCATCGGCGCTATGGACGCCGACGTGATCTCCATCGAGACGGCGCGATCGAAGATGGAACTACTGGAGGCATTCTCGGGCTATCGCTATCCGGCGGAAATCGGTCCAGGTGTCTACGACATCCACTCGCCGCGCGTGCCGGATACCGCCGAGATGTCTGCGTTGCTGGTGGCGGCTGCCGAGCGGCTCCCTGCGGATCAGATATGGGTCAATCCCGACTGCGGCTTGAAAACGCGCGGCTGGGCAGAGGTTCGGCCGGCTGTCGAGAACATGGTGGCGGCGGCTAAGAGCCTCCGGGGTTAGTCGTCACACGCGGGAGTTTCTGATCTGCGCGACAGGTCGGTGTCGGAGCAAAGTAGTGAAGTCACAATCTGCGCAAAGTAGAGATGTCAGGTGGTGGCTTTCCGGTCCGGTTAGGCACTGATTTAGAGCCGATATCGCCGGCGTCAGGATTGGGGAGCTGGAATACGGTCGCGGGCAGAGTCGAGCGGCGTGGGCCACGGCGGGGGCGACTGAGGGGCGGGCGCTGATCCTGCATCTCCTGCAACAAGGTTAGCGCACCGCCGAGATGCTTGCTGTCAACGATGGCTGCCTGGTTCATGCGCTGCAGTTTGTCGAAGACCCGGTAAGGCAGAACAGCGCCCTGGTGGCGGATCTCCACGCGGCCATCAGGATACTCGCAAACCATCACCTGCTTGCGTGCTTCTGAATGGCTAGCCTCGCTCGGCTCCAGGATGAAGATAATGTTATTGTAGAGCGGGGACGCCCGATTTGGCCGAGTGTGAGAGGCCGCGTCGTTATCGTGCGCTGTCGTCCAGCCAACGTCGCCCGGAAGTCCGGCATTTGCGCGATAGATGGGGCGAGTTCAGAGCAGCCTGCTCTCGGCAAGACTGCGTGGCGGTGCTGTCAGTCTAATGCTAGCCTTGCTCCCGCGGCGCACCTTGCCGCCTAGCAGCGGGGTAGGCGCATGCGCCGTGTATCGTTCAAACGACACCGCTTCCCGCCCACTGTTATTCGCTATGCGGTCTGGCTCTACTTTCGCTTCACGTTGAGCTTTCGGGATGTGGAAGAGTTGCTCGCACAGCGCGGCATTGAAGTCAGCTATGAGACCATACGGTGCTGGACGATAAAGTTCGGCCACCAGTTTGCGGCGACCCTCAATCGCCGACGCATGCCGCCTTCACCCAGGTGGCACCTAGATGAGATGGTATGCTCGATCGCAGGCAAACGCTGGTTCTTATGGCGGGCAGTCGACGACGAGGGCGTCGTCCTCGATATGATCATGCAGAAGGAGAGGGATACGGCTGCCGCGCTTCGGCTGCTGACGCGCTTGCTCCGAACTCAACCGGTTACGCCAGAGCTCATCACGACCGACGGCTTGCGGTCATACGCCGCCGCACTCAATGAGATGGGCTTACTGAGCCTTCATCGACCAGGGCGATTGCGAGACAATAATCGCGTGGAAAACTCACATCTCCCAATCCGCAGACGAGAGCGAAAGCAGCGGGGGTTCAAATCTCGGAAATCAGCTCAACGCTTCCTCGCCACTCACGCCGCGATTTACAACACCTTCAACACGCAGCCACATCTGTCGAAGCGCTGGCATATGCGCCAGATGCGAGCGCGTGCCTTGGTGTCGTGGAAAGCTGCCACCCTAGCGGCCTGACGAACGTGAAACTGGGTGGTCTCGGCCGGGCCGAGTTAACCTGACAGCTCTGGGCCGGCGTTTGTGCCAGACTTGATCTGACCGTCTTAATGCCCGCTATAGTGCTTCGACCGCTACCAGCCGGACAGCGTCTTGCAGCCTAACATCCCTGCATCGGACCTTCTGGTGCGGAAGAAATTCCCAATTCTCATCTTCAGGGTCATAGTCCGTTGGTGGGAGCAGTCTATAAACGCCATCTTCGATAAACTCGGCTTGAGTCGGGCGAAAAACCCCTACCCCCTCGTCAAGCAGTCTGACGTAAACCGTTTTAACAACGCTCATGGAATATCCCAATCAGAGTAGTCGAAGCCATCTCCACCAATATGGATGATTTCAGGCGCTGTCAGTCAAACGCTAGCCTTGCTCCGGCCGCGCACATTGGCGCGTAGAAGCGGGGTACGATAGTTGTGCCGTGTACCGGTCAAACAGCACGCATTTCGCTTCGATGGCTAATCCCGACGCTGTCCGGCTCGCTTTCAGGTAATTGAACTTGCGTGATGTAGAAGTGCCGCTTGCTCAACGGTTCGCCTCAGTTGGACTCTTGCGCTGCCGCTTCTATGCCCCCTGCTGACGTCTGCTGCGTGGCCGCCGAAGAATCTCGTGGCCACAACAGCAGCAGCATCGTGGCCAACGCGAGCAGGCCGATCGTCAGCACGCTGCCCTCCGGTCCATCACGCCCACCTGTCAGGAAGTCCGGACCCGACGGCATCAAATGAACTAGCAAGGCCGGCAGCTGCAAATCGAACCCGGTAATCGGCACGGCAAACCCGACGCCCGCAATCCAGTTCCAGCCCGAATGCCATCCCATGACGCCCCAGATGCTGCCGGCACGCCAAGCCCAGGCGCAAGCGAACAGTCCAAACGTGAATGTCATGATGATTTCGCGAACCGGCTGGTGCGGCGAGAAATGAAGAAACGTGAAGGCGAGCGAACTGGCAACGAACCCCGCCGCCAGGTTCCAGCGGCGTGTCGCCGTCGAGAGCAGCCAGCCGCGAAAGATGAACTCTTCCACACCCGATTGGAAAGCAAAGCAGGGCAGCAGAATGGCAATCCAGAACAGGGACGCTGGGGAGGAAAGGGCGGGAAGGATGTCGTCGCCGATATAACCCCCGGCGAGCCAGATCGACGTGACCACAAGGGCCATCATGCCGACTCCGATCGCCAGTCCCGCCAGGTGCTTGCGCAGCCGCTGCGCGCCGGTCAAACCCATGGTCGCGAGGCTGCGGCGTTCGACGAACCGCGACCAGGCCCAGACAGCTGCTCCCATCGCAGCGAATGGCAGCAGCAGGTTCAGGCAAAACCCTGCGGCGGACCGAGGTTGTCCCTTACCATCCATCACGCCGATCCATTGGAGGCCAAGATCTAGTGGGACGCTGGAGAGTGCGACAAGCAGGATGCAGATCACTGGCGAAAGCCAAGCCCAGGGCAGCCAGCCGCGATGCGGTTCGGGCAAAAAGATTGTTTGGGTCATTCC
>JAPUEF010000120.1 GCA_027492655.1 Alphaproteobacteria bacterium | reverse complement strand
AGCCCCGTCGCGCCGCTGGCGCCGGCGCGGCGCAAGGCGCTGACGCTGGGCTTCGCGCGGGTGGCCGCCGAGCGGCATCTGCGCAGTCTGGATCCGGAGCTGGCGGGGCTGACGTTCTGAGCGCTATTTCGGCGAGCGCTTGGCGAGGATGCGCTGCAGCGTGCGGCGGTGCATGTTCAACCGGCGCGCGGTCTCGGACACGTTCTGCTGGCAAAGTTCATAGACGCGCTGGATATGCTCCCAGCGGACGCGGTCGGCCGACATGGGATTGTCGGGCGGCGTGGGCTTGGACCCGGGGCGGGCGATCAGGGCGCGGATGACATCGTCGGCGTCGGCGGGCTTGGAGAGATAGTCGACCGCGCCGTGCTTCACCGCCGCCACCGCCGTCGCGATATTGCCGTAGCCGGTGAGGACGATGGCGCGGGAATCGGGCCGTTCGCGATGCAGGGCCTCGATCACATCGAGGCCGTTGCCGTCGCCCAGGCGGAGGTCGATGACCGCGAAGGCGGGCGGGGTCTTGCGCACATGGGCGATCGCCAGCGCGACGGTTTCGGCGGCGAAAACCGTGAAGCCGCGCCCTTCCAGCGCCCGGGCGAGACGGGTGCGGAACGGCATATCGTCTTCGGCGATCAGGAGCGTTTTGTCCTGCACGCCGTCCAGTACGCGGTCGTCTGCCATGAATCCCCAAATCGGCGACGGGCGACGCTAACGAGAGGAAGGAACGCTTGCAACCGGAGAGGGCGGTCTTTAGCCGATCGGCGGGGCCTCGATGCGGGCACGGGGCCAGGCGATCGTCACCGAAGCGCCGCCATCGAAGGCGTTGCCGAAGGTGAGTTCCGCGCCGGTGCGCTCCAGCAGCGTCTTGGCGATGAAGAACCCAAGGCCCATGCCGACATGGCCCTGGCCCGGCAAACGCGGGCCGAGCTGTTCGTCGGTGAGGGCGGTGCGGCCGGGGCGGGTGGTGACATAGGGCTCGCCCAGCTTGGCCATGATCTCCGGGCTGAAGCCGGGGCCGTCGTCGCGGATGCGCACCACGATGCGGGCCTCGTCCCACATCGCGCTGACCTTCACGCGGCGGACGGCGTAAGCGGCGGCGTTCTCGATGAGATTGCCGATGG
Organism: Alphaproteobacteria bacterium; assembly: GCA_027492655.1. Classification (GTDB taxonomy): domain Bacteria; phylum Pseudomonadota; class Alphaproteobacteria; order Micropepsales; family Micropepsaceae; genus JADZAI01. The sequence goes on along the minus strand of JAPUEF010000120.1, from coordinate 1,445 downwards.
AATAGCGCAGTTCGGGCAGCACCCGGACGACCGGCGCGTCGGCGGCCCCTTCGATCGAGATCGTGACCTTCAGCGTGCGGTGAGCCTGGGCGAGGTCGTCGAGCAGGGCCAGGAGCGGCAGGCGCGCATCGGGGCCGATGCCGTCGCTGTCGCGGTGATGGGCGAGGCGGCCGAGAATGTCGCGGCAGCGATCGACCTGCTGGCGCAGGAGTTTGGCGTCCTCGGCCAGCGGCCCGTTTTCGGGCAGTTCGCGTTGCAGCTCCTTGGCGACGACGGCGATGGTGCCGAGCGGGGTGCCCAGTTCATGCGCGGCGGCGGCGGCGAGACTGCCCAGCGCCGCCAGCTTCTGTTCCGAGGCGAGCGCGATCTCCATCGCGGCATAGCCGGCCTGCATGCGGGTCGCCTCCGACGACGTGCGGAAGGTGGCGATGGTGGTGAAGCCGAGGCTGAGCATCAGCGCGATCCACAAGCCGGCGAGATAGATCGGCGGCAGGCTGAGCGTCTCGCCGTTCTCCCACGGCAGCGGCAGATGATAGAGCGCCAGTGCTGTGATCAGCGCCACGGTGTAGCCGCCGAGCGCCAGCGCATAGCGCAGATTCAGCGAAGACGAGGCGATGACGACGGCGGCGAGCAGGATCAGCGTGAACGGGTTCTGCAGGCCGCCGGTCAGGAACAGGATCGCGAAAAGCTGGGTCTGGTCGAGCGCCAGATAGAGGAACGCGGCGACGTCGGAGGGACGATGCTGGGCCGGAAAGGCGACGCGCAGGATCAGCGTGAAGGCAGCGCCGGCGGCGATAACCGTGAGACAGGCGAGCAGCGGCAGACGGAAGCCGAGGCTGAAATGCACGAACAGCACGGTCGCGAGCTGGCCCCCCAGCGCCAGCCAGCGCAGCGTGTTCAGCGTGCCGAGGCGCAGACGGCCCTCCTCGGTATCGGTCAGGTTCCTGAGGCGCGCGAAGAGACCCCGCTTGCGCGGCGGCACATAATCCTCCGTCGGGAAACTCATCGACCCCCATCCTCTGGCGCGGCGGCGCGCCGGACTGATAGGACACCACAGGAGCGGGCGCGTGAAGCCTCGCCGCCAGGAGATGGTTATGACCGCCCGCGTCCGCGCCCTGTTCATTTTTCTGATCGGTCTGACGGCTTTGGTGGCGGCCGGGGCGATCTACGGGCTGATGCAGGACGAGGCCGGCGAGATTTCGCCGAAATTCACCCTGACCGACCAGGACAACAAGACGGTGACGGAGCGCGATTTCCGGGGGAAATCGATGCTGGTGTTCTTCGGCTTCACCCATTGCCCCGATGTCTGCCCGCTGACCCTGCAGAAGATCGCCGACACGCTGGAGCTGGCGCCGGAGCTGAAAGCCAAGGTGGCGCCGGTCTTCATTTCGGTCGATCCCGAACGCGACACGCCCGACAAGATGAAGACCTATGCCGCCTATTTC
>JAPUEF010000119.1:1589-2575 GCA_027492655.1 Alphaproteobacteria bacterium | reverse complement strand
GAAGGCCGCGAAGCCGTCGGCGTCCAGCACCTCCGACCACATGTAGCTGTAATAGCCGGCGGAATAGCCGTCGCCCGAGAAGATATGAGCGAAATGCGGGGTGCGGTGGCGCATGACCATGCCCTCGGGCATGCCGATGCGGGCGAGCTCCGCCTTCTCGAAGGCGACGGGGTCGATGCCCTCGGCGCTCTCCAGCAAGTGGAAGGCCATGTCGACCAGCGCGGAGGAGGTATATTCAACCGTCGCATAGCCCTGATTGAAGGTGCGCGCGGCGATCAGCCGGTCGATCAGTTCCTTCGGCATGGGCTCGCCGGTCTCGGCGTGAACGGCATAGGCGCCGAGGATTTCCGGGCGTTCCAGCCAGTGCTCGTAGAGCTGCGAGGGGAACTCGACGAAGTCGCGCGCGACCGAGGTGCCCGAGAGAAGCGGATAGGTCACGTCGGACAGCAGGCCGTGCAGGCCGTGGCCGAATTCGTGAAACAGCGTGCGGGCATCGTCGAAGGACAGCAGCGCCGGCCTGCCCTCGGCGGGCTTGGCGAAGTTCATGACGTTGACGATGATCGGCAGGACGTTGCCGGACAGCTTCTCCTGGCTGCGGAAGGCGCTCATCCAGGCGCCGGACCGCTTGGTGGTGCGGGCGAAATAATCGCCGAGGAACAGGCCGAGGCTCTCGCCGCCGCGGATCATCTCGAAGGCGCGCACGTCGGGGTGATAGACCGGCACGTCCGGCCGCGGCCGGAACTCGACGCCGAACAGGCGGCGGGCGACCTCGAAGGACGCCTCGATGATGCGGTCGAGCTGGAAGTAGGGCTTCAGCGCGGCTTCATCGAGCGAATGGCGCTGCTGGCGCAGCTTCTCGGCATAGTAGCGGTAGTCCCACGGCTCGATGGCGGCGTTCATGCCCTCGGCATGGGCGATTTCCGCCAGTTCGCTCCGCTCGCGGGCAGCGCGGACCACCGCCTTGCCCCAGACACGGTCCAGCAGCG
>JAPUEF010000119.1:796-1579 GCA_027492655.1 Alphaproteobacteria bacterium | reverse complement strand
ACTGATTCCGGCGTCTTCGCCATGGTCTCGTCGAGCTTGAAGGCAGCGAAGGTCGGATAGCCGAGGAGCTTCGCCCGCTCGATGCGCAGCTTCACCGTCTCGGCGACGATGGCGGTATTGTCGGTCTCGCCGCCCATCTCGCCGCGCCTGACCCATGCCTTGAAGATGGTCTCGCGCAGGTCGCGGCGCGGCGACAGCGTCAGGAAGGGCTCGACCATGGAGCGGCCGAGCGTCATCACGTAGCCGTCCCGGCCGCGATCCTTGGCCGCCTGCGCCAGCGCGGACTTCAGGAAATCCGGCAGGCCGTCGAGATCGGCCTCCGACAGGGCCAGCGTCCAGGTGGATTCGTCCTTCAGCACGTTCTGCGAGAAGGACGTGCCGAGCACGGCGAGGCGCTCGGTGACCGCGCGCATGCGCTCCTTGGCGGCCTCGTCCAGCGCCGCGCCGCCGCGCACGAAGTTCTTGCAGGTCTTCTCCAGCACGCGGACCTGCTCGGGGGTCAGGTGCAGGTGGTCGCACCTGTCGTGCAGCGCCCTGATGCGCGCGAAGAGGCGGGGATCGAGCGCGATCGCGTTGGAATGCTGGGCGAGGACCGGCGCGATCTCGCGCTGGATCGCCTGGATGGCGTCGGTCGCATCCGAACCGGCGAGGTTGAAGAACACGCCGCAGAGACGGTCGAGCGCGTGGCCGCCCGTCTCCAGCGCGTCGATCGGGTTGGCGAAGGTCGGTGCGTCGGGCGTGGTGGCGATCGCCTCGATCTCGGCGCGATGCTCGGCGAGCGCG
>JAPUEF010000119.1:0-786 GCA_027492655.1 Alphaproteobacteria bacterium | reverse complement strand
AGCCGGCCATGCCGGTGCAGTCACCAGATTGCCGTCCGTGACGGCATCGTCGATCGCGATCTCGGCAAAAGGGGCGATCCCGAACGGCGTGGTCCAGGGGCGGAAGAACGGGTTCTCGGTGCTTGTCGTCATCGGGCCAATGTGGCGAGCAAAGGCGACGGGCTCAAGACCGCCCGATCCATATGCTGATCCGATGATGAAGCGCCGCCCTCGAAATCGTCATGCCCGGCCTTGTGCCGGGTATCCACGACTTTCCCAACGCCCGTGTTCAAGGCGTGGATGGCCGGGACAAGCCCGGCCATGACGCGATGAGGCTGTTGCGACCCCGCAAGTTCACAGAATCGTTGCGCCGAAATTGGTTGCCGGGTCCATGTCCGACGTCAGCCGACCGGTCGGCTCGGCCGCCCAGCCGCCGGTGCGCTTCAGCCAGCGACCGGAGCCGGCTTTCGCGACCAGCTGCCCGTCCAAGACGATTTCGGAACCGCGCCTGATAACCGTGACCGGCCAACCGGTGACCGTCGTGCCGGCGAAGGGCGTGAATCCCGTCAGATCGTGCATGGCCGCGTCGGTGATCGTCACCTTTTTGTTCGGGTCCCAGATCGCGATGTCCGCGTCGAAACCGGGCGCGATCTGGCCCTTTTTCGGCAGGTTGTAGATCTGCGCGGGCTGCGTCGCCGTCAGGTTGACGAAGGCTTCGAGGCCGCGGCCGTCGAACTCGGGCCGGCCCTTCGCGACCATGGCGTCGAACATCAGCGGCAGGCGCGTTTCGAGGCCCGGCAGGCCGTT
>JAPUEF010000118.1 GCA_027492655.1 Alphaproteobacteria bacterium | reverse complement strand
GTCCAGAAGCTCGATGCGCGCGACGGGAATGCCGGTCTGGATCGCGACGATGGTGGCGTCGGCCGCATCCTTCACGGAGGGGAACGAGCAGGTCGCCGCCGAGATCGCCTCGGGGATGCCATGCAGCTTCAGCGTGATCTTGGTGACGATGCCGAGCGTGCCTTCCGAACCGACGAAGAGGCGCGTGAGGTCGTAGCCGGCCGAGGTCTTCTTCGCCCGCCGCGCGGTCTCGATCACCTCGCCCGACGGCAGCACCACCTCCAGCGCGATGACATTGTCCTTCATCGTGCCGTAGCGCACGGCATTGGTGCCGGATGCGCGGGTCGCGGCCATGCCGCCGATGGATGCGTCCGCGCCCGGGTCGATGGGGAAGAACAGCCCCATGTCGCGCAGGTGCTCGTTGAGCTGCTTGCGAGTCACGCCGGGCTCGACCACGACGTCGAGGTCCTCGGCATGGACCGCGACGATCGCCTTCATGGCGGAGGTGTCGACGGACATGCCGCCATAGGGCGCGTTGACATGACCTTCCAGCGAAGAGCCGGTGCCGAAGGGAATGACCGGCACGCCGTGACGCGAGGCGATCCGCATGACCGCGACGCAGTCCTCGGTCGATTCGACGAAGACCACCACGTCCGGCGGCTGGTTCGGGATCCAGGTCAGCGTGTGCGCATGCTGCTCACGGACCGCCTGCGACGTCACTGCACGGTTGCCGAAGGCCGCGTGGAGCTCCGCGATTGCTGCGGACAGCACGGCAGGCTCCGGGCGGGTGCGGGCAAGGGTTGCGGGCATGGGACCATCTCCGATCGCCGGCCGGCTCGCCCGGCCTGTCATTGTCAGGCGGGACTTTAGGAGGGCGGAAGCCATTGGGGAATGGCCCGGCGCGCGGCGCAGCCGGCCGCGGGGCCGATGGACGTCGCCGCGAGGCTTCGCTAATCGACAGCCATGAACGCTTTCGACCTATGCCCCGATACCAGCCTGCCGATCACCCCGCCCATGGCGGTTCGCCCGGAGATGATCGACTATAACGGCCACGTGAACGTCGCCTTCTACGTCAAGCTGTTCGACGAGGGGCTGGACATCCTGTTCGAGCGGATCGGCCTGTCCGGGAGCTACGTGAAGACGCGCAACATGAGCTTCTTCGCGCTGGAGGCTCACGTGCGCTACCTGCGCGAGGTGCATCTCGGCGACCTCGTGCAGGTGCGGATTCAGGTCCTCGATCTCGACGAGAAGCGCATCCACTACTGGATGGAACTGGTCCACGCCGAGGGGCGCTGGCTCTCGGCGACGATGGAATCCATCTCGCTGCACATCGACATGGCCACGCGCCGCGGCGCGCCCTTCCCGCCCGCCATCATGGCGCCGCTGAAGGAATGGCACGTCATGACGGCGCGGCGCGGGCGCCCCGAGGGCGTCGGCCAGACGATCGGCATCCGCCGCAAGAGCTGAGAGGTCAGCGACCGAAGGGCAGCGTGAAGGAGCCGCCGAGCGTGGCCAGGACGCCGGCGCGGCGAACCTCGTCGACCGAGATGGCGTTCAGCATGGCGCGGGCGGCGCGCTCGGCGCGGATGCGACGGTATTCGCTCCAGGCCTTGGCGAGTGCGGACAGAAACATCGTATTACTCCTTTGCGGCGAGGCCGCCGACGAAAGAGCCCCGCGCGACGGCGGGGCCCCGGACAGTCCCGACGGACGGAAAGTCGTTAGAGGCTGGTCATCATCGACCGGGTACGGCGGATCATCTGGTCCCGCGTCATGCCGAGCCTGGACAGCTCGCCATCGGTCAGGTGGGCCAGATAGCCGTTGACGTAGGTATTGGCGCGCAGCTCCTGCGCATCCACGACCGCGTTCCAGAGCGTGCGCCAGAAGCCGGGCGTCGCCGTTGCGACGGAAGCGGCCTTGCCGGCCGTGGCCGAAACAGTGTCGATCTTGTCGAGTGCAATGGTAGCCATGGTGGTCTCCTCTGAAAGAGCGGGCGACCTCGAGGCTTCCTCCCTTTCGACACCGCCAATATTGTTGCACCGCAGCGAAATGAGTAGATTGTGCGCTGCACAATCAGCCTTGCAGCCAATGCATGGCTTTCGGAAACGATCCGTTAACCGACTGTTTCCGCAAGTTTATTTCACAAACTCGAACCATTCGTCCTCGGTCATCACGATGACGCCGAGGTCGCGCGCCTTGTCGAGCTTGGAGCCGGCTCCGGGCCCCGCCACGACATAGTCTGTCTTCTTGGACACCGAGCCCGCGACCTTGGCTCCAAGGCGCTCGGCCATGGCCTTGGCCTCGTCGCGCGTCATCTTCTCCAGCGAGCCCGTGAAGACCACGGTCTTGCCGGCGACCGGCGTGTCGGCTTTCGGCTTCTCGGCCTCCTGCACGTCGAGTTCGGCGACGAGCCGCTCGACCATGGCGCGGTTCCGCGGTTCGCGAAAGAAGTTGGCGATGGCGTCGATGACGGCATCGCCGATCTGGTCGAGCGAATCGAGCTCGTGGCGGGCCTCTTCGTCGCCATCGGCGAGCTTGACGGCGGCATCGTGGAAGGCGGTCCAGGTTCCGTAGGCGCGCGCGAGCACGCGCGCGGTGGTTTCG
>JAPUEF010000117.1 GCA_027492655.1 Alphaproteobacteria bacterium | reverse complement strand
ACGGTCGGCGATGGCAGCCTGATCGGCATCGGCTCGGTGATCCTCAATCGCGCGAAGATCGGGAAGAACTGCCTGATCGGGGCGAATAGCTTCATCGGCGAGGGCAAGGAAATTCCGGACAACTCGATGGTGCTGGGCGCGCCGGGCAAGGTGGTGCGCACGCTGGACGAGGGCATGGCGTCGCTTCTGGCCGCCAGCGCCGAGAGCTATGTAAAGAACTGGCGGCGTTACAAGGCGGATATGACGGCGATCTGAGAGGAAGCGAGCATGCGGAAAATTCTGTTCGGGGCGGCGCTGGCCGCCGGGCTTTCGGGGTTGGCGGCGGCGCAGGGCGCGACGGCCGGTGCGGTGACGGAGCGCGTCACCGGCGACGAGCTGGCGGCGATCCTGACGGAGATCGGCTGGACGGCGTCGGCGGGCGTCGTGGACGACAAGCCGTATGTGGCGGCCGCCTTCACCGATTCCGAAAGCGGCAAGACGTTCGAGTTCTCGATCGGCCTCTATCGCTGCGACGACAAGAAGGCCTGCCACGACATCATGTTCATGCGCTCGGCTGAACCCTCGAAGCCGGTCACGCTGATGATGGTGAACAAGTACAACGCCTCGCAGATGTTCGGCGTCGCCTATCTGAACGACGACGGCACGCTGGGCGTCTCGCTGACCCAGACCATTCAGGGCGGCGTGACGCGGCAGAACATCAAGGAGATGGCGGACTGGTGGAAGACCGTCATCTCGGGCTTCGACGCCAAGGTGACGGGCGGGTAGGGGCCTTCGGAAAGACCCCACCCGTCATCGTTTTGCGATGCCACCCTCCCCTGAAGGGGAGGGATGGGTTGGCCTAGAGCCCCAGCACCTGTTTGGAGATCACGTTTTTCTGGATCTCTTCCGAGCCGCCTTCGATCGTGTTGGCGCGCTGGCGCATGTAGAGCGGCACGGCGTTCTTGGCGTAGTCGGGGCCGATAGGGGGCTGGTTCCAGCCGGGATAGAGCGCCTTCTGCTCCCACACATTGCCGTAATGCTGGACGGCCTCGACATAGATCTCGCTGAGCGCCTGGCTGATGAAGGTGCCCTTCGACTTCAGGATCGCGCCGCCATTGCCGGCGGTGCCGGTGCGGGCTTCGAACATCACGCGCTCATTCGTGGTGCGCAGCGCATCGAGCTCGACCTCGATCGAGGTGAGTTTGGCGCGGAAGTCGGGATCGTCGATCAGGCGGCCGCCGAAGCCGTCGGCTTCCCGGTTCGCGATCTCCTTCAGCTTGGCGACGAGCTGGGTGGATTGGGCGATCTGGGCGATGAGCGCGCGTTCGTTGCCGAGCAGGAACTTGGCGTAGGTCCAGCCCTTGTTCTCCTCGCCGATGCGATTGAACACCGGCACGCGGACATCATCGAAGCGGATCTCGTTGAGGATGTGCGAGCCGTCGATGGTGATGATGGGACGATGGCTGATGCCCGGCGTCTTCATGTCGATGAGCAGGACCGAGATGCCTTCCTGCGGCTTACCTTCAGCGGAGGTGCGGACCAGCGCGAACATCCAGTCGGCCTGATGGCCGTAGGAGGTCCAGATCTTCATGCCGTTGACGACATAGTCGTCGCCGTCACGCACCGCGCGGGTCTGGAGCGTCGCGAGATCGGAGCCGGCGCCCGGCTCGGAGTAGCCCTGGCACCAGATCATGTCGCCGGCGAGGGTGGGGCCGATCCATTTCGCTTTCTGCTCGGGCGTGCCGAAATGGATGATGACGGGGCCGACCATCTTGATCGGGAAGGGCGACATCGGCGGGCAGCCGGCCAGCGCCATTTCTTCCTCGAAGATATAGATCTGGGCCGGGGACCATTCGCAGCCGCCGGCTTCTTTCGGCCAGCCGGGCGCGGCCCAGCCTTTCTGCGCGAGAATCTTGTGCCAGCGGATGCCCTCTTCCTTGGGACCGCGCAGGCCGTTGGCCGTGTTGGCTTTCAGGTCTTCGGGCAGGTTCGCGGCGATGAACTCGCGCACTTCCATGCGGAAGGCGTGTTCGGCCTCGTCGTGCGAAAGGTCCATGATCTTTCCTCCGGTTCTTAGACCCGGAGAAGCTAGCGCCCTGTCAGGTGCGCCGCCAGACCTGACGGATCTGGGAGTCGATTTCCGGCCCCAGATTGAACCAGGCGAGCTTGTCGCGGCTGGCGTCGATGATGACGAACGAGTCCGTCGTGCCGAAATATTTCATCAGCTGGTTGCGCAGCGCGCCCGAGGTGAAGGTCGCGCTGACCACCCAGACGCCGGGCAGCAGGCGGACGGCCCGGCCCAGCGACATGATGTGCTCTTCCAGCTTGTTCGCGCCGCGCGATTTCAGCTCGAAGATCACGATGAAGTTCGAGGGTTCGGTGCTGACGTCGCGTTCCGTCGGAAACAGCGGCGCAGGGCTGGGCGCTTCGGGGCGCGGCGGGCCGGCGGTCCGGCCCGTCGGCTCGGCCGGGGCGATGCTGCGCATGCCCTCCAGTTCCTTCAGGAAGGCTTCGCGGGCGCTGGAGGAGGAACGGGCGGTGCGCGCCGGCTCCGGCGCGGGGGCATCGACCGAGACGGTCTCGGTCGAGACGGGCTGCGCCGGCGCGGG
>JAPUEF010000116.1:7836-20301 GCA_027492655.1 Alphaproteobacteria bacterium | reverse complement strand
CGCGGGCGTCGTCAGTCTGCTATAAAGCAGGCCACTCCTTCGCATCAGACCGGACTTTCCCGCATGCTTCTTCGCGCCGCCGCCTTTCTCGCCGCCGCCGCCGCCCTCGCCGCCTGCGCCGGCGAAAAGCCGCTCACCTACAAGCAGCAGCAGGCCGCATCGACCGCCAACTGCATTCTCGGCCCGTATGTCGTGAACGCCGACGGCTCGCTCACCTGGGCGCAGCTTCAGGCCGGCATCGACGCGTCATTCAAGGCCGCCGATCTCGATGGCGACGGCTTTCTAACCTCCTCGGAAATCGCGCGCGTGAACGAATCCCGCACCGGCACCTGCGATTCCTCCTCGCTGATCGACTGGAGCGGCACCGGCCGCATCGATCGCACCGCCTACGCGGCGCGCTATGAGACAACCTTCGGCTTCGCCGACCGCGAACGCGACGGCGTCGTCACTTCGGTGGAAATGGCCACCGCGCCCTCTTCCGTCTCGACGCCCGAGAAGCCCAAGAAGCGGCCGGAATCGCAGCCCGTCGATCCCAACAACATGCCCGGCATGCCCAACGGAAACCGCTACTGAGCGGATGCAGAAAGCGAAAAGCCCCGCTCCGGCGTACGGAGCGGGGCTTTTTCTTGTCCGTAGCCGACCGACTCAGGTGACGATGCGCACCGCCATCTTGTCATAGCCCTTCACGAAGCTCGACAGCACGCGCGTCGGTTCGGCCTCGACCTTGATGTCCTTGAACTCGCCGCTGGCGAGGCGCGAGAGGATTTCCTCCCACACGATCTTCAGCTGCATCTCGGCCAGCCGGTTGCCCACGCAGCGGTGGATGCCGAAGCCGAACGACAGATGCTGGCGCACGCGCGGACGCTCGATATCGAGCGCCATCGCGTTCTCGATCACGTCTTCGTCGCGATTGCCCGAGACGTACCACATCACGACCTTCTCGCCCTTGCGGATGGTCTTGCCGCCCATCACCACGTCTTCCAGAGCGCGGCGGCGCATATGGGCCAGCGGCGTCTGCCAGCGGATGATTTCGCTGACCGCGTTCTCGACCAGAGCGGGATTGGCGCGCAGCTTGGCCAACTGCTCGGGGAATTTGCTCATCGCGTACAGCCCGCCGGTCAGCGAGTTGCGCGTCGTGTCGTTGCCGCCGACGATCAGAAGGATCAGGTTTCCCAGATACTCCATCTTGTCCATGTTCCGGGTCGACTCGCCATGCGCCAGCATGGTGATCAGGTCGTTGCCCGGCTCGGTCGCGTTCACCCGCTCGTTCCACAGACGGATGAAGTATTCGGCGCACTCCAGAAGTTCGGCGCGGCGCGCCTCTTCCGATTCCACCAGGCCGGAATTGAGATCGGCGGTCGCGACGTCGGACCAGCGCGTCAGCTTGCGGCGTTCCTCGAAGGGAAAGTCGAACAGCGTCGCCAGCATCTGTGTCGTCAGTTCGATCGAGACCAGATCCACCCAGTCGAAGGTCTCGTTACGGGGCAGATTGTCGAAGATCTGCTTCACACGAGCGCGGATCGTGCCCTGCAGCTTGGCCAGATTATCCGGCGCGACGATGGGGCTGACCACCTTGCGCTGCTGATCGTGCTTGGGCGGGTCCATCGCGATGAACATCGGCAGCTGGAAGTCGTCCTGCTGGTCGATGATGGTGATGCCGGTCTCGGACGAGAACACCTTGTGGTTCGTGTCCACCGCCATGATGTCGTTGTACTTGGTGATCGACCAGTACGGACCGAACTTGCTGTCGGCGCAGTAGTGGATCGGCGCTTCCTTGCGCAGACGCTCGAACAGAGGCCAGTGGGCGTCGTCGCGGAACAGCTCCGCCTGGCTGACATCGATCTTGTCCAGCGGGATCGAGGCGGGGTCGGTCGGATGATCCCAGCTCTTGTCGGTCTTCTCGCGGATATTCGACCGGACGATCTCGGTCTCGGCTGCCTGGCTCATAATTTCGCTCCCTTGGGCTTCTTCTGGGGAATGCCTTTTCCCCAGAAGACCCCCAATCGCGATCGATTTCAAGAAAAATGCGGAGTTGCCCTACGCGAAAGTGATTGTCACGGATGCGCGGCAGCGCGGCTCAGCAGCCAGGCATAGACCTTGGCCCGGTCGGCGACCGGCCCGGTGCGGCCCGAATTGCCCGCATGCCCCGCCCCCATATTGATGGTGAACAGAAGCGGGTTTTTGTCGGTTTTCGTCACCCGCAGCTTGGCCACCCACTTGGCGGGCTCGAAATACCCGACCTGGCTGTCGTTGAGCCCGGTCAACACGAAGATCGCCGGATAGTTCTTCGGCGCGACATTGTCATAAGGGCTGTAGGCCGCCATCCAGTCGTATTGTTCGGGAATGTTGGGGTTGCCCCATTCCTCGTACTCGAACGTCGTCAGCGGGATGGTGTCGTCCAGCATCGTGGTCAGCACGTCCACGAACGGCACCTGCGCGACCACGCCGTCATACAGCGTGCCATCGATATTCAGCACCGCGCCCATCAACAGGCCGCCAGCCGAACCGCCCATCGCATAGACCTTGCGCGGATCGGCGAAACCGCCGGCGATCGCCGCCTCCGTCGCCGCGATGAAGTCGGTGAAGGTGTTCATCTTGTTGGCCATGCGGCCGCCCTGATACCAGGCGTCGCCCATGTCGCGGCCGCCGCGCGTATGCGCGATGGCGACGACGAAGCCGCGATCCACCAGGCTGATGAAGTTGCGATAGAAGCCCGGCTCGCTGGAAATGCCGTAGGCGCCATAGCCATAGACCAGCAGCGGATTGCCGCCCGCCTTGAAGCGGTCCTTGCGATAGATCAGCGTCACCGGAATGCTGGCGCCGTCGTCCGCCGCCGCGAAAATGCGCTTGGCGTCGTAGAGCGCGGGCTCGAACCAGGTCCAGGCCGGATTGCGCTTCAGCTCGGTCTTCGCGCCCGAGGCCATATCGACCTCATACAGCACCGACGGCGTCGTCGCGCTCTCGAACGTCACGCGAAGCGTGGCCAGTTTGGGGTCGTGGTTGTTTTCAAGAGTCGTCACGCCCAGCGGCCCGAAATCCAGTTCCTGCGCCGGCGCCCCCGTCACCCGATCGACCAGACGCACCGTGGTCACGGCGTCATGCGTCTCCTGGATGGCGATGGCGTTATCGAACAGCTCGAAGCCGTCGATATAGCGACCCTTCGTTTCCGGCACGATCGCCGTCGCGGTCGCCAGCGACGGGGCGCTGTCCGGCGTCACCACGATCTTGCGGTCGCCGGCCTTGTCGTTGGTCAGGATATAGAACTGGCCGTCGATATGGTCGGCGGTCGCGCGCACGTTCAGCGTGCGCGGCACCAAGAGGACCGGCTTCGGATCGATGGCCGAGGTCGAAACCGCCAGAATTTCATCGCGCTGGGCGTGACCCACGGTGATGATCGCAAGCTGACCCGAGCGCGACCGGTGCACGCCGATCTCGAACGTCGCGTCGTCCTCCTGCAGCAGCACCTGATCGTCGGCGGCCGCCCGCCCCAGAACGTGACGCCTGGCCTGATAGCCGCGCACCATCTGATCGACGGCGGTGTAGATGATCGCCTTGCCGTCGGCGCTCCACACGATGTCGCCCTGCGAGTCCTTGATGCCGGTCGAGGCGACCTCGCCGCTGGCCAGATCGCGCACGAAAATCTCGCAGATCCGGTCGCCCTTGAAGTCCACGGCGAAGGCCACCTTCGCGCCGTCCGGGCTCATCTCCCAGTTGCGCAGGAAATACTGCTCATGCGCCTTGGCCAGTTCCGGCACGTCCAGAACCACCTGCTCCGGCCCGGTCGCCGACCCCTGATGACGCACCACCACCGGATAGTCCGCGCCCTCGGCATAGCGGCCCTCGTAATAGAACCCGTCCATCGGCCAGGGGATATCCTTGTCGGCCAGGCTCGCCCGCTTCTCCAGTTCGCCGAAAATCTCGTCCTGCAGCGCCGCCTGCGGCTTCAGCGAGGCCTCGGCATAGGCGTTCTCGGCGTCGAGATAGGCGATGACGTCGGGATTGGTCTTCTCGTTCAGCCAGTAATAGGGGTCGTTGCGGCTGACCCCGAATTTGGTGGTGACGGCATGGTCCTGCCGGGCGGCGGCGGGCGGAATGGCCGGGTTCTGCGCCGTTCCCTGCATCGCGGCGCTGGCCGCCGGAGCGCCGCCATGACGCGGCAGCAGGTCGGTCCCCAGAAGAACGCCGCCGCCGATGAAGGCGAGCAGGCTCACCGCCACAAAGGATCCGTAAGTGCCGCGCATGAATATCTCCCGTAGCGCCGACCTTGGCCCGCGCGATAGTCTCCGCGCCGTTCGATCGACGCGCCCCTCAGAGAAGTCCTCTACCATGAAGCTTAAAGATTCCAGCCTCCTCAAGTCCCAGGCCTATGTGAACGGCGCGTTCGTGAACGCCGATAACGGCGGCAGCTTCAAGGTCGTGAACCCGGCGACGGGCGAAACCATCGCCAATCTCGCCGATCTCGGCCGCGCCGAGACGATCCGCGCCATCGAGGCCGCGCACGCCGCCATCCCCGCCTGGCAGGGTCTTCTGGCGAAAGAGCGCGCCGGGCTGATGCGCAAATGGTTCGAGCTGATGATGGCGAACCAGGAAGACCTGGCCGTCATCATGACCGCCGAACAGGGCAAACCGCTGGCCGAGTCGCGCGGCGAGGTCGCCTACGGGGCCAGCTTCATCGAATGGTTCGCCGAAGAGGGCAAACGCATCTATGGCGACGTCATCCCCACCTTCGCCCATGGCCGCCGCGTCATCACGCTGAAACAGGGCATCGGCGTCGTCGGCGCGGTGACGCCGTGGAATTTCCCGAACGCCATGATCACCCGCAAGGCCGGCCCGGCCCTCGCCGCCGGCTGCCCGGTGGTGCTGAAGCCCGCCCAGCTCACCCCCCTGTCGGCGCTGGCGCTGGCCGAGCTGGCGCACCGCGCCGGCATCCCCAAGGGCGTCTTCAACGTCGTCACCTCGAACAAATCGGCCGAGGTCGGCGAACAGCTCACCACCCATCCGCTCGTCCGCAAATTCACCTTCACCGGCTCCACCCCGGTCGGCAAACAGCTGATCGCCCAGTGCGCCTCGACGGTGAAGAAGGTCTCGATGGAGCTGGGGGGCAACGCGCCCTTCATCGTCTTCGACGACGCCGATCTCGACGCCGCCGTGGCCGGCGCGATGGCCTCCAAATTCCGCAACATGGGCCAGACCTGCGTTTGCGCGAACCGCATCCTCGTGCAGGACGGCGTCTATGATGCCTTCGCCGAGAAGCTGACCAAGGCCACCCAGGCCCTCAAGGTCGGCGACGGCCTCGACGACGGCATCCAGCAGGGTCCGCTGATCGAGGAGAAAGCCGTCCGCAAGGTCGAGGAGCTGGTCGCCGACGCGGTGAAGAAAGGCGCGCGCGTCGCGACGGGGGGCCTCCGTCATCCGCTCGGCCACACCTTCTACACGCCCACCGTCCTCACCGACGTGACGGCGGACATGGAGATCGCGTCCGAGGAAATCTTCGGCCCCGTCGCCACGCTGTTCCGCTTCAAGGACGAGGCCGAGGCCATCCGCCTCGCCAACGACACGCCCTTCGGCCTCGCCTCGTATTTCTATTCGCGCGACATCGGCCGCGTGTGGCGCGTCGCCGAAGCGCTCGAATACGGCATCGTCGGGATCAACGAGGGCATCATCTCCACCGAAGTCGCGCCCTTCGGCGGCGTGAAGGAAAGCGGCACCGGCCGCGAAGGCAGCAAATACGGCATCGAGGACTATCTCGAGATCAAATACCTCGCCATGGGCGGGATAGGGACGTAATCGTCGAACGTACATTTGAGCCACTGCAGATCGTGACCACCGCTACTTGGCCTCGCAGGGCCTTCTGCCTAGCCTTCCCTCCCATGGAGCGGGTTGGACCATGAAGTTTGGCTTGCGTCTGATCGCCGTCGTCGGGCTGTTGATCTTCGTTCCGCTGTTTGGGATGACCTTTGCCTCGCCCATTCAGGTCGAACGGGCCGCACGCGGCTATATCGAACATACGATCGAAAAGCGCGTCGAGGGCATGCTCGGCATAGGTCTCGACACGGCGCGCGGGGCTGGCCGTCTCGCCGGAAAGCTGCTGGAGAAGCACAAGGATAAGCTTGAGGCCCTCAAAGAGCAGATCACGTCAGGCCTCAGCGAGCGTATTGCGACGGAGGTCGCACGCCTGCAGGATCTCAGCTGCACATGCCGCGAACTCTTACGCACGACATTGGATCTCGTAGCGACCAGCCAGATCAACGCCATCGAAAGCATGGCGCCGCAACTCCAGCAGATTATCGAAGGCAACTATGTCGAGATCGTCCGGAGCCTGATGCTGGATGTCCGCATCTTCGCAGGCACCAACGCATTCGCATTCTTGCTCCTTCTGGTCTTTTCCATGACTCGTCAGGACCGAACCCGGCAGCTCTTCGTTCCGGCTCTGTTGCTCGCGATCACCGTCCTCCTGGCTTCCCTGACCTATACCTACGGTCAGGACTGGTTCTTCGTCGCGCTTCAGGCTGACTACATGGGCTGGGCCTACGCGATCTCGATGATCTTCATCTTCGGCTTCCTGTTGGATATCGCGCTGAACCGGGCTCGCATCACAGGCGGAATCCTGTCGGTTGTGGGCAGCACAGCAGCGTCTGCATCGCCCTGCTGACGGCAATCATTCGCGCGGCCCAAAACCTCGAACCATCACCACTACCGCTTCCGCTCCCGCACTTCGGTCAGCCGAGATCGCCGCCGCCTTCAAAGGTGCCTGATGGCCCCTTGGGCGCAATTGTCGCGGCCTTGAGCATTGCGCCAACCGCCGCGCTCGGATTGCGTGCAGCCCTGTTCATTGCAAAGGGATGCCCATGATCCGCCTCACCTTCGCGCTGCTGCTCGCCGGCGCCGCCCTCGCCGCTACCATCGACCCCGGCCCGATCCCCGGTCTCCGCCTGCTGGCCGATGGCCTGCCCGGCAGCGCCAACGAAGTCACCAAGACGCCTGTCCCCGCCCTCGACGTGCAGGCCGGTGGCATGAAGATCGAACTTGAGAAAACCACGCTCGCAGAAATCGCCGCGAAATTCGGCGGCGAAATCAACACGACCGGCGAGGAAGCGGCCTTCGCCTGGCTCTGCTACGCGACGCCCGCCATCGGCACCGGCGGCGCCAGCCTCACCTGGTTCTATGCCGTCGATGCGAACGCACAGCGCGTCTCCGGCGTCGCCGTCGAGTACGCGCCGGATGAACTCCCGCCCGGCTGCCTCAAGCAGGAAACGCCGCTCGGCCTCACGACGGGCCTCCCCGGCCTCGGCGCGCCGGTCGCCGATCTCGACACCGTCTTCGGCAAGGCGACCGCCGACAGCGGCGTTCCCGGCACCGTCGCCTATATGTTCGGCTCGAAACCCGAAGAGAATGGCCTCGTCTCGCGCACGGAGGCGAAATTCATCATCGGCGACACCCACATCCTCGCCGCCAGCGTGATGAGCGTGGTGGAAGAGGAGTAGCCGCCACGACGCGCCGGGCGCCATCATGATCGGGCGGTTCTTCGCCTGGCTTTGGGATCTGGCGCGGTTCTTCCCCACCGTCGCGCCGGGCATCAGGTTCGGCAGCGCCTCCTCGGTGCTGCTGACCTTCCTGTTCTTCGTCTTTTTCCTGATCGGCCTGGTGCTGGTGCTTCTCGGCTTCGACCTGGGCGAAGTCGATGCCTGGCTAGATCGTCAGAGCGACTGGCTCGAGTTCGTCGGCACGCTCATCTTCAAGGGCTTTCTTCTCGTCGTGCTGGCGATCTGCGTGCTGATCGCCACCTCGCCCATCACCGACCGGTCCAACAAGGACCGGCCGGGCGGCTGCATGATCCTGATCGCGATCGCGATCGGCTATGTCTGCGTCGTCGGCGTCTTCTTCACCTGATGCCGTTACTTCGGCACGCAGACGTCCTGCACCTTGTCCATCTTCTCGTCGGCGGCGGTGATGAAGGTCTTGGCGTCGTCCTCGCTGACGCCCAGCAGCTTGGCGATCTCGGCCGTGTCTGACGGGTTCAGGTTGGCGGCGAGGATCTTCAGCATCTTCGGCGCGTCGTCGCCGAACACGGTGACGATGTTATCCACCATGCAGCCGCACAGCTTGTCGGTCTCCGGCGCAGCGCCGACTTCCTTCTTGCAGGTCTCCAGCGCCTGGGTCTTCAGGCCTTCGACAGTGTCATCGGCCAGCGCCGGAGCGGCGAACGCAAAGGCGGCGAACGCAGCGGCCGCGATGAAACGCTTCATATCCGTTCTCCCTGTCTTGGAATTACTGCTGCGGCATGCAGGCCATCATGGCCTCGCCCAGCACCGGGGCCTGCTTCTCCATATAGGCCTTCGCCTCGTCTTCCGAGACGCCCAGCGCCGCCGCCGTCTCGGCGTCGGTGGTGGGGTTGGCGATGAACAGCTTCAGGATCTTCACCGCATCGTCGCCCGGCATCTTGGCGATCACGCCATCGATCATGCAGGTGCAGATCTGCGTCGACTGGGCTTCCTGCGGCGAGCCCTTGGCCGAGGACGTGCAGGACGCGATCGCCGGATCGCGCAGCGACGCGGCATCCTCGGCGAGGGCCGAACCGGCGGCCAGAACCGCGACGGCGGCGGCGAACATGAAACGCTTCATTGTCAGTCTCTCCTGATGGGTTGAATTATGGCTGCGGCGTGCAGGCTGCGGCGGCCTCGCCGACCGCCTGTTGATGCGTCGTGACGAACGCCTTGGCCTCGTCCGCCGAGACGCCCAGAGCCGCAGCCGCTTCCTCGTCCGACTTCGGGTCGGCGATCACCAGCTTCAGCATCTTCACGCCGTCTTCGCCGGGGATGCGCTCGATGAGCCCGTCGATAAGGCAGGTGCACATCTCGTTCGTCGTCGCGGCATCGCCGCCCGTCCCGGCCGCGATGCATTTGTCGATCGCCGTCTGGCGCAGGTCCGTCACGTCCTCGGCCAGGGCAGAAGTCGAGAGGGCGGCCGCTGCGAGGGCGGCGAGCATCAGGCGTGTCATGGAGGAAAAGCCGCTTTCGTAAGGACGCGCGCGGAGAATCCGGCGCTATCCGGTTCGGTTACAGGGCTTTTGCCGCCGCCGGAAGGCGAAATTATGTCACGCCGCGTTGCCCCGCTCCCCATCCTGTGACAGAGGGGGCGCGCAAGCACGGAACCGCCCATGATCCCCCGCTACGCCCGCCCCCAGATGACCGCCATCTGGAGCCCCGAGACCAAGTTCCGCATCTGGTTCGAGATCGAGGCCTATGCCTGCGAGGCGCTGGCCGAACTCGGCGTGATCCCGAAGGACGCGGCGAAGAACATCCGGGAGAAGGGCGACGCCGCCGTCTTCGATGTCGCGAAAATCGACGCCATCGAACGCGAGGTGAAGCACGACGTCATCGCCTTCCTCACCCACCTCGCTGAATTCATCGGCCCGGACAGCCGCTTCGTCCACCAGGGCATGACCTCGTCCGATGTGCTCGACACCTGCCTCAGCGTCCAGCTCGCCCGCGCCTCCGACCTCCTGATCGCCGGCGTGGACCGCGTCCTCGCGGCGCTGGAGACGCGCGCGAAGGAACACAAACTCACCCCCACCATCGGCCGCAGCCACGGCATCCACGCCGAGCCGACGACGATGGGCGTCAAGCTCGCCGGCCACCATGCCGCCTTCCAGCGCGCCCGCCAGCGTCTGGTCGCGGCCCGCGCCGAAATCGCCACCTGCGCCATTTCCGGCGCGGTCGGCACGTTCGCTCAAGTTCATCCGCGCGTCGAAGAACACGTCGCCGAAAAGCTCGGCCTTACCCCCGAACCCGTCTCCACGCAGGTCATCC
Source organism: Alphaproteobacteria bacterium (assembly GCA_027492655.1). Lineage (GTDB taxonomy): Bacteria > Pseudomonadota > Alphaproteobacteria > Micropepsales > Micropepsaceae > JADZAI01. The sequence continues at coordinate 10,492 of JAPUEF010000116.1, read as the reverse complement.
CGCGCGATCGCCACGCCGCGTTCTTCGCGGCGCTGGGCGTCGTGGCCGGTCAGATCGAAAACCTCGCCACCGAAATCCGCCACCTCCAGCGCACCGAAGTCCTGGAAGCCGAGGAGTATTTCTCCGAAGGCCAGAAGGGCTCGTCGGCCATGCCGCACAAGCGTAATCCGGTTCTCACCGAAAACCTCACCGGCCTCGCCCGCATGGTGCGCGGCTACGTGACCCCGGCGCTGGAAAATGTCGCCCTCTGGCACGAGCGCGACATCTCGCACTCCTCGGTCGAGCGCTATATCGGCCCCGACGCCACCATCACGCTCGACTTCGCGCTGCATCGCCTCGGCGACGTGGTGGAAAAGCTGGTGATCTACCCCGAGCGCATGCAGCGCAATCTCGATCTGCTGGGCGGTCTCGTCCATTCCCAGCGCGTGCTGCTCGCGCTCACCCAGGCCGGCGTCGCGCGCGAGGACGCCTATCGCCTAGTCCAGCGCAATGCGATGCCGGTCTGGCGCGCCATGCATAACGGCGTCGAAGCGCCGACCTTCCTTCAGAATCTTCTGAACGATGCCGACGTCACGGCGGCGCTCCAGCCCGCCGAGATCGAAGCTTTATTCGATCTCGGCCATCACCTGAAACAGGTCGATACGATCTTCACACGCGTGTTCGGCTGAACGCCGTCAGGCTTGCGCGCGCAGCCCATGCCGGCCGCGCAGGCGGAGGCGCGGCGCAATCCAGCGTGCGATGAAGGGCGTCGTCGCGAAGCTCAGCACGATCACCGCCGGCACCAGCCAGACCGCCTCTGCGCTCACCGCGGGGATCGACAACACGGCGATCACGCCGAACCCGAACAGCACCGCGTTCACCATCAGGCTCACGAGTACGGCGATCTGGTTTGTGGTCGACATGGCGAGGATCTCCCTATGGCGCGGTCCATGCCGGATGTAACGCGAACCGCGTCAGGGGCGTTCCTTCACCGTTAAGTCTTGGCTGTTTTGCGCTGGCTCGCGGCGCGCCCGGCCTTCGCCTTGGTCGTCGCCTTGGCTGCAGTCGCCTTGCCGCGCTTGATCACATTCTTCGCCGCCGCCTTGGCCTTGCCGGCCGAAGGCGCCGCGCCGGCCTTCGCCGCCTTGGCCACCCGTCCGGCCGAGGCCTTCACTTCCTTCGCGCCTTCCGAACCGCCGCCGATCAGCGCCCGCGCGGCGTAGTAGAGCGCCGCGACCGCCGCCGCGCCGCCGCCCATCTTGGCCAGCGTCGCCGCATCCAGGCGGCCCAGCGTCTTCATCAACGGCTTGGCTTGTCGCGAAATGGTCGCTTCCAGCGACGACAGAGACGGCGTCACGCTCTTAAGCGCCCGCCCGGTGGTGGTGATGAGGTCGGCCATGAAATCCTCCTGGAGGTTCCAGCCAAACGTCCACCGCCCGCAAAAAGTTCCTGCCCTGCTTTGACACACCCCTGTCATATGCCTGACGTAGGCGGCGCCATGACGACCGCCGTGCCTTCTCTCAGCGACCTCACCCGCGCTTTCGCGCGCATCGGCCTTCTGGGCTTCGGCGGGCCGGCGGCGCAGATCGCCCTGATGCACCGCGTCGTCGTTGAGGAGAAACGCTGGCTCAGCGAGGTGCGCTACCTGCACGCGCTGAATTTCTGCATGCTCCTGCCGGGGCCCGAGGCGCAGCAGCTCGCCACATATACCGGCTGGCTGGCCCACGGCGTGAAGGGAGGCCTCGTCGCCGGGCTTCTGTTCATCCTGCCCGGCGCGGCGATCATGCTGGCCCTCAGCGCGCTCTATGCCTTCCATGCCGATCTCGATTGGGTGCAGGGCATCTTCTATGGCGTCAAATGCGCCGTCATCGCTCTGATCGTCCAGGCTCTGCTGCGCATCGGCGCGCGCGCGCTGAAGTCCGGGATCGCCCGGACCGTCGCGGTCCTCTCCTTCGCCGCGCTGGCGCTGTTCCATGTCCCCTTCCCGGTCGTCATCGTCGCGACGGCGGCGCTCGGCCTCGTCCTCGCACGCATGACGCCGCCCGGCCCTGCCGTCGATGACCGCCCCGGCGCCCACGACCTCGCCATCGCCGAGGGGCGTCTCCCTCATGTCGAGGCCCGGCCCCGGCGCGCCATCGTCAGCCTCGCGCTCTGGCTGGCTTTGTGGCTCGCGCCGGTCGCCCTGCTCCTCCTCTCGCGTGGTCACGGCGACGTCTTCGCCGACATCGCCGATTTCTTCGCCCGCATGTCGGTCGTCACCTTCGGCGGAGCCTATGCCGCGCTCGCCTATGTCGCGCAGGAATCGGTCGCGACCTATGGCTGGGTCAGCGCCGCCGAAATGATCGACGGGCTCGGCCTCGCCGAAACGACGCCTGGCCCGCTCATTCTGGTGCTTCAGTTCGTCGGCTTCCTGGCCGCCTTCGACGCCCCGTCCGGTCTCGACCCGCTTCTCGCCGGCACGCTCGGTGCCGCGGTCACGTTATGGGTCACGTTCACGCCGTCCTTCATGTTCATCTTCGCCGGCGCGCCCTATGCCGAGCGCCTGCGCCGCAGCCGGCCGCTCTCCGGGGCGTTGCAGGCGATCTCCGCCGCCGTCGTCGGCGTTATCGCGCATCTGGCGCTGTGGTTCGCGCTGCATGTGCTGTTCGCGCGGGTGTACGATTACGTCGACGGCCCC
>JAPUEF010000116.1:0-7826 GCA_027492655.1 Alphaproteobacteria bacterium | reverse complement strand
CGGGTCAGCATGCCCGACTGGACGACGCTCGATTCCAGCGCGCTCGGCCTCACCTTCGCCGCGCTGATCCTCACCCTCGGCGCGCGCCTCGGCGTCGGCTGGCTGATCCTGCTCTTCGCCGCCGCCGGTCTCGTCCGCGCTGTGCTGGCTTAATCGTCCGCCTCGACCGGCGACACCAGCACCATAAATCCGGTCGGCATGAAATCGCGCAGGATCGGCGCCGCGACCAGCCGCAGCCGGCGCGTGTCGCCCGACTTGACGATCACGTTCAGGACGACGCCGTCGCTTTTGTCCTTCGAGGGGATTTCATCGAAGAAATTCTGCGCCCGCACCCGGTCTTCCGGCGCGACGCAGTTGATCAGCCTGACGCCCGCCAGATCGTCGAGCGTGAACCCGGTCAGCTCGGTCAGATAACCGTCCGCCGCATACATCTGACGCCACCCGTCGAACTTCAGCACAGCGATCTTGCCGACATCCTGCACCGCGCGCTGCACGCTCGCCGCCGTCGCCGCCTGTGCACGCAGGCGTTCGCGCTCGGTCACGTTCTGGAACAGGATCGCCGTCCCCCTGCCATACGGGAACATCCTCAGGCTCAGATAGCGCCCCGGAAAAATGTGCGACGGCGCCTGATACGTCATCGTCTCGCGGGTTTCGTGCACCCGTTTCACACGCGACAGGATGTCCGGGTTGATCGGTCCGACATCCAGATTCTCCACATGCTTGCCGACGACCTCCGCCGACGTCGCGCCGAAAAAGTCTTCAGCCACCTTGTTCAACTGAAGCAAGCGCAACTCGGCGTCATAGGCGATAAAGCCTTCCGCCGCATTGTCGAGGAACTGCTTCAGCTCGACCTCGCCGCTGCCGACGCCGCCCGGCGACGCAGCCTTCAGCCGATCGTACTGATCGACCGAGACCAGCACCACGCGCGACCGGCCATGATGGGTGATGAACAGCGGCGCCTCCAGCGCCCGATGCTGCCAATAGCCGAAATTGCGGATCACCTCCGCCGCCGGAACGCTCGTCCGGCCATCGCTCTTGTCGTCCTGCACCGCGTTCCGCACGATCATGGTTGGGCGCCTTCCTGCTGCGCGGCCCGTTTTACCGCCACCACGGCTCCGGGGATGTCCGACCCGGCCTCCAGCGGCGCAAAGCTCAGATCCAGCGCCTCGCTCCGGCGTCCTGCCGAACGGACGCTCTGGCACGTCCCTTCCGTCACCACCGTCTGCAGGGCCTGACGCAACGCCGCCCGCACCGCCGGCGCGAACAGATCTTCCAGCATGCGTCCCTCGGCATCGCCCGGCGCCATGCCCGTCATCTGCATGAACAGCGCATCGGTTTCGATGATCCGGCCCCGGGCGTCCACCCGCGCGGTGCCCACCATCCCCAGCAGGGTCAGCGCCGCTTTCAGCGCTTCCATCTCATCCGCCGTCACCTGCAGCCGCTCCTGCTCGGTGATGTCGATGAAGATCGACGCCACATGCTCGCCATAGGGGAACGAACGCACGCTCAGCCGCGTCGCGGGCGCGACAGTGCTCGCGACTTCAAAGGTCAGCGCCTCGCCGGTGCGCAGCACCCGCCGCAGCATCGAAAGATAGACGGGGCTGGGGTTCAACCGCTCGATCGGCTGGCCGACCACGCTGGCGCGATCGATCCCCAGCCAGGTCAGGGCGGCGTCGTTCATCTCGCGCACCACCAGATCGGCATCGAGAACCACGAACCCCTCGGCGGTATTCGCCTCGATGGCGGCGATCGGATCGACGCCCCGATCGTCGCCCGGGTCTGTGCTGTTCATCGCATCGAACATGTCGGTCGAGACCAGCATCACGCGCGCCCGCCGGTGATGCGTTACCACCAGCGGCTTCAAAAGCGCCTGCTCCTGCCAATAACCGAAGTTTCGGATCACTTCCGCAGCAGTCACCGAGTCGGACTTGTCCATGGTTCAAAATCTCTGCAATTTACGTACTTTGTGTCCTCAGCATCGATTCTGTTGAAATAATCCATCCTTATGGGAACTTTTTACCATACCCCGTTTGGTTGACCCCAGCGCTGCGACACAAAATGTCATGGCGGCACGAGAAAGCTCCCGAACCTCACCCGAAGATGCCGTAACGTCATAGGTGGCGCTGGAGTTTCCGCGCGAAATGCGCGCAGGCATGACCTGGTAAACGTGAGACACGGCTTCCCCGCAGATTTCGTGCAGTCGCGCCGAATCCCCAAATCCGGTTGTGGTGACGCCTACACGCAGATTGGGACATCCACCCACGACGCAACGGCAACTTGCGGTTACATGCAAGCCTGAAGGCACCTTTTCCGGGTTCCCTATCCGCCCTGCCGGACATGAAAACGCCCGCCCCGGTCTCCGGCGCGGGCGTGGAAAATGCGGGATCTGGCGGAATCAGCCGGCCTTGATCTGCTCGATCGCCGTCTTCATCAGCTCGTCCATCTCGCGGCGCACCTGATGCTCGGAAACCGCGACGCCCTTGGCGTCGAGATCGCCTTTGACCTTACGGAAGACGTCATCGTCGCCGGCTTCCTCGAAATCGGCCTTGATCACGCTCTGGGCGTAGGCGTCGGCATCCGCCCCGCTGAGGCCCAGTTTGCCGGCGGCCCACAGGCCCAGCAGCTTGTTACGCCGGGCCGTCGCCTTGAAGACCAGCTCCTGGTCATGGGCGAACTTGTTTTCCTGCGCCTTTTTGCGGTCCTCGAAGCCGGCCATGGGATCTCTCCTGAAATGTGCGGGCAGGATTTGCGCTATGAGCGCGGAAATCTCAAGGCCCGGCGCGGTGTTTGAGAATCCCGGCGATTTCGCCTAAACCCACATCGCCGCGGCCGTCCGCCGCCTCAGGAATTTCTTTCATGTCTGGAAGCCGTCGCAGGCTCGTTTACGAGGGCAAGGCCAAGATCCTTTACGAGGGTCCGGAGCCCGGCACTCTGGTTCAGTATTTCAAGGACGACACCACCGCCTTCGACGCCACGAAAAAGGCGACGCTGGAGGGCAAGGGCGTCCTCAACAACCGCATCAGCGAGTATATCATGACTCAGCTGAACGGCATCGGCGTGCCCACCCACTTCATCAAGCGCATGAACATGCGCGAACAGCTGATCCGCGAAGTCGAGATCATTCCGCTCGAAGTGGTGGTCCGCAACATCATGGCCGGCAGCCTCGCCAAGCGCTTCGGCCGCGAGGAGGGCGAACAGCTACCCCGCTCGATCATCGAGTTCTACTACAAGGACGACAAGCTCCACGATCCGATGGTCAGCGAGGAGCATATCCTCGCCTTCAACTGGGCCAGCCCCCAGGAGATCGACGACATCATGTCGCTCGCCATCCGCATCAACGACTTCCTCACCGGCCTCTTCCTCGGCGCGGGCATCAAGCTGATCGACTTCAAGGTCGAGTTCGGCCGCCTGTGGGAAGGCGATATGGCGCGCATCGTGCTGGCCGACGAAATCTCGCCGGACAGCTGCCGCCTGTGGGACGTCGTCACCAACGACAAGATGGACAAGGACCGCTTCCGCCGCGACATGGGCGGCGTGACCGAAGCCTACAGCGAAGTCGCCCGCCGCCTCGGCATCCTGCCGGAAGCCGGCAACGCCAAAGGCCCCACGGTCGTCAAATAAGGAAGCCGCACGCCATGAAGGCCCGCGTTCACATCACGTTGAAAAAAGGCGTTCTCGACCCCCAGGGCAAGGCGATCGCCGGCGCCCTCGCCGGCCTCGGCTTCGATGAAGTCGCCGATGCGCGCCAGGGCAAGTTCATCGAACTCGATCTGACGGGCGAAGACGCCGCCGCCGCCAAGGCCCGGGTCGAGGCGATGTGCCAGAAGCTCCTCGCCAACACCGTCATCGAAAACTACGCCGTCGAGATCGGATAGAGCCCATGCGCCGCATCGCCGCCTTCGCCCTTGCCGCCCCTCTGTTGGCCGCATCGGCGGCGGCGGCCCCGGCGGCGCTCGACTGTTCGCCCGGCTTCGACGCGACCCGCAAAGCCGCCATCGAACAACCCGGCGTCATCCCCGAAACCACGCTCGACGCCGAATGGGCTTGGTCGGCCTCCAATTCGGTGCTCGACATCTTCACGCTGCCCAACAATCCGGCCCATCCCGGCGTCCTGCATCTGGTGCTGGACAAGGAGGGCTTCCGCACCTGGGCCGGCTATCTCTCGGGCTGCGCTTTCGGCGATTCCGGGAAATTCAACGGCTGGATGGCCAGCTACCGCGACCTCAACCGCAGCGCCATCGAAGACCTGAAACAAGGCCGCCCCGTCGGCCCTCCCCCGCAGCAGCCGGAATAGTCCGACGGTCACGCCCGCGCGGCAGGCATCCATGCCCGCCAACGCATGGCATGTTCGTCATGGAGAGGTGCGAGCGTACCGAGCCGCGCACCTCGCCTGAGCCGCCTCACATCTTGATGCGCGGCATCCCCATATAGTCGCGCTTGCCCAGCGGCACGCCCTTGCCGCGCAGGATCGCGTAGGTCGTCGTCGCGTGGAAATGCAGGTTCGGCAGCGAGAACGACATGAGGAAGCCTTCCGCCGTGAACGGCATCTGCGTCTTGGCCATCGAGAACATCACGTCCTTGCCTTCCAGCGCGTTGATCTCGTCCGGCGTCACCGCCGCCAACGCTTCGTTCGCCTTGGCGATCGCCGCTTCCAGACCCGCATAGCTGTCCGGCCCCAGCGTATTGCCGGGCGTGAAAACGCCGCCCTTGCAGGCCTCCAGCGCGCCGACCGTGTGATTGGTCACGGCGTAAACCTGATAGCGGAACGGCAGCATGTCCTCGATGATCCGGGTCTCGATGACCTCGTCGGGATTTATCCCCACCGCCTCGAAATGCGCCCGCCCCTTGGCCAGAACGCCCGCCACGCCGCCCACCGTCTGGCGGAACGACAACACCGCCGCCTCGAAAAGTGAAAGTGCCATCGCTTGATCTCTCCTCGGATTTTCTTGTCTGTGTGCGGACACTAGCGGGTTTCCATGCGCCTCAACCAGATCACGCTTCCGTCAGCCGATGTGACACGCGGCCGCGACTTCTATGTCCGCCTCGGCTTCACCCTGCTGGTCGATAGTCCGCCCCGCTACATGCGCCTCGAAGCCCCCGAAGGCGGGACGACGCTCTCCCTGCACCTTGTGGAGGCGATGCCCGCCGGCGAGAGCGCCATCATCTACCTCGAAACCGAAACCCTCGACGCCGATGTCGCGCGCCTGAAAGCTGCGGGCTTCGCTTTCACGCAAGACCCCAGGGATGAAACCTGGCTCTGGCGCGAAGCCCGCCTGCGCGACCCGGACGGCAACGTCATCTGCCTCTATCACGCCGGCGAAAACCGCCTGAACCCGCCCTGGCGCGTGAAACCCTAGGCTCGGCGACGGCTTTTGGGCTAGAACGCGCGCACCTCCACGGGACTCAGCCATGAAAGCCGCCGTCGTCGTCTTCCCCGCCTCCAATTGCGACCGCGACGCCGCGACCGCGCTGGAATACGTCACGGGCAAGAAGACCGCGATGCTCTGGCACGGCGACTCTGACGTCCCCGCCGATCTCGACCTCATCGTCCTGCCCGGCGGCTTCTCTTATGGCGACTATCTGCGCTGCGGCGCGATGGCCGCCCAGTCGCCGATCATGAAGACGGTGGTTGAGCGCGCGAAAGCCGGCACGCCGGTCGCCGGCATCTGCAACGGCTTCCAGATTCTCGCCGAATGCGGCCTGCTGCCCGGCGGCTTCCTGCGCAATGCCGGCCTCAAATTCGTCAACAAGCCGACCCCCATCAAGGTCGAGACCAGCCAGTCGATCTTCACCAACAAATACGAGGCGGGCGAGATCGTCCATTTTCAGGTCGCCAACGGCGAAGGCAACTACTTCGCCGACGAGGAGACCCTGAAAACCCTCGAAGGCGAAGGCCGCGTCGCCTTCCGCTATCAGGACAACCCCAACGGCTCGATCGCCGACATCGCCGGCATCTTCAATGAAACGAAGAGCGTCCTCGGCATCATGCCGCACCCGGAACGCAACGTCGAACCGCTCCACGGCAACACCGACGGCCGCCGCTTCTTCGAAAGCCTCCTCGGCGCGGTGCGCTAAAACGCCGTGACCCGCCTCGATCGCCGCGCCCAGGTCATCGCCGTCGCTTTGGCGCTGCTTGCCGGCTTCGTCGACGGCATCGGCTTCGTCCAGCTCGGCGGCTTCTTCGTCTCGTTCATGAGCGGCAATTCCACCCGGCTCGGCGTCGGCCTGGCGCACGATCTCAGCTACGCCCTCATCGCCTCCGGCCTCATCGCCGCCTTCGTCCTCGGGGCGGCCGCCGGATCGCTCATCGGCCATGCCGCCGCCTGGCGCCGCCGCACCGCCGTGCTGCTGGCCGTCGCGGGCCTCCTCGCCCTCGCCGCGCTGTTCGACATGCTGGGCGTGCCGGTCGCGGCGGCGGGCCTCATGGCCTTCGCGATGGGGGCCGAGAACGCGACCTTCGAGGAGGGCGGCGAAACCCGCGTCGCCGTCACCTATATGACGGGCGCGCTGGTCAAGATGGGCCAGCGCCTCGCCGCCGCCGCGCGCGGCGAATCGGCGGACGGTTTCTTCGCCTACGCCCTGCTATGGGCAGGCCTCGTCACCGGCGCGGCCAGCGGCGCGCTGGCCTTTTCCGCGTTCGGCGTCGCCGCTTTGTGGCTCGCCGCCGGGTTCGCCGCGCTCGTCGCCCTCGCCGCGATGCGCATCGACACGCCAAACGCGCGGGCCTGACGCTTTTCCTTGCCTCGCGCCGGAACGGCATGCGAGCTTTCCCCCGTCGGCGCGCTCAAGCGGCGGCGTTTCAAGGAAATCGACGGGCGCCCTGCCGAGCGCCCATGTCCGCGGGGGCGCGGACGGACTGACGGGGGACCGCCATGCTGCTCGAAATCGTTCTGTTTACCGTGCTCACCACGGCGGCCGCCCTCTTCGCGCAGGAAAAGCTGTCGGTCCCGACGCCGATCTCCCTCATCGTCATCGTGGTCGTCGCCTCGCTGGCCGGCTACGCCCCGGTGCCGATCTCCGAAGGCCAGTTCGACGACATCATCCTCGTCATGCTGCCGCTGCTGATCGGCGTCGACGCCATGCTGCTGCGCTGGCGCGAAATCCGGGCGAACGCCGCCGGTCTCTTCTATCTCGCGGGCATCATGGTGGTGCTGTCGGTCGCGATGGCGATCCTGCTCAACCGCAATCTCCTGCCCGACTATCACCTCGATACGGCGGCGGTGGCGGCGCTCTTCTGCATGATCATGGCGACCGATCCCGTCTCGGTCTCGTCGGTCTTCGGCAAGTTTCACCTGCCGCATAATCTGAAGATCCTCGCCGAGGGCGAAAGCCTCTTCAACGACGCCTCCGCCCTTATCGTCTTCTCCATCGCCCTCACCGCCATGGGCGTGAAGAACGAACACGTCGGCGACGACGTATTCATGTACGCCGTCAACGTGGTCGCCCTGGCCCTGCCGGTCGGCCTCATCGTCGGCTATATCGGCCTGTGGGCGATGCGCGCGGTGCACGATCCGATGGGCGAGACCATGCTGGTGATGGCGATCGCCTTCGGCTCGTTCTGGATCGCCGAACATTTTCACGCCTCCGGCATTCTCGCGGTCATCGTCGCGGTGCTGTTCGCCAACTCGGTGATCACGCGGCGGCTTGAAAAGGGCGAGGCCGTCATTTCCGCCGACAAGGGCGCGATGCCGCGCAAATCGCTGCGCCAGTTCCTGATGAATTTCGACGAGGCGGTCAAGGACACCGCCGCAAACCAGATCGACATCGGCAATATGCGCTTCATCGCCATCATCTCGTCCAGAGTGCTCTTCATATACAAGGCCCAG
>JAPUEF010000115.1 GCA_027492655.1 Alphaproteobacteria bacterium | reverse complement strand
CCGGCAAGACGCGCGTGCTCACCACCCGCCTCGCCCACCTGCTCTATACCCGCCGCGCCTGGCCCGGCCAGATTCTCGCCGTCACCTTCACCAACAAGGCGGCACGCGAAATGAAGGAGCGCATCGGCCTGCTGATCGGCGGCGTGGTCGAAGGCATGCAGTGGCTCGGCACCTTCCATTCCATCGGCGCCCGCATGCTGCGTCGCCATGCCGAGCTGGCGGGCCTCAAATCCAACTTCACCATTCTCGACGCCGACGATCAGCTGCGCCTGATCAAACAGGTCGTCACCGCCGCCGGGCTTGACGAGAAACGCCACCCGCCGCGCCAGCTGGCGGCGCTGATCGATCGCTGGAAAAACCGGGGCTGGTCGCCCGCCGATGTCCCGAACGGCGAGGCCTATGGTTACGCCGCCGGCAAAGGCGCGCAACTCTATGCCGCCTATCAGCAGCGCCTTCAGGAATTGAACGCCGCCGACTTCGGCGACCTGCTGCTCGGCACGATCAAGGTGCTGCGCGAGAACCCGGACGTTCTGGAGGATTACCGCCGCCGCTTCGTCTACATCCTGGTCGATGAGTATCAGGACACCAACACCGCCCAGCACCAATGGCTGAAGCTGCTGGCCGATCCGCGCCGCAATGTCTGCTGCGTCGGCGACGACGACCAGTCGATCTATGGCTGGCGCGGGGCCGAGGTCGACAATATTCTCGGCTTCGAGCGCGACTATCCGGGGGCCAAGGTCATCCGCCTGGAGCAGAACTATCGCTCGACCCCCGAAATCCTCAACGCCGCCTCCGGCCTTATCAAGGAAAATCGCGGCCGCCACGGCAAGACGCTCTGGACCGAGGCGGCGGGCGGCAGCCCGGTCAGCGTGCTCTCGGTGTGGGACGCTGAAGAGGAAGCCCGCCAGATCGCCGACGATCTTGAGGCGATGATGAAGCGCGGCGAACGCCTCGCCTCCGCCGCCATCCTGGTGCGCGCCTCGCACCAGATGCGCGAGTTCGAGGAACGCTTCGTCGCCATCGGCATTCCCTATCGCGTCATCGGCGGCCCGCGCTTCTACGAGCGCCAGGAAATCCGCGACGCGCTCGCTTACTTCCGCGTCACCTGGCAGCCCGATGACGATCTGGCGTTCGAGCGCATCGTCAACAAGCCCAAGCGCGGCATCGGCGACAAGGCGCTGCAGGACATCCAGATCGCCGCCCGCAGGATGGGCGTCTCGCTCGCCACCGCCGCCCGCCGCCTCGCCGACAGCGACGAGATGACCGGCAAGGCGCGCACGGCGCTGCGCCAGCTGATGGATAATTTCGACCGCTGGCGCGCCAATCTCACCGCCATGGGCCATGTCGATCTCGCGACCGCGATCCTGGAAGAGAGCGGCTATATCGAGATGTGGCAGGCCGACAAATCGGTCGAGGCCGAAGGCCGTCTCGACAACCTCAAAGAACTCATCCGTTCGATGGAGGGCTTCGACACGCTGGGCGGCTTCCTTGAGCATGTCTCGCTGGTCATGGAGGTCGAGCAGAACGAGAGCGGCGACAAGGTCTCGATCATGACCCTGCACGGCGCCAAGGGCCTGGAGTTCGACACCGTCTTCCTGCCTGGGTGGGAGGAAGGCCTCTTCCCCTCGCAGCGCTCGATGGACGAGAACGGCCTCGCCGGGCTGGAGGAGGAGCGCCGCCTCGCCTATGTCGGCATCACGCGCGGCCGCAAGCGGGTGCAGATCAGCTACGCCGCCAACCGCCGCACGCATGGGCTGTGGCAGAGCGCCATCCCCTCGCGCTTCGTCTCCGAATTGCCCGTTGCGGCGATCGAGGTGAAGGAAGGCGCAGGCGGCGGCTTCCAGTCGCGCGGGGCGTTCACCGAGAATCGCTGGTCCAGCGGCGACTTCTCGTCCAGCTATGACAGCCCCGGCTGGCGGCGCGCCCAGTCCAACGCACAGGGCGGCGGCTTCCGCCAGCGCGGCCCGGTGATCGAGGCGCAGGCCTCCGTCATCTCCAGTTCCGACGACAGCCATGGCGGCTTCAGCGTCGGCGATCAGGTCGCCCATGCGAAGTTCGGCAAGGGCCGTGTCGTCGCCGCCGACGGCAACAAGCTGACCGTCCGCTTCCAGACGGGCGGCGAGAAGAAAGTCGTCGCCGCCTTCCTCCAGCACGCCTGACGCGCATGGGGATCGTTCTGATCCTGGCGGTGCTTGCGGCGATGAACGCCGCCGCCTTCGTCGCCGCACGCCTGCTGCTCGGCCAGTGGCCCGAGGCTTTCGCGGCGGCGCGGCTGTCCACCATCACCTTCATCGTCGCCATGGGCGTCTGGATGGGGATGATGCAGGACGCCGCCGCCGCCCCTTCGGAATCGACGATCTACATCGTCCTCCTCGCCGTCGCCGGCCTCGCCATGACCGTGCTGGTCCGTTGGCGTCTGGCCGGCGCGAGCTGGCTGAAGGCGCTGTTCATCGGAATCGCCACCGCTGCGGCCATGGCTGGCGGTTATGCTGGCGGCCTCGCCCTGTTCGCCGCCTGAGCGCCGGCGGGTCGGGGTCGGCCCACCGCCCTGATTGCGCGCGGGGCCTCGCCGCGCTACCCAGCGCCGCCATGAAC
>JAPUEF010000114.1 GCA_027492655.1 Alphaproteobacteria bacterium | reverse complement strand
AACGCGAGACGGCAAGTATGTGGGTATCGGCTCGATCGAGCCGCAGTTCTACGCGCTGCTGCGCGAGAAGGCGGGGCTGACCGATCCCGAGTTCGACAACCAGCACGACAAAAGCAAATGGCCGTCGCAGAAGGCGAAGCTGGCGGCGGTGCTCAAGACCAAGACGCGCGACGAATGGGACGCGATCATGCTGGGCACCGACATCTGCTACGCGCCCATCCTGTCGCTGGATGAGGCGCCGAAGCACGCGCATAACGTGGCGCGCGAAACCTTCCTGACTATCGACGGCGTGGTGCAGCCGGCCCCGGCGCCGCGTTTCAGCCGCACGGTGTCCAAGGTTCAGGGCCCCGTTCCGCAGATCGGCGCGGACAATGACGCTGCGCTGGCGGATTGGGGTTTCGATGCGGCGGCGGTCGAGAAGCTGAAATCCAGCGGCGCGATCTGACGTGAGCGCATTGCCGGGCACCACGGGCCGTCGGCGCATCTATCTGATGCGCCACGGCCATGTGGATTATCTCCATAAGCGCGTGGCCGAGAGCGGCGACACTTCGGTGGTGCCGCTGACGGCGCTGGGACGCGAGCAGGCGACGGCGTCGGGCAAGGCGCTGGCGCATGTGGCGTTCGATGTCGTGATGTCGTCGGGCTATCCGCGCACGCGCGAGACGCTGGAGCGCGTGCTGGCGGAGAACGCACACACGCCGCCCGCCATCGATACCGAGCCGGGTCTCGTCGAGGTGCATACGGGGAAGATGACCGGGGTGCGCAGCCGTCGCGAAATGGCGGCGGCGATGGCCTTCCAGTACGACGCTGCGGACGAGCCGGGCGCGCGGCTGTTCGAAGGCGGCGAGGTGTTCGCCGACGCGCTGGCGCGCGCTTCCGACGCCATTGTGAATCTGCTGGCGCGGCCCGGCTGGCACACCGCACTTGTGGTGGCGCATGAGGGGATCAACCGCGTGGTGCTGGGCTGGATGACCGGCAACGGGCTTTCGGCCGTGCAGACCTTCGAGCAGGATCTCGCCTGCATCAACGTGCTGGATTTCGATCTGGTGCCGGCGCAGAGCGGGCAGGGCGCCGAGATCCAGCGGCGGATCATCAAGGCCGTGAACCTGACGCCGTACAATTACGTCAAGCACGGGATGAACCTGACGAGCCTAGAGTTCATCTTCGAGCGCTACGAGGAGCGCCCGGACGAATAGGCATTACATGTTGAACTGGCGGCCGGGGAAGACGACGCCTTCGGGGCCGAGCCGTCCGCGATAGCAGCGGTGCAGGCCGCCGCATTCGGCATAGTACATGGCGATGCGGTTGCCGGGCTTCTGGTGGACCTCGAAACAGACCGGCACGCCGTAGCCGACATCCTCGATCTTCTGGCAGAGCAGGTCGCCCTGGATGGTCCAGCTGCCGCTGTCGGCATATTGCCGGACATCGATGCGGCCGTGGGGGACCGCAGCACCGTACTGTTCGAAACGAACCTCAACAGAGCCGTCGGGGTCGTAATAGGCCTGCCAGCGGAAGGTGTGGCGCGTCTTGGCGTTGTCGCCGGTGGAGCCGTCCCAGCCGCCTTCGGTGCCGATCAGCGTCCAGCCCTGAAGAACCTGCGCGATCTGGTCGCCGCGCAGATAGTCGCCGTCGCGCGCCTTACGATCCGAATTGCCTGCACCCGCGCCGCTGCTGTCGGCCCCGGCGGGCGAGCCTTCGGGGTTGTCGCGGGAGCCGGAACCGCCGAGGCTGTTCTCGTTGGCGATCCGCGCCGCACCGACCTCGCCGGCTGAGGCGGCTTCGGACGGGGTATCGGTGTTCGAGAGGCGCTCAGGATTCTGCTGGACCGGCTCGCGCGGCTTTTCCACCGGATCGGGAATGTCGGTGGCGATGGTGATTCGCGGCGGCAGCGGCGGGAGGTTCAGGTCAACTTCCGGCTCGGGCAGTTTCGGCATCTCCTTGGCGAGATAGACGACCTGGACCTCCAGCCTGTCGGGCTTGTCGCCCCGGAGCTTGTGAGTCGCGACGGCGTCTTCCTGTCCGGCGCCCTCAGCTCCGTCGCTGGAGTCTTTGGAGGCTTTCAGATCGACCTCGTCGGCCCAGCCGTGTCCGCCGGCTTCGGTGAGAGGGAGGCGGTCCTCCAGCCACATCGGCACGAAGGCGAGCAGGAGGGCCGCGTGCAGCGCGACGGACGCGACGAAGCCCGCTGCGTTGCGCCGTTCCGAAGCCCGGCTTTCTTCCGGAC
The DNA here is from genome assembly GCA_027492655.1 of Alphaproteobacteria bacterium. Classification (GTDB taxonomy): domain Bacteria; phylum Pseudomonadota; class Alphaproteobacteria; order Micropepsales; family Micropepsaceae; genus JADZAI01. The sequence continues at coordinate 373 of JAPUEF010000114.1, read as the reverse complement.
TTCGCATCCTCCCCATTGCCCTGCCGTTCAAGCGGCCTCCGGTGCGATAACGTGTTGACCTCAGGCTAGCCGCCGGTCTGGAAAACCGAAAGGCTGAAGCCTAGTTTCACCGGCAGATTGGCGGAATGAGGGCAGCGGACAGCCCGGCGCTTGAACGGCGCGCCGTTAATCGCCACATTGTCGGTTACATTTCCAAGGAGTTCCCATGGCGAACATCGTCATTCCCATCGTCGGCATGGATTGCGGCGGCTGCGTCAAAGCCGTCGAGAAGGCTGTCGGCCATCTGCCCGGCGTCAGCTCGGTAAAGGCCGATCTCGCCGCGAATAACGCGACGGTGGAATACGACGCCGCCGTCGTAACGCCGGCGGCGATC
>JAPUEF010000113.1:19236-20422 GCA_027492655.1 Alphaproteobacteria bacterium | reverse complement strand
CAGCAGCCGGCGCTTCGGCGGCCGGCGGTTCGGCGGCGGGGGCTTCCGCAGCCGGCGGCTCGGCAGGCGTCGCGGCAGGGTTTTCGGCCGGGGCCGCACCTTCGGGCTGCGCGGCGGGCTGGCCTTCCATCGGCGGCGGCGGCGGCAGTTCCTCGAACGGCGCTTCGGCGGCTGGCGGGGTGGCCGGGGTTTCGGCGGCCGGGGTCGGTTCGGCCGGAGCCGGCTGCACCATGCGCGGCTTCAGCACGAAGACGTAAAGCGCGGCGGCCAGCACCAGAATACCCAGCAGAAGCGCGCCGAGGCGGACCCAGTTCGTGCCGGTGCGCTCTTCGCCGCTGTAGTCGGCGACGTCCCGGCGGCTCTTCTTCTTGCCCTTCGCAGCGATGGCGTCGGCTTCCGCAGCGGCGGCGGCCTGCGCCGCGCGACGGGCGGCGGCCAGGAAGTCGTCGGTCTTGCGGGTCGGCGGCTCTTCCGGGCGGCCCAGCACTTCGGCGATGGCGGCTTCCACCTCGTCGGGCTGCTGGGGCGAGGGCGCGGCGCGCTCGACATCGTCGGCGGTCAGCGAGGCGAAGTCGGCTTCGTCGGTGTCCTCGAACGGCGGCAGCTCATCGTCGTCATAATAGGTGTCGTCGGCCAGCGCCTCGTCCATCGGCGGGGGCGGCGCGGCTTCCATGCGCGGCGGCTCTTCAGCCAGATTGACCGCGGCGGCGCGGTCATCGAAGCGCGGCGGCGGCAGATCGTCGGCGACCGGCGGAGCCTGCTCCAGTGCTTCGAGGCGGCGTAGCGCGAATTCCAGCTGGCCCTGCAGCGCGGCCAGCGTATCGCGCTGGCGCTTCTCGCTCGCTTCCACCCGCTGGCCGACGCCGCGCAGCGCCTGCTCGACGGTCGAGGCGGCCTCGCCCTGACGGCGCTCGGCATGGCCGATCTGCACCGCAAGGGTCTGGAGGTTCTGTTCGATGGAGGCGACGCGGTTCGAAGTTTCGGCGTCCGGCGCGCCGGCGACGCCGCCTTCCAGACGCTGCGCCATCTCGGCATGAGCGACGGCGGCGCCGTCGGCGATGGCCCGGACGGCGGCAAGTTCAGCGCCAAGCGCGTCGAGACGCTGGGTCTGGGCGGCGAGGCCCGTCGCGCCGTCGGCGACCGCGACGCGCAGCATGTCGAGTTCGGCGGAGGGCGCGCCGCTCGC
>JAPUEF010000113.1:0-19226 GCA_027492655.1 Alphaproteobacteria bacterium | reverse complement strand
CCGGCGCGCGATTCCAGCACCTCGATGCGGCGGGCATGGTCGGCGACCGCGACGGCGTGGCCGGCGATGCCTTCCTGGATGCGCGCGGCGAGGCGCTGTTCGGCTTCGGCGAGGCGCGCATCGGCGGCGCGAAGCGCGTCGTCCAGCGCACCGAGGCGGCCGTCCTGCTGGCGGGTGCGGGCATCGAGCGCCTTCAGCGCATCGTCATGCGTCTTGAACAGATTGCCGTGCGCCAGCAGCGTCGAGGCGTGGGCGCGGCTTTCGTCTTCCTGGGCGCGCGAAACGACCGGCTCGGCGGTGCGCTCTTCCCAGCGCTGGACCAGCTTGACCAGCGTGTCTTTCAGGTTGCGCGCGGTTTCGGCGTTGCGGGCCTCCAACGCGCCGAGGCGGTCGGCCATGGCGCGGTATTCGCCGTCCTGGCGGCCCGCCACCTTGGCGAGCGCGGTTTCGGCCTCGCGCTGCGCGCCGTTCTGGCGCTGATCGAGATCGTTGAGACGCTGCAGCAGCGTCTTGATCTCGCCGGCATGGTGGGCGGCGGTGTCGTCGACCGACTTCTTCAGTTCGCGCGCGGCGGCGGTCTGGCGCTCCTCGAAACCGGCAAGGCGTTCGGCGACGGCGGCGAGCGAGGCGTTGACGGCGGTCGAGGTTTCGTTGGCGCGGGTCTCGGCTTGCGCCGCCTGGCTCTTCAGCGAAGCGATGGAGGCTTCGAACGAGTCGAACATGCCGCGCGCCCGGTCCTGATCCTGCGCGGTCAGGGCGGCCTTGCCTTCAAAGGCGGCGAGACGTTCGGCGATCTGACTGAGCCCGGCGGCGAGGTCGCGGGCGCTTTCGTTGGCACGGGCTTCGGCGGCGGAGGCCTGGCCGCGCAGATTGGCGACCTGGGTCTCCAGCGCGGCGATCAGCTCGCGCGCCCGGCCGCCGTCCTGGCCGATCAGACCATGGCGTTCGTCGAGGCCATTGAGACGGCCCGAGAGCGCCGCGAAGGACGAGGTGATGGCGTTGGAGGATTCCAGCGCGCGCTGCTCCGCCGAGGCGAGCTGGCGCTTCAGATCGGCGATGGTCGCATCGACGGCGGCGGTCTGGCTCTGCTCCAGCGTGCCGAGGCGCTGGGTCAGCGCGCCGATAGCCTTTTCAAGGTCGCCGTCGGTGGCGGCGGCGCGGGTGGCCGCGGAATCGATGCGTTCCTTCAGGTCCGCCACGGCCTTCTGGAAGGCGGGAACGATGTCGCTGGCGACGTCGGCCTTATGGCTCGTCTCGTCCAGCTTCTGCATCATGCCGCCGACAGAGCGCTCAAGGCTTTCGAAGGCGTGGGTCTGTTCGCGGGTCGAGGCGTCGAAGGCTTCGGCGGCGGCGCGCATCGCGCTGTCGGCGGCGCTCTTCAGGCGGTCGGCGCTTTCCAGCCGCTCGGCGATGGCGGCAACCGCCTTGTCGAGCTGTTCGACCGCCGCATACTGGCGGCGTTCCGCATCCTCGATGCGGCGGTGAAGATCCTGCAAGGCCCCCCCCGGCTCACCGCCGCCGTAAGACGGGGCGTAAGCCTCGCGCGGGCGGTTTCCCGGCACCCGCGTGTACCCGTACGGATTCTCATCACGGCGCATATACGATCCCGCGCTCATCTCGCCGGCTCCTTCATCTGGCGCGACGCCGTAAATCGGCGCGCCGCCCCCCGTGCGTTCCGCGATGAGGGATTCCAGCCACTCATTGAGAGGCACGCCGGCCTGTTCGGCTGCGCGGCGCGCAGCCTCCCGAAGCTCTGGCGGAATGCCCGACACGTTCCATGGAACGCGCGATCTCATGCGAGGCCTGACCCGGAACCCATCCGGTAACGGTGTTAACCCTTCAACGCACCCTCGGGCGGCAAACGAGGCCACGACGAATCGGTCCCCCGCCAGGCTCCCTCCGGCCGTGCCACGTTGGGACGGTCAGCGTTAATGACAGGTTAAAAGTTAACGCGCTTCGTTAACCTTGGTGACTGGCGGCTTAGGAAAGGTGAATGCCGGCATGGATCAGACGACCCCGGCTGCCTTCAGATGCGGCCGCAGCCGTCCCATCGCCCATAGCCCGGCCATGCGGAAATCGCTGAACAGCGACCACAGCGGATAGGTAAAGGTAGCCGGGCGGTTGTGCTCGATGAAGAAATGGCTGACCCAGGCGAAGCCATAGCCGCCGATCAGCGCTCCCAGAAAGAACCAGGGCGAAACGAAGATCCCCGCGACGATCGAGGCGATGGCCACGGCGCTGCCGGCATAATGCATGCCGCGCGTTTCCTTCTTGCCGTGCTCCTGCAAATAGAAGGGCCAGAACGCGCCATAGGTGCGGATCGGATGGGCGGCGCGGTTGGTGTGCGGGGCGGCGTCGGACATGACATCCTCACGGCTTCGAGACGACGTGCGCTATGAAGGCGCCCGCAAATGTGACCTCAGGCCGCAGCGCCAGCAAGACCGTTTTAGGGGTTCAGTCCCGCCATGAGCCAGCCGCCCGATCACGAACCTCCCCTGCCGCCTGAACCGCGGACCCCGGAGGACGTCCCCTCCGACCTGCCGGACGAAACGCCGCCCTCGATACCGCTTGAGGAACCGCCGGTTTCACCTGACGAAACTCCACCGGGGCCGGATGAAGTTCCGCCCGAGCCGCCGCCGGAATCGCCGCCGCCGGGCGCGAAAAGCGGCCTGTGGTCCCGCATGCAGTCGGCGGCGATGAAGGTCGCCAGCGCCACCAAGGACGCGGCCGCCAAGGTCGGCCACGTCACGGCCGAGGTGGCGCGCGAAACGGTGCATGTCGCCCGCGATGGCGCGGCTGAAACCGCCCATATGGCCAAACACACGGTCACGCATTTTGACGAAGTGCGTCAGCAGACAGGCGCGGCCTTCGCCAAGGTCGGCAAATCGGTGGGCGAAACCACCGCCGGGATCGCACGCAGCGCCTCCGCCACCATCGCCACCGCATCGTCCGACGCGGTGAAGGCGCTGGTGCGCAACATCAACGAGGCCCTGCCTTACGTCGAGCGCGCCGGCTACCGCGTCTCGGAAATCGAGCTGGGTCTTTCGGTGCCCCCCAAGGTGCTGATGCATCTGATGCTGGACGACGAGGTGAGCGACGAGGTCCGGACCGCGCTGCTGAAGGACGCCGAGGGGAAGTGGTTCACCCGGCAACTGATCGAGCGGCTGCACAATGTCCGCCAGATCCAGCGGGCGACCAATTTCGTCGGCATGCAGTTCGACGAGATCGAAATCGAGATCGCGCTGATCCCTTCGGTGATCCTGCATTATCGCAAGGCGCACTGGGCCGGGAAGCTGGAGGTGAATGCGCCGCTGGCCGATGCGGCGCAGGCGGCGGAGGACGCTGCGGAGGCCCTGGCGCAAGATCAAGCCGAACCGGCGGAACCGGCCGACGACGCCGCCCTGAACGACGCGTCTGGTGAGGCGCTGGAAATCGACGTGAAGCTGAAAAACACGCCAAGAGGCCGGAAATCCCGGGAGGTTCCCCCGAGGAATTAGACATTACCCTTACGTCAACGTATGGCAGATTGACGTTGCCGCTTACGTCACAGTCGTATAATAGCTTCCTCAAGGGCAGCCACATGCCCATCCGATTTCATAACCACGGTGAGGAGCGAAGCCATGAAGACCAGTTTCTCGATCAGCGAACTTGCACGCGAGTACCAGATCACCCCGCGCGCGATCCGGTTTTATGAGTCGGAAGGCATGATCGCGCCGGCGCGTCAGGGTCAGACTCGCATCTTCTCGGGGCGCGATCGCGCCCGTCTCGGCCTCATCGTGCAGGGCAAGCGCGTCGGCTTCTCGCTCGCCGAAATCCGCGAGATGCTCGACCTCTATGACATCGGCGACGGCCAGGTGACGCAGCTGAAGGTCAGCCGCAAAAAGTTCGCCGACCGCATCACTGCGCTGGAACAGCAGCGCATCGACATCGACGCCTCGATCGAAGGCCTGAAGGTCTCGATCTCGTGGATGGACGAGCGCATCAAGGCCGGCGAGGAAGCCGAAGCCCGTGACAAGTCGATGAACCTCGTCGGTTATGGCGTGATGCCCCGCACGGGCACCTGACGTCCTGCCCTTCCGTCATGCCCGCGCGCCGGGCATGACGGTGCGGGCCGCGTCCCGCCGCCGCCTTCGCGGACCCTTCGTAATACGATAGACAAAGCCGAACACGCCCGCGCCGTCGCGCGAGCCGAGGGAGAAGACGTATGCCCACCTACAAGGCCCCGCTGCGCGATTACCGCTTCGTCCTCAACGAAGTTCTGCAGATACAGAACTACGCCAACCTCGAAGGCTTCAGCGACGCGACGCCCGATCTGGTCGATGCGATCCTTGAAGGCGCGGCGCAGCTGGCCGAGGAAGTCCTCCAGCCGTTGAACCTGCCGGGCGACCAGGAAGGCTGTACCCGTCACCCCGACGGCTCGGTGACGACGCCCAAGGGTTACAAGGAGGCCTACAAGGCCTTCACCGACGGCGGCTGGGGCGGCCTCACCTCCGATCCGGCCTTCGGCGGACAGGGCCTGCCGCATGTGCTGGGCTCGTGCTTCAGCGAGATGGTCTCGGCCGCGAACATGTCGTTCGTGATGTATCCGGGCCTTTCTCACGGTGCCTATTCCGCCATCCACGTCCACGGCAGCGACGAACAGCGGCAGACCTATCTGCCCAAGATCGTCGAAGGCACCTGGACCGGCACGATGAACCTGACCGAGCCGCATTGCGGCACGGATCTCGGACTCATGCGGACCAAGGCGGAACCGCAGGCCGACGGCTCCTACAAGATCACCGGCACCAAGATCTTCATCTCGGCCGGCGAACATGATCTCTCCGAGAACATCATCCATCTGGTGCTGGCCAAGATCGTCGGCCCCGATACGCCCGCCGGCATAAAGGGCGTGTCGCTGTTCATCGTGCCGAAATTCATGGTCAATGCCGATGGCTCGCTCGGCGCGCGCAACGGCGTCACCTGCGGCGCGATCGAGCACAAGATGGGCATCCACTCGAACGCGACCTGCGTCCTCAACTATGAAGACGCCACCGGCTTCCTCATCGGCGAGGCCCACAAGGGTATGCGGGCGATGTTTACGATGATGAACGAGGCGCGTCTGGGCGTCGCGGTTCAGGGCCTCAGCCAGAGCGAGGTCGCCTATCAGAACGCTGTGATTTATGCGAAAGAACGCCTGCAAGGCCGCTCGTTATCGGGTCCGAAATTCCCCGAAAAGCCGGCAGATCCGATCATCGTGCATCCGGACATCCGCCGCGCCCTGATGAACATCAAGGCGTTCAACGAGGGCGCGCGCACGCTGATGTTGTGGACCTCTCTGCAGGGCGATCTGAGCCACAAGGCGACCGACGAGGCCGCCCGCACGTTCGGCGACGACATGATGAGCGTGCTGACCCCGGTGCTGAAGGGCTATCTGACCGACAAGGGCTATGCCAACGCCACCGAGGCGCAGCAGGTCTATGGCGGCCATGGCTATATCGTGGAGACGGGCGCCGAGCAGTTCGTGCGCGATGCCCGCATCGCCCAGATCTATGAGGGCGCCAACGGCGTGCAGGCGCTCGATCTCGTCGGCCGCAAGCTCGCCGCCAATGGCGGCCGCGCGGTCTTCGCCTGGTTCAAGCTGCTGGACGATTTCATCGCCGCGAAGAAGACCGTCGCCGGGCTGGAGCCGTTCATCGCCGGTCTGCAGGACGCGCGCGGCAAGCTGGAAGAGGGTACGACCTGGCTGATGAATAACGGCCTCGCCAATCCCGATAACGCCGGCGCGGGTTCGACCGATTATCTCTATCTCTTCGGCCTCACCGGCCTCGCCTATGCGTGGGCCCGCATGGCCGATGTCGCGCTGGCCGCCACGGCGAACGACAACGACACGTTCTACGCCAACAAGCTGGCGACGGGGCGCTACTTCCTGGAACGCATGCTGCCGGACGCGGGCGCGCATCTCGCCAAGCTGAAGAGCGGCGCGGCCCCGTTGATGGCGCTGGATATCGAGGCGTTCTGAACCCGGCCCGGCACCGACCCGTCATCGACCGGCCCCGGTGACGGGCCGCACGGCGCGACACATGACCAAAGAGCGCTTTTTCGCCTTTACGGAAGGCGGCATCGCCCGCGCCTTCGTGAACGCTTATGCGGCGGTCGCCCTGTACGCGCTGACCGCGCTGATCTGGCTGGTGCCCGACCGCCGGGTGGAGCGCCATCTCGCGGCGCGGGGCGGCAAAGCGGATTGAGCCGGGGCGGCGGCGCGCCTTAGAGTGCCGCCGCATACAAGAAACATCAGGGCGGACATGTCAGCGAATTCCAACCCGGCGGCGGCGACCGATGCGATCTTCGCCGCCTACGCGGCGCGCGCGGCCGAAATGGCGGCGCATCCTGAAAACCTCGTCTCGCTGGGGGCGCAGCTCGGCCGCCATGCCGCCGCGAAAGGCGGCGAGATCGCCGTCACCTTCGAGGGCCAGACGATCAGCTGGGGCGATCTCCATCGCCGATCCAACCGCCTCGCGCGGGCGCTGACGGCGAAAGGCGTGAAGCCGGGCGATCTCGTCACCATCGCGCTGCCCAACTCCATCGGCTTCATCGAAATCTGCTACGGCCTGTGGAAGGCGGGCGCGACGCCGCAGCCGGTCTCGTCGCGCCTGCCGGAAGCGGAGCTGAAAGCCATCGCCGATCTCGCCGGCGGCCCCATCATCATCGGTGCGCCGTTCGAGACCGGCCGCCCGTCCTTCACGGTGGACGAGCTTCTGGCCGTCTCGCCGGACGAGAGCGACCTGCCCGATATCTTCTCGCCCAGCTGGAAGGCCCCGACCTCGGGCGGCTCCACGGGACGGCCCAAGCTCATCGTCTCGGGCGCTTCTTCGGCCTCCACCGGGCTCATGGGCATCGTCTGGCGCATCGGGCCGGATGACCGCGTGCTGATGCCGGGGCCGCTCTATCACAACGGCCCGCTCATCACGGCCTTCGCGGCGCTGGAGGTCGGCGCGCCCGTCGTGCTGATGCCCAAATTCGACGCCGAAAAGACTCTGGCGCTCATCGACCAGCACAAGATCACCTGGATCTACACCGTGCCGACCATGATGGGCCGCATGTTCCGCCTGCCCGAGGAGGTGAAGGCGAAATACGACATCTCGTCGCTGAAGACGCTCTGGCACCTCGCCGCGCCCTGCCCGCCCTGGCTGAAGCAGGCGTGGATCGACTGGATCGGGCCGGATGCGGTGATGGAGCTTTACGGCGGCACCGAAGGCGTCGCGAGCACCATTCTCGACGGCAATGAGTGGCTGCTGCATCGCGGATCGGTCGGCCGCGTGGTGGGCGGGGCCGAGATCGTGGCCTTCTCGCCGGACCTTCAGCGCCTGCCGCCGGGCGAGACGGGCGACATCTATATGCGCCGTCCCGAAGGCACGCCGGAGACCTATCGCTATCTCGGCGCGGACTCCAAACCGCTGGACGGCGGCTGGGAGAGCATCGGCGATATCGGCTGGCTGGACGAAGACGGCTATCTCTATCTCGCCGACCGGCGCACCGACATGATCCTGGTCGGCGGCGCGAATGTCTATCCGGCCGAAGTGGAAGCGGCCATCGACGATCATCCGCTGGTGCAGTCCAGCTGCGTCATCGGCCTGCCGGACGACGATCTCGGCAACAAGGTCCACGCCATCGTGCAGGCCAAGCCGGGCCTCAGCGAGGCCGATCTTTTCGCCCATCTCGCCGAGCGGCTGGTCATCTACAAGCGGCCGCGCACCATCGAGTTCACCGGCGAGCCGCTGCGCGACGACGCCGGCAAGGTCCGCCGCTCGCAATTGCGGGCGGAACGGATCGCCGCCACCACGGCTGGATGATCCGGGGAGCGCGGCGGGAACCTGTGCGTTTAAGATAAGTGCGGCGGGCCGTGTCGGGACCGCCGCCGTTGCCGCGTCATTCTGAAGTCAACCGCAGAAAGGACAGGCCGTGGCCCATCTTGCGAAAATCCATCCCCATCTCTGGTATGCCGACAAGGCCGAAGAAGCCGCCAGACTCTATGTCTCGATCTTCCCGGATTCGGAGATCACCCGCGTCACCGCGATGGCGGCTGAAACGCCCAGCGGCCCACCGGGTTCGGTCGTGACGGTCGAATTCAAATTGTTCGGTCAGCCCTTCATGGCGATGCAGGCGGGGCCGCTCGATCCCTTCAACCACGCCATCTCGTTCATGGTGCTGTGCGACCATCAGGCCGAGATCGACCATTACTGGGACAGTCTGGTCTCGCAGGGCGGCACCGCCGAACAATGCGGCTGGCTGCGCGACCGCTACGGCGTGTGCTGGCAGATCGTGCCGAAGCAGCTTCAGGAGATGATGACCACCGACGATCGCGAGGCGGCGAAGCGCGCCACCGAGGCGATGCTGAAAATGGTGAAGCTGGATCTCGCCGAGCTTCAGCGCGCTTTCGCCGGCTGAAGCCTGCGGGCGGCGCGGCGCGCGGCATGCTGCGCCGCCGCATGATTTCCTGTCGCGGCGGCGTCGAAGCGCCCTTGAAGCGCCGCCTGCGCACAGGCAGGGTGCGCGCCATTCCCTATCCGCCACACCGCCTTGACGAGGAACCGCCATGACGCACGCCATCGAACGCCCCGACTGGATGACCGAAGACCTGCTGATCTTCGAGGACGCCGTCGCCAAGTTCACCGAAAAGGAATTGCTGCCGCACGGCGCGAAATGGGAAGCCGACGGCCAGGTGCCGCGCGAGGTGTGGCGCAAGGCCGGCGCGGCGGGCCTTCTGTGCGCCTCGATGCCCGAGGAATATGGCGGCGGCGGCGGCTCGTTCGCGCACGAGGCCGTGCTGATCGACGTGTTCGGCAAGAAAGGCGTCACCGGCTTCGGCGCGTCGCTGCATAACGCCATCGTGGCGCCCTATATCTATCACTATGGCACCGAGGCGCAGCGCAAGCGCTGGCTGCCGCGCCTCGCCACCGGCGATCTGGTCGGGGCGATCGCGATGACCGAACCGGGCACCGGCTCCGACCTGCAGTCGATCAAGACCACGGCGCGCAAGGACGGCGACGGTTATGTCCTCAACGGCTCCAAGACCTTCATCACCAATGGCGGCACGGCCAATCTGATCATCGTCGTCGCGAAGACCGACCCCGCCGCCGGCGCCAAAGGCACCTCGCTGATGGTGGTCGAGACCGATGAAGCGCCCGGCTTCCGCCGCGGCCGCATCCTGGACAAGGTCGGCCTGCACGGCCAGGACACGTCCGAGCTGTTCTTCGAAGACGTCAGGCTGACGGAAGACAATCTTCTGGGCGGCGCGGAAGGCCGGGGCTTTTTCTCGCTGATGGAGCAGCTTCCCTCCGAGCGGCTGCAGATCGCGCTGCAGGGCGTCGCGATGATGGAGCGGGCGATCGAGGAGACGGTGAAGTACACGCGCGAGCGCAAGGCGTTCGGCAAGGCCGTGATGGATTTCCAGAACACCCAGTTCGTGCTCGCCGACGCCAAGGCGAAGGCCGTCGTCGCGCGCGTCTTCTGCAACTGGGCGGTCGGACAGCTCATCCAGGGCAAGCTCGACGCCTTCACCGCCTCGATGGCCAAGCTGTGGGTCTCGGACGAGCAGGTGAAGATCGTCGATGAATGCCTCCAGCTGCACGGCGGCTACGGCTATATGAACGAATATCCCATCGCCCAGATGTATCGCGACGCCCGCGTGCAGAAGATCTATGGCGGCACCAACGAGATCATGAAGGTGCTGATCGCGCGCGCGCTGTGATCGTCCGACGCCTGCTGCCGGAGGAGGCGCGCGCCGCGGCGCGCGACCTCGCCGAGGTGCTGATGGATTGCGTGGCGGGCGGCGCGTCCATCGGCTTCATGGCCGGTCTCACCCGCGCCGAAGCCGAAGGCTTCTGGAAGGGCGTCGCGGCCGGCGTTCATGGCGGCGGCCGCACGCTGTTCGTGGCCGAGGACGATGACGGCATCTGCGGCACGGTGCAGCTCGTGCCCGCCGCGATGCCGAACCAGCCGCACCGCGCCGACATAGCCAAGATGATGGTCCATCGCCGCGCCCGTGGCCGGGGCGTCGGCGCGATGCTGCTGGCGGCGGCGGAAGCGCAGGGCCGGGCGCGCGGCTTCACGCTGCTGGTGCTGGATACGGTGACGGACAGCGACGCCGCGCGGCTATACGAACGCGGCGGCTGGGTCCGCGCCGGCGAGATTCCCGACTACGCGCTGTTCCCAGACGGCCGCCTCTGCGCCACGACCATCTATTTCCGCAGGCTTTAGTCCGCGTCGCGCCGCGCGCGTTCGAAGATGCGCGCGAACCATTCGTCCTTCTGGCCGAGCGCGAAGGTCAGCGGCTTGCCGGTGGCCTTGCGCACCTCCACCCCGTCGTCATAGGCGCGGAAATCGACCAGCGTGTTCAGCCGGAAAGCGATGTTCTTGTCGCCGCCATTGAAAATGATGCGCTTGGTCGTCAGCACGATATCGCCGGCGCCATAGGAATGGACGAAGCTCTGCCTGCCCCGGCTGCGCGGCTCCAGCGCCTGGCCGTAGCCGGCATAGAGACAACGCTCGGTTCCCGGCAGCGCGATGGGCGAGGCGACGTCCGGCAATTCGCCCTGCTCCACCTGCCACAGCTTTTTCGCGCGGGCGAGACGGTCGCGCGTGCTGTCGTCGATCTCTAGCCGCGCATGCAGCGCATGGCCCAGCGCATCGATGCGCGCTTCCTCGTCCGCCGTCAGACGATCGTCGGCGACCGCGAAGGCGATCTCCTGGCCCATGCGCCATTCGACGGCGGCCGAGAGCATCGCCGCGGCCGCATCCTGCGTCACGCCGCAGGCGTCGGCGGCGGCGGCATAGGCGGCGCGCTCGTCGTCGGTCAGATCGTCATCGGCGATGAGATGCTGGGCGGCTTCCGCCAGCGCCCCGCGCGCCTTGGCCAGCACGATGGTCTCGGCCTCGGCGGCGAACCCCAGCGCCGCCGCCAGCCTGCGCAGACGCGCCGCGCCGCCTTCGACCGTCTGCTGCGACGTCATGTCGGCGGCGGCGCGCGAGACCAGCATCATGGCGTCGTTCAGAACGGCCTCTTTCAGGGTCGCGCCGTATTTCGCCTCGATCGCCGCGACCTCGTCGCGCGTCACATCGGCCCAGTCGTCGGCCTCGGCCAGAAGCGTTTCGGTCTCGGCCAGAAGCGCATCGCGGTGGATGCGCCCGAACAGGCGGCCGAACATGCCCTGTTCAGGCGATGGCTTGGGCTGGAAGGGTGCGGACATGGGCCCTGGGTTAGCGGCGAACGGGTCCGGCCTCAAGGGAGGCGGACGACGAAGGATTTCCGGGTGGTTTCGATCACCCGCCAGATGCCGGTGAAGCCCGGCTCGATGACGACATGATCGCCGGCGCGAAGGCGCAGCGGCGGCGCGGCGGCGCGCAGCAATTCGCTCTCACCTTCCAGGATGCAGCAATACTCCCATTCGTCGTAGGCGACGCGCCACGCCCCCGGCGTCGCTTCCCAGACGCCCGCTAAGGTCTTGCCGTCGGCGCTTTCGCTGAACGTCCAGGTGCGGGTGCGCGGCGCGCCCTCGACGATACGGCCGGCGGCCGGCGCGCCCGTCTCGCAGGGCAGGCCCTCAAGCCGTTCGAGCGGAAAGACGATCGGATCGCCGCTCATTCGGGCTTGGGCGCGACGGTGCCGTCCGCCGCCCCGGCGATGCGGCAGCTATAGGCTTTCTTTTCGCGGCCGGGCGGGGCGTAGAGGATGTCGATCCAGTTCGGCGCGACCACCATATGGCCGCCGCCGCGCAGCACGGTCTTGCCCTCGCCGTCATGGCGCGTGAGGTCCACGATGCCGCCGGGCGTCTCCAGCCATCCGCGTTCGGCCGGGCGGGCATCGTTCAGCGCGAGACGGATGGTCGGCCCGCCCTCGCAGACATAGCTCTCCCAGGCCGGGCCAGCGGGCGCGGCGGCGGGAACCGAGACGGCAGCCGCCGCCAGCACGAAAAGCAACATGGAACGCCTTACTGCATGATGGCGATACAGTCGTACATCACCGGCTGATCGTCATAATAGACCGTGGCGCGGTTCGCCATCGTGACCACGGTGAAGTTACCGCCGACATAGCGCACGCCCGCCGTCGATCCGGTGATCCGCAGGCTCAGCACGCCGCCGACGCCGGTTGAAAAGACGATGCCGCTGGGCAGATAGGCGATGGTGAAGTGCTTCTCGTTGGCGCAGATGAACGAGTTGATCTGGTCGCCATCCACCTCGAACGGCACGCCCAGCGGCCCTACCGGAATATCCGGCGGCGGCGGCCTCGCGCACGAGGCGAGGCCCACGGCCAGGCCCGCCAGCAGCATCCCCCTCGGCATCCGCATCGAGCCCCCGCCCTCTCCCGTCAGGCCGCCGCAGAGTCGGGCGCAGAGACGCCCGATGCCTCCGCCCGCGCCGGAACCGGCAGTTTCGCGCCGCCCCAGCCGCCGGCCCTGGCGCGGGCCGCGCCGCGCGTCTGCTCCATATCGATATCGACGCAGTATTTGTCGAAATTGATCTGCTGGGTATGGCGGCGCGATTTGTAGTAGCGGCCCATCGCGCGCTGTTCGTCGTCCGCGATCACCCTGGCCATCTCCTCCTGCGGCGGCAGGACGTAGTCGCCCATGAGGAAGCCGGCGATCCATTTCGCCTGACGCTCGGCGAGGTTCACCAGCGTCGGCAAAGGCTGCGCCAGCCCCATGAAGAAGAGATCGGGAATGCCGGGCCGCCAGATGCGCTTGAACAGGCCGATGTGATTGTCCACCACCGGCGCGGTTTCCTGATCGAGGAAGGGAAAGGTGATGTTGTAGCCGGTGGCGTAGATGATGGCGTCGACGTCCTCGATGCTGCCGTCGGTGAATTTCACCTGCCGGCCCATCTTCTCCGCGATGTTCGGCTTCATCGCGATGTCGCCGCAGCCGGCCCGGGTCAGGAATTCGCCGGAGACCGAAGGGTGGGCGTCGGCCGGATGATGCTCGGGCTCGGGCAAACCGTAATTTTTCATGCGGCCCACCGCCTTCACGACCACGCGCTTCATCACGAAGCGATAAAGCCAGTCCGGCAGCCAGGCGGGCGCAGCGCCTTTGTCGGGCGGGCGGCCGTTGATGTATTTGGGAAAGATCCACACGCCCCGGCGCGCTGCGACCATCAGCTTTTTCGCGATGGGCTTCTGGGCGAGCTCGCTGGCGATATCCATCGCGCTGTTGCCCATGCCGACCACCAGCACGTTCTTGCCGACCAGATCGTAAGGCTCGAACGGCGTGCGATAGGCGTGGGAATGCATCTCGATGCCGTCGAACGCGCCGGGAAATTCCGGCGTGTTCGGATCCCAGTGATGACCGTTGCACACGAACAGGGCGTCGTAGCGCCGCGTCTCGCCGGTCGAAAGCGTCACGGACCACACGCCGTCCGCGCCGCGCACCGCGCGCTCGACGCGGGTGTTGAAGGTGATTTTCCGCCTCAGATCGAACCGATCCACATAGGCGTTGAAGTAGCTGAGGATCTGGGCGTGGTGAGGATAGTCGGGGAAATCGGCCGGAATCGGAAAGTCCTGGAACTGCATCCGGGTTTTCGAGGTATCGATATGCAGCGACTGGTAGCAGGCCGATTTGCCGCCGGGATTGTTATAGTTCCAGGTGCCGCCGATCGCGCCCGTCATTTCGAAGATGTCGAAGGGCAGACCGCGATCCTGCAGCGCCTTGGCGGTGGTGAAGCCGGAGCACCCGGCCCCGACGATGCAAGACCTGGGAAGAGCGGTCATTGGCGTTTCATCCGGACTATCGCGATGGGCGCGAGACTGCCTGCGGTTCCCGCAGCGGGCAAGCCTGGCGGCGGAGAACGCCGCAGGTATGCCCGGTCGTTTTGGCCCGCCCTAAATAATCTTGCTCAAAACCACCGTCGAATAAGTCGCCTGCGGATCGGCTTCAGAATCCGGCGCCGAAAACGGCGCCCCCACCGACAAGGCCCAGCCGTCCTCTTCCCGTGCGCGGACGATGTCCCCATAGGCATCGATCCAGTTCGCGTTGGCGACGCCGGCGACTATCGCCAGGCGAGGACGCGGATCGGACCTGGCCATCAGACGCAGAAGCTGTTCGGTCCGCAGCGCGTCCTTCCAGAGATCGACCCAGCCCAGCTTGTATTCGACGACGCAAAGCAGCTTTTGCCGGCTCTTGCTCGGATCGACCGAGTCGTAGATCGCGAGATCGACACGCCCCGGCATGCGGTCGCCCGACCCGTGCCACTTCAGAAGGTCGCACAGGGCGGTCTCCATCGACATCGTCCACTGCGCATGCCTCGTGGCGAACGTCCAGCCCTGCAGCAGGTATTCCGGCATACGGTTCAGAGGCAGGCCGGACGAGGTCAGGAAGGCCCGTGTCGCGGCTGCGATATCTTCGGCGATCGCGCGGGGGAGACAATCGAGCGACGGCCTTTCCACCGTCAGTGCGCGGGGGGCACGTTCATGCCGCGCTGGACCGCCGGACGCTCGCCGACATGGCGCAGCCAGGTGTCGATATGCGCGTGGTTCTTGATGAGGCCGGTGAACTTCTTCAGCACGGTCGGCAGCGTCGCGGCGACCCAGGGATAGGTCGCGATGTCGGCGATGGAATACTCCTCGCCGGCCAGATACTCGGACTCGGCCAGGCGCTTCTCCAGCACGCCGATCAGGCGCGCATACTCGTTGGAATAGCGCTCGATGGCGTAGGGAATCTTCTCCTTGGCGAAGACCGCGAAATGATTGAGCTGACCGGTCATCGGGCCGAAGCCCGCCATCTGCCACATCAGCCATTCAATCGACTTCCAGCGCGCGTCGCCCGATCTGGCCAGAAAGCGTCCGGTCTTTTCCGCAAGGTAAATCAGGATCGCGCCGCTTTCGAACACCGTCGTGCCGCTTTCGCGATCGACGATGGCGGGAATCTTGTTGTTCGGGCTGATCTTCAGGAAAGACGGTTCGAACTGCTGGTTCATGGTGATGTTCACCGGATGGACCGTGTAGGCCAGCCCGCATTCCTCGAGCATGATCGAAACCTTGCGGCCGTTGGGCGTGGTCCAGGTGTAGAAGTCGATCATGCGTTCAAATCTCCCCGATGCGTTTGACGCCGATTAAAGCGAAGGCGGAGGGCGCTGTCACCCCGCCAGGACGACCGGGATGGACGGTCGCCCGCAGGACGCGCGGCTGGCAAGAGCGGGCGGCGTCGGCTAAGCCTTGACGATGAGCGATACGGATACGCCGCCGACCCTTCCCCAGCATCGCGCCGGGTTCGCCATCACCGGCGTGCCGCATGCCGAAGGCCTCGCCATGACGGTGCTTGAGATCGGCGACGGCACGGCGCTGACGATGATCCCCTATGCCGATCATCTGGTCGGCGATCCCGAAACGCGGATCATCCATGGCGGCGTCGTCACCTCGCTGCTCGACAATGCCTGCGGCATCGCGGTGACGAGCAAGACCAAACGCTTCGGCGCGATCGCGACGCTGGACCTGCGAATCGACTACATGAAGCCGGCGACGCCCGATCTGGCGATCCATGCGTTCTGCGAATGTTATCGCGTCACACGCTCGGTCGCCTTCGTGCGCGGCATCGCGTTCCACACCGACCGCGCCGACCCGATCGCCGCCTGCGTCGCCGTCTTCATGCTGAACACGGCCGGCCGCCGCGAGGTGAAGCCGTGAACCCTCAGTCCGTGAGCCCCCGGGCGATCCTGACGGCGGCCCGCGAGGCGGGGACCAAGCCCGATCTCGCGGCGCTGGTCGCGGCGATTCCCTATGCCCGCTATCTGGGCATACAGGTCGATCGCAAAGGCACCGAGATCACGACTATCCTGCCCTTCGCGCAGCATCTCATCGGCAATCCGGTGCTTCCGGCGCTGCATGGCGGCGTGGTCGGCGGGTTTCTGGAAACCACCGCCATGCTGCAGGCAATCTTCGAGGTCGCCGGCGCGGAGATGCCGCGTCCGGTCGATATCAATATCGACTATCTGCGCTCGGGCCGCCCGGTCGACACCTATGCCCGCGCCGTCATCACAAAAGAGGGGCGGCGCGTCATCAACATCCACGCGCACGCCTGGCAGGAAGAGCACGACCGGCCCATCGCCACGCTGCGCGGCCACCTGCTGATCCCGGAGAGCTAAATCAGGTCAGCGTTTATTGAATCGCTGACCTGATCCAGCTTGTTGTTTTGACGCAATTCCGGACGGAAAACCGCTTCGCACTTTTCCTGGAATTGCTTTAGCCAGCCCAAGCCGCCGCATCGCGTCCGGTCAGCGCCGCGACGCTCAATCCCTCGCGCTCCAGCCGCACGTCCAGCCCGCGCACGATCCGCGCCGGCAGATCCGGCCCGCCATAGATCATCGCGGAATAAAGCTGCACCAGGCTCGCCCCCGCCGCGATCTTCGCATAGGCGTCGTCCGCCGAGGCGACGCCGCCTATGCCGATCAGCTTCAGCCGTCCCTTCGCCGCCAGAAAGGCCGCAGCCAGCGCCCGGGTCGAAGGCAGAAACAGCGGCGCGCCCGAAAGCCCGCCGCTCTCGCCCTTCGCCGCACTGCCCAGCGTTTCCGGCCGGGCCAGCGTGGTGTTCGAGACCGCCAGCCCCTCGATGCCGTGCGCGACGCAGGCCTCGACGATGGCGGCGATCGCCTCGGCGTCGAGATCGGGCGCGATCTTCAGCCAGATCGGGCGGTGCACGCCGCTTTCCGCCCGCGCCGCCACCAGCCGCGCCAGCAGGTCGTTCAGCTCGTCCGGGTTCTGAAGCCCTCGCAACCCCGGCGTGTTGGGCGAGGAGATATTCGCCGTCACATAAGACGCGCTCGCCGCCAGCGCCCGGTAGCCAGCGACATAATCCGCCGCGCGGTCCACCGCATCCTTGTTCGCGCCGATATTGATCCCGACCACGCCGCCGCGTCCCGCCCGCGCCGTCAGCCGCGCCTGCGCCGCGCGATGTCCTTCATTGTTGAAACCGAGACGGTTGATGACCGCGCGGTCCGCCTTCAGGCGGAAGATGCGCGGACGCGCATTGCCGTCCTGCGGCTTCGGCGTGACGGTGCCGCATTCCACGAAGCCGAAGCCCAGCCGCAGCGCGGCGTCTGCGGCTTCCGCGTTCTTGTCGAAACCCGCCGCAAGCCCCAGCGGGTTGGAAAATTCGATCCCGAACAGCGTCTGGCGCAATCGCGGCGAGGCGAGCGCGCCCGGCCCGCCCGCAAGCCCCATGCGCAAGGCGCGCAGCGTCAGCCGGTGCACCCGTTCCGGTTCCAGCGCGAACAGAAACGGGCGGATCAGGGGATAGGGAAGGATCACGTCATACCGTCCGGGAATACATGCGCGCCCTCGCCGTCCAGCGGCAGCGGCCGCGTCCACAGCGCCGCCGCCGGATCGAGCGCGACGTAGAGATGCGGGAACAGCGCCCCGCCGCGCGAGGGCTCCCATTTCAGATCGCCGCCGAACGACGCCGCGTCGAACGCAGCGAGCACCAGTCCTTCGACGCCGGCGAAATGCTTCGACGCCGTCTCGCGCACCTGCGCGGCGGTAGAGAAGTGGATATAGCCGTCCGCCAGATCCACCGGCGCGCCCGCGAAGCGTCCAGCGGCGACGGCATCGCGCCAGGCGGCGGCGTCCACGATCTTGTAGATCACGCTCGTCATGGCGCCGTCGCGCAATTTAGGGGTTGATCGGCGGAGCCGGTAGGCCTATTTTCCCACAAAATTCACCTCCAACCTTCAACGCCATCGCCATGCTCACGCACAAGCAGATC
Organism: Alphaproteobacteria bacterium; assembly: GCA_027492655.1. Classification (GTDB taxonomy): domain Bacteria; phylum Pseudomonadota; class Alphaproteobacteria; order Micropepsales; family Micropepsaceae; genus JADZAI01. The sequence continues at coordinate 1,503 of JAPUEF010000113.1, read as the reverse complement.
TGGGCCGCCATCGACGCGCTCGCCGCACGCTATGGCATGTCGCCTTCCGGCCTCGCCCGCAAGAGCGGTCTCGATGCGACCACTTTCAATCCGTCCAAGCGCACCGCCGACGACGGCAAGAAGCGCTGGCCTTCCACCGAGAGCGTCTCGAAAATTCTCGCCGCCACGGGGGCCAGCCTCGACGAGTTCGTCTCTCTGATCCTTCCCAAGGGCAAGCAGACCGGCGTGCGCATGGTGCCGGTCATCGGCCTGGCGCAGGCGGGCGGACGCGGCTTCTTCGACGATTCCGGCTTTCCGGCCGGTTCGGGCTGGAACCATGTGAAGCTGCCGCTCGCCGACGACGAGGGCGATTTCGCGCTGGAAGTCGCCGGCGATTCCATGCTGCCGCTCTATCGCGCGGGCGACATTCTGGTGCTCTCGCCCTCCTCGCAGATACGCAAGGGCGACCGCGTCGTGGCGAAGACCAAGGGCGGCGAGGTGATGGCCAAGGTGCTGTCGAAGAAATCGGCCAAGAAGATCGAGCTCGCTTCGCTCAACCCCGCTTTCCCGCCACGCAGCTTCGATGCGGGCGAGATCGAATGGATCGCCCGCATCGTCTGGGTGAAGCAGTAGGCTTCAGCCGGCCGCCTTCAGGAACGCGCCGGCCAGCGCCTCGCGGATCAGCGCGGCGGTGCGTTTCGCGCCGAACAGCGCCGCGAACGAGCCGAAGCGCGGGCCTTGCGTCTGGCCCAGCACCACCTCGTAGAACGCCTTGAACCAGTCGCGCAGTTTGTCGGCGAAGCCGTTGGTCTTGCCCAGCTCGAAGCTGAGATTCTGCAGCGTATCGGCGTCGGCGAGTCCGGCCTCGTCGAGCGCATCGGCCAGCAGCTCCAGCCCGCGGCGCTCTTCCTCGGTCGGGGCGCGGAAGGTCTTCGCCGGCCGCACGAAGTCCGCATAGTAGCGGATCGCATAGCCGACCAGCCGGTCGAGCGAGGGATAATCCTCCGGCGTCAGACCGGGACGATAGGCCTTGATGAAGCCCCACAGGGTTTCCGGGTCGTCCGCGTTCGAAGCGGCCGACAGGTTCAGCAGCAGCGCGAAGGACAGCGGCCAGGTTTCCTGGGGCGGCAGGCCGGCATGGATATGCCAGGCCGGGTTCTCCAGCTTTTCTTCCGGAGACTGGCCCTGATAGGCGTTCAGAAACGCGGCATATTCATCGACCGCCTTGGGAATGGTGTCGAAATAGAGCCGCTTCGCGGTGCGCGGCTTCTGGAACATGTAGAGTGAGAGGCTCTCGGGCGAGGCGTAGGTCAGCCACTCGTCCATCGTCAGGCCGTTGCCCTTGGACTTCGAGATCTTCTGGCCGATCTCGTCGAGGAAGAGCTCATAGACATAGTGCTCGGGAGCGTGGCCGCCGAGAATCTCGCAGATCGCGTCGTAGACGTGCTGGTTGGTCTGGTGGTCCTTGCCGAACATCTCGAAATCGACGCCCAGCGCGTACCAGCGCATGCCGAAATCGGGCTT